>NZ_JAQGKL010000087.1 GCF_028290105.1 Methylobacterium sp.
ATCGGCGTCGACAAGGTGCCCGTCACGATCATGGGCATCACCATGGTGGCGATCACCTTCGCGGCCACCATCGACCGGGTGCTCAACGGCCTGACCCGTCCGTTCTTCGGCTGGGTCTCGGACAAGATCGGCCGCGAGAACACCATGTTCATCGCCTTCGCCATGGAAGGCTTCGGCATCTACATGCTCTACCTCTGGGGCCATGACCCGCTGTGGTTCGTGCTGCTCTCGGGCTTCGTGTTCTTCGCCTGGGGTGAGATCTACTCACTCTTCCCCTCGACCTGCACGGACACCTTCGGCACCAAGTTCGCCGCCACCAACGCGGGCCTGCTCTACACCGCAAAGGGCACGGCGGCCCTCCTCGTGCCGGTGGCGAACTACCTGCAGCAGGCCACCAACAGCTGGGACGGCGTGTTCCTGGTGGCGGCCGGCGCCAACGTCCTGGCCTCGCTCCTCGCCATCGCGGTGCTGAAGCCCTGGCGCAAGCGGGTCGTGGCCCAGGCGCTCGCGGTCTCCGACGAGACCAAGCCCGCCCCCCGCGTCGTCGCGGCGTGATCCAACGCTGACGCGGCCAGCATCCTGTCGAACACGCGGGGGCCGGACGCCATGTCCAGGCCCCCGCGCCCGTTTCAACGTCCCTCGACACCTGGACTGACGCGATGACGCCGACGGCTCCGTGGCGCCCGATGCGCACGGCCCCGCAGAACGCTGCGCGGATCTGGCTCCATCACCGCACGCTCGGCCCGATCCTGGCGGAGGGCCGGCCGGGGCGCTGGTACGCCCTGAGCGCAGCGGATCAGCTCTGGCGCTGGTACCGATCGGCGGAGCCGGACGCGCTGGACCCGTTCAGCGGTTGGCTGCCCGCCGAGGTGCCGGTGGCCGAAAGCGCCGGGGGCGCCCACGTCGAAGACGACAGAACGGTCGACCCGAACGACCTCATGGCCTGAACCGAGAGACGGTCGCATTGTGCTCGGTTCCCCCCGCTTGTGGAGAGGAACATGGGCACTCACACGGTTGCCGACGTTTACAGCCGTGCGCCCACCGGATGAAACCCGGATCTCGGCCCGGCATGCCCCGAGGGCGGGGGCACGGGCCGCCCAGCGGCGTCGGCGAGGAGTTCGACCACGAGGTCGGTCTGGGTGACGATGCCGAGGACGCGGGCGCGTTCGTCCGTCACCGGCAGGGCCTCGATGTGGTGCCGGCGCAGGAGGTCGAGGGCCTCGCGCAGGGGCGCTTCCGATCCGATGGCGACGACCTCGCGGGACATGATCTCCGCGCAGGTCGCCTGGCCCGAGCGGCGCCGGTCGGAATGGAGCTGCACCTGCAGCAGGATCGCCTCGAGGTCGGTCCGGCGGACATCGGAGACCTGGTCGAAATCCTCGAGCACCGCATCGATGTCCGAGGCCGTGACGCCGGCGCGGGCCGAGGGGAGCGGGTCGCCGGTGCCGTGGTTGGCCGGCGACTTCGGCAGGACGTGCGGGCCGGCGCGCCCGGTGAGATTGTTGAACAGCAGCGCCACGGTGAGCAGCAGCAGCGAGTTCGCGGCGACCGGCCTAAGCACGAAGCCGTATCCGAGGCCCTGGATCGGTGCACCGCCATCAACGGCACGGCGCCGCCCGGCGGATGAAGGCAGCGCACACCCATCCTCAGCGGGATCGCGACGCTGATGGCGATGGCGAGGGAGATGAACGGATCGGGCAGCAGGAGCGCTGCCGCGACGCCGACGAAGGCCGAGACCACGTTGCCGCCGAGGATCGACCAGGGCTGCGCCAGGGGCTCGCCGGCACCGCGAAGAGCAGGACGGCCGAGGCGCCCATCGGCGCGATCAGGATCGGCAGGGCCGTCTCGGCCCCGAGCGCGGCGCGGCAGACCAGCCCGGTGGCGAGGATGCCGATGAGCGCCCCACCGGCCGCGCGCGGGCGCTCGCGCGCTCAAGGGCGCGGCTTCGAGGATCAGGGGTCGCAGGGAGATCCGCATCGGAGGATCGCCCTCGCGCTCGAGACCGGAGGCGCACCCGGGCGGATCCCAGCCGCCATGCCTCAGGCTGGACGCCGAGGACAAGCCCGCCCACCGCCAAAAGAAGACGGCGCGCCTTTCGGCGCGCCGTGGTGTTCAGCCTGTGGCGGGCACGGGTGCCCGCCGCGTCGCATCCATCTCAGACGGCGCGGGCCTGGTGCAGGCGCTCGATCTGCTGCTGGGTGTAGCCGAGGTCGAGCAGGACCTCGTCGGTGTGCTCGCCGAGCAGGGGCGAGGCCTTCACCTCCACCGGCATGTCCGAGAACTTGATCGGGCTTCCGACCGTCAGGTACGAGCCGAGCTTCGGATGCGGCACCTCGACGATGGTGCCGCTGGCGCGCAGGGACGGATCGACGGACAGTTCCTTCATCGACAGCACCGGCGAGCACGGGATGTCGAACTTGCGCAGGATGTCGACGGCCTCGAACTTGGTCTTGTCGGCGAGCCACTCCTCGATGATGCCGAAGATGTCCATGATCTTGTCCTGGCGGGCCCGGGCCGTGTTGTAGGCCGGATCCTCGATCCACTCCTCACGGCCGAGAACCTTGCAGATCGGCGCCCAGGCATGGCCCTGGATGGTGAAGTAGATGTAGGCGTTCGGGTCGGTCTCCCAGCCCTTGCACTTCAGCACCCAGCCCGGCTGGCCGCCGCCGCCCGCGTTGCCGCCGCGCGGCACCACGTCCGTGAACTCGCCGTGCGGGTACTGGGGGTATTCCTCGAGATAGCCCAGCGCATCGAGGCGCTGCTGGTCGCGCAGCTTGACGCGGCAGAGGTTGAGCACCGAATCCTGCATGGAGACGGCGACCTTCTGGCCCTTGCCGGTCTTGTTCTTCTGGTGGAGCGCCGTGAGGATGCCGATCGCCAGGTGCATGCCGGTGTTGGAATCCCCCAGCGCCGCGGCGCTGACGGTGGGCGGGCCGTCCCAGAAGCCCGTGGTGGAGGCGGCACCACCGGCGCATTGCGCCACGTTCTCGTAGACCTTCAGGTCCTCGTAGTGGTGGCCGTCCGAGAAGCCCTTCACGGAGGCCAGGATCATGCCCGTGTTGAGCTCCTGGATGCGGGCCCAGGAGAAGCCCATGCGGTCGAGCGCGCCGGGGCCGAAATTCTCGACCATGACGTCGGACTGCTTGATCAGGTTCTCGAGGACTTCCTTGCCTTCGGGGGTCTTGGTGTCCAGCGTCAGCGAACGCTTGTTGGAGTTGAGCATGGTGAAGTAGAGCGCGTCGGCATCCTCGACGTGGCGAAGCTGCGTACGCGTCACGTCGCCGGAACCGGGACGCTCGACCTTGATCACGTCGGCGCCGAACCAGGCGAGGAGCTGCGTGCAGGCCGGGCCGGCCTGGACGTGCGTGAAATCGATGATCTTGATACCCTCGAGCGGCTTGCTCATCGTGGCGTTCTCCCTGTCGGTTGAGGCGATTGGTCTAAGGAAAGGACTTGCCCGTTTACGGTCGGGTTCTTGGGTCAGCCGGTGGTCGGCTTGGGGTCCGGCGCGGCGCCCTCAGGCGACGCGGGATTCGAGCTCCGCGAGGCGCCGGCGCAGGTCGCGCTCGTCGTTCCAGCGCTGGGTCTCGTCGCGGATGATCGCGGCGATGCCGGTGACTTGGTCGTCGGGGCCGTGCAGCAACCCGACGGTGAAGGCGATGGAGAGGGCGTGGCCGTCCTTGTGGACCGCCGGCACCCGCAGCACGTCGGCGCCGTACTTGGTCACCCCCGTGCGCATGGTCTTGGCGTAGCCGTCCCAGTGGCGCCGGCGCTGGCGCTCCGGGGTGATGAGATCGAGGGACTGGCCGATCGCCTCCTCCGCCGCGTAGCCGAAGATGCGGGTCGCGGCCGGGTTCCAGACGGTGATCGCGCCGTCCGGATCGGACACCACGACGGCGTCCCCGACCGAGGCGACCAGTTCGGCGAAATCGATTCCCGCGGTCATGAGCGCGCTGCCTGCGCTCCGGCTCTCCGCGTGCGGCTCTGGTTCTCCATCGGCATGGAATACCCTTGCGTTCTCCGTCAGGCCGAGACCTGTCCGGCGGCGTTGCGAGGACTTGTGTCGTGACGAGGACTTGTGTTGGCGAGAGCGCGCCTTGTGGCGACTTGCTTTTTCTCTGTTTCCGTCGTTGGTATTTGGTATGCCAACGACCGGAATGTGTCAACAGAGGCCGGCGGAGTCAATCGTCCGGGCCGTCGGCGCCGGTGACGAAGAAGCCGGATTGTCGGCGGCCGCGACGGAGCGGGTGCCCCTCGGGCGACGTTCTCGGTTCAGCGGGCGCGTCGCGGCACGAACAGAACCGGCAGGGGGAGAACGCCATGGGCCCGAGCATCACGATCACGCAGATCGAGGGGTACAAGTTCACGGTGGATTTCGGCGGAATCCTGCCGCAGCTCCTCGTCGACGAGGCCGTCCCCATCGGCGACGGCGCGGGGCCCTTCCCCGAGCAGCTCCTGGTAAGCGCGGTGGCCAACTGCCTGTGCGCCAGCCTCGTCTTCGCGCTCGGCAAATACCGGCAGGAGGCGGGCGGCATCCGCGCGGAAGCGCAGTGCGAGGTCACCCGCAACGCCGAGAACCGCCTGCGCATCACCGGCATCACGGTCGGCATCACCCTCGGGGCGAGCGCCGAGGCGGTGCCGCGCATCGACCGGGTGCTGGAGCAGTTCCAGCGCTTCTGCACCGTCTCCGAGAGCGTCGCCGCCGGCATCCCGGTCACGGTGTCGGTGCGCGACGGCGCCGGCACGCTGCTGACCTGAGCCTCTCCGTCTCACAGAAAAGGACCCGAGCCATGACGACACCCGATCGCACCCGCGCCCACGAGCCGGAGGATCTCGCCCGCCTGTTCAACGAACGCGCCAATGCCGGCGACGTCGAGGGCCTGGTGGCCCTCTACGAGCCGGACGCGGTGCTGGCCGCCGGCAAGGTGGTGGCCACGGGTCACGCCGAGATCCGGGCCTTCTACGCCGACCTGCTGTCGCGCCGCTCGGACTTTCCGGCCGCCGAGACCCTGCCGGCGATCCGCAACGGCGATCTCGCCATGACCTTCGCGCGCCTGCCCAACGGCACCATCTCGGCCGAGACCGCGAGGCTGAGCGCGGAGGGCGGATGGCGCTGGCTGATCGACCAGCTGAAGATCAAGCCGCTCGCCCCCGAGAAGACCGGCTGACGGCCATACCCTCGCCCTCACCGACGCACCGGGTTGCCGCATGATCGATCCTCACCTCGCCGGGCGCCTCGCCTTCGCGCATCGGCTGCCGACCAAAGCGCCGCTGCCGCCCGGGCTGCACCCGCTCGGATTGTTCCCCGAGCGGGACGCCCTGCTGCTGGTGCCGGAGGGGATCGACCCGCGCCGGCCGACGCCGCTGGTGGTGCTCTTCCACGGCGGCGGCGGAAGTGCGGAAAAGATCCTGCCGATGCTGCGCGCCCATGCGGAGGCGCGGCGCTTCCTGCTGCTCGCCCCCCAATCCCTGTTCCCGACCTGGGACCTCGTGATCGGCGGCCACGGCCCCGACCGGGAGCGGGTCGATTCGGCGCTGGCGGAGGTCGGCGCGCGCTTCCTCCTCGACCCCGGCCGCCTCGTCTTCGCGGGACATTCGGACGGCGGCAGCTACACCCTGTCCCTCGGCCTCGCCAACGGCCACGTGGTCACGGACCTGCTGGTCTCGTCGGCGGGGTTCCTGTCGGTCCACCTGCAATCGGGCGCGCCGCGCATCGTCCTCACGCACGGCACGCGGGACGAGCAGATCCCGATCGATCGCAGCGCGCGGGTGCACGTCGCCCAGTTGAAGCAGGCCGGCTATGACGTCACGGCGATCGAATATGACGGCCCGCACGCCTACGACCCGGCCGTGGTGGCGCGGGCGCTGGACCTCGTGATGCGCGACGAAGCCTGACCCTTCAGCGCCCGAAGTCAGCCAGCGTCGATCTCGAACGCCATACCCCGGCCCGGGCCCTGGTCGGCATAGTCGACGAGACTGTAGCCGCGCGCCGCCAAGGCCTCTTCGAGAAGATCGCGATGCTTGCGGAACATCTGCCCGACCGCGAGCGGCGTCAGCCGTGGATTGCCCTGGCGCAGTTCGTCGACGCCGATGGAGAGAGGCGCCTGCCCTCGATCCGCGATCCGGATGAGCGCCGAGGCCAGGTCGGCCGCCTTGGTTTCGGACGCTGATTTCGCCTTGAACGCCATCTCGATCTCCGCAACGGGCCGCGCAGCGCCGCCCCAATCCGCCCATCCCGGCCGTAACCCCGAGCCTTAACGCGTGCGCGCCGACCGGATGCCGGACAGGACCGCATCGACGAGCGCTTCCCCCTCGGCGGTGAAGGACACCTGCGCGTCGTCGCTGGTGGCGAGACCCTTGTCCGCGAGTTCCGCGACGCCGTCCGGGTCGGCCTCGTGGCCGTGCCCGTCCTTGCGAATGACGGAGGCGACCCGCTCGCCGCTGAGCAGGCTGTGATAGGCCGCGAAAGCGATGATCGAGAGGGCCTTGTCGCTGAGGGCGTCGGTCTGGCCTGCCATCCGGGATGTTTCCTCTGGTCCGAGCCCGCGCTTTCGATGGGCGGACCTACGGAAACGTTCGGCCGAGCCGATCGTGCCCTTGGCGGATGAGCGTCGGCGCTTCCCCAGGATCTGCCCTGTTCGTCGCGCGGGGCCGTCGTCGCTCCTCGCCCAGAGCGTCTTCGACGGGACCACAGCCCCATCCGGCAAGCAGCGGCGTCGCCGCGCGCAGGGGTGGCCGGTTCATGGTAGGATGGGGAACGTGGGATCGGCCGAAGAGGCGGCCCCCGGCTAACGAAGGGACGAGGATGACACCGCGCGGCATCTGGTGGACCCGGCACGTCTTGCGGTTGAAGTACGTCCTCCTGGCCGTGCTGATCCTTGGCCTGATCATGTTGGCTTATCTCGGTCGCGGACTGGCTTGAGCGAGCGACACCGGTCCGGATCGGCACAGACCTTCGCCCCCTGCGGGTTCCGCGTCGGTGCCAACGCGCGGAAGCGGCGGGTCCATTCGATCTCTTTGGACTGATCGCTCCCGACCTATCGTTCCTTCTTGGGCTCGCTGTTGAGGTAGATGTATTCCGGTGCGGCCCGGAGCTGGTCCTTGTCGGTCTCGATGACGGCGTCGAGGGTCTTGTCGTCCTTGCGCGTCAAGCGCAGCGTCTCCGGATCGACGGCAACGTATTTCGCGTTCAGCCCGAGGAAGCCACCGACGCTGACCACGTAGGCCTTGATCGCGCGCTTGGTGTCGAAGACCACGTCCGCGACCGAGCCGATGGTCTCGTTGGCGCTGTTCCGGATGCCGAGCCCGATCAGTTTCGAGGCGACGATGTCGTCCGGAACCTGCGCGACGAAGCGGACACGCAGATCGGTATCGATCCTGGCCGGCTCGCCCGGGACGGCGATCCGCTCCTGTGCGAGGGCCGCCGAGCCGGCGGCGAGCAGGGCGGCGATGGCGAGCGGGAAACGTCTGGTCACGGATGCGATCCTGTTCGGGGTGTGGAGTCTCGAGCATCCCCGGCGGGCGCGCCGGATGGAGCTGATGACGGACGGTAGGTGCGGGACGCGTCCGCGATGGAGCGTTTCACCGGTCGCGGGCGGGGGGCTCGGCCGCGTCAGGCGACGCCCAGGGCGAGCGCGAGGCGTTCGCGCGCGCGGCTCACCCGGCTCTTCACGGTGCCGGGCTGGCACCCGAGGACGAGGGCGGCTTCCTCGTAGACGAGGCCGTCCACCGTCACCAGGAGCAGGGTCTCGCGATGTTCCGGGGTGAGGCCGTTCAGGGCGGCCTGCAACTCGGAAAGGCCGATCCGGTGCTCCTGGTCGGGGGGCTGGCTCAGGGACGCGGCGAACGCGCCGTCGATGTCCTCCACCTCGCGCCAGTGCCGCTTGCGATGGTTCAGGTGGGTGTTGCGCAGGATCGTGAACAGCCAGGCGATGAGGTTGGTGTCCGCCTGGAACCGGGCCCGGTGCTCCCAGGCCTTCAGCAGAGTTGCCTGTACCATGTCGTCGGCTTCCGACGCGTTGCCGGTGCGCATGTGCGCGAAGCGGCGCAGGCGGGGCACCGCCGCGATGAGCGCCTCGCTGAAGCCCGATGAGACCTGGCCTTCGACCTGTGCGTCGAGCAGGGCGGCCTGGAGCCGAAGCAGAACCTGGCCGAGTCTGGAATTCGCGTCGACCTCGATGATCTTCGGGAAAAGCTCATCCAACTTTTGTCCGATCATCGCCTGGATATGACGTGGCAGACCCTCGTGCGCCGAGGGTGCGTCGGATGTTTCATTCAGGAGCATGCGGGATCGATCGCCTTCTTCAGAAGAGTGCTTCGTCTCGTCCGCACATCGACGGATCACCCGAGGCACAGGGTTCTGGCTGGTCGATCACGTTCACGTCAATGATCAGGATATACCAGTCTTTCGACAATCAGACCGGGAACCGCCACCGCACGCATTTGTTACGGCTCGGTCCTCGATGAGCGAGTGGAAGGTGGTCCGACAGTGACGGTGGGCGTCGACAGACACGAGCTCCGGCAGATCATCGCCGGCCTCAGCGAAGGCGTGATCCTGGTCGAGCCCGACCAGACCATCGCCTACGCCAACGAGGCGGCGCTCGCGATGCACGGCGCGGAGACCCTCGACGAACTCGGTTTGACGGTGGACACCTATCGCGAGCGCTTCGCCCTGCGCTACCGCAACAACCGCACGCCCAATCAATATCCCATCGAGCGGGTGGTCTCCGGCGAGAGCTTCCACGACGTCATCGTCGAGGTGACGCGCACGGACAAACCCAACGTCGCCTTCGTCCACTCCCTGCGCAGCCTGGTCGCCACCGACCGGGACGGCACGCCGAGCTGCCTGGCGCTCATCCTCAAGGACGTGTCCGAGCAGTTCGAGGCCGAAGAGCGCTTCGAGAAGACCTTCAACGCCAACCCGGCCCCGGCCGTGATCTGCCGACTCTCCGACCTGCGCCACGTCAAGGTCAATCTCGGCTTCCTGGAGATGACCGGCTACACCCGCGACGGCGTGATCGGGCGCAGCGTCTACGAGGTCGACGTGCTGGCGGGCGCGCGCAGCCGCGACCTCGCGATCTCCCGCCTGAACGAAGGCGGCACGATCCCGCAGATGGAGGCCTGCCTCGACCTGCCCAACGGGGATACCCGGTTCGTCATCGTCGCGGGCCAGCCGATGGAACTCGGCGACGAGCCCTGCATGCTCTTCACCTTCGCCGACCTGGAGCTTCGCCGGAAGGCCGAGACGGCCTTGCGCCAGAGCGAGGAGCGCTTCGCCAAGGCCTTCCGGCTCACCCCCGTGCCGACCCTGCTGGCGCGCGCCGACAGCTTCGCCATCACGGGCGTGAACGAAGCCTTCGCCCGCGTCTTCGGCTACGGAACCGACAAGGTCGCGGGACGCTCGCCGGCCGACCTCGACCTCTGGGTGCACGACGCCGCCCGCATCAAGTTCGAGACCGCCGTGGCGCGCACCGGCTACGTGCTCGGGCTGGAGGTCTGCCTGCGTCACGAGGACGGCACGAATCTCGACTGCCTCGTCTCCGCCGAACGGGTCGAGATCGGAGAGCAAGCCTTCGCGCTCCTGGTCCTGCAGGACATCACCGAACGCAAGCGCAGCGAGCGGGACCTGTTCGCGGCGATCGAGGCGGTGATGGCCGACACATCTTGGTTCAGCCGGGGCTTGATCGAGAAGCTCGCCAACCTGCGCCAGCCGGGAGGCGACCACGCCGAGAGCCTGGCGCCGAACATGACGGTTCGCGAGCGCCAGATCCTCGACCTGATCTGCCAGGGTCTCGACGACGACGCCATCGCCACGCGCCTGAAACTCTCCCGGAACACCGTCCGTAACCACGCCGCCGCCCTCTACCGGAAGCTCGACGTCCACAAGCGCTCCGAGGCCATCATCTGGGGACGCGACAACGGCTTTCCGATCAGCGCGCCTGGATCGTAAAAACCACTCTACTGGTACATCTGCACTATTGATGCGTGGTCTTTCCTGACCACCTGACACATCGACACGGCTGGTTGGAGACTTTCATGAGCACCCAGAAAACTCCCGACCCAGTCGAGAAGGCTGGCCCGGCCGACCAGCTCAAGGGGTCGGTCAAGGAGGCCATCGGCAAGCTGATCGGCGACGGCAAGGTCGAGGCCGAAGGCAAGGCACAGCAGGAATCAACGAAGTCCGATCTGAAACCGAAGTCCGCGTCGAAATCGTAGCTCCGGTCGCACATCGCACCACACCCCAACCCCATCCCATCGAAAAGGAGAGACATCATGGTGGATATCGATCGCGTCACCGGCGCCGCGAAGGAACTCGGCGGCAAGGTGCAGGGCACGGTGGGTGACCTCACGGGCTCGAAGCGGGACTCCGTCGAGGGCCGCGCCCGCGAGGCGCAGGGCGCCGCCGAGAACCTCTACGGTCAGGCCAAGGACACCGTGCGCGACGCCGCCGACCATGTGGCCGAGACCGCCCGCGACATCGGCGGCAAGGTCCGCGACGCGGTGGGCAACCTCGTCGGATCGAACGACGTCGAGGATCACGCCCGCCGGGCCAAGGGTGCCGCCGAGGACACCTACGAGCGCGCCGAGCGCTCCGTGCGCCATGCCGGCCGCGAGGCCTACGACACCGCCGAGGACGCCTACGAGAACGGCGGCCGGTACCTTCGCCAGGGCGGCCGCGAAGTGACCAGCCAGGTCGCCGAGCACCCCGTCGCGGCGCTGCTGGTGGCGGGCCTCCTCGGCTACGGCCTCGGCCTCCTCATCCACGGCCGCGACTGAGCCGCGGATTTCCGCACGGCCGCGACCGAGACGCGGCCTGCCTCCACGGCCGCGACAGAGCCGCGGCTTGCCTCCACGGCCGCGACAGAGCCGCGGCTCGCCTGACCCAACCGACCTTTCGGATTACCGAACTCCTCGGACGACCGACCACCCGGAGCGTTTCAACGTGTCTACTTCCCCGATCCTCACGACCCCATCCGCCGCGGCCTCGGTCGACACCCGCACCGTCCTGCTGAACCAGGTCTCGTGGGGTGCCATCTTCGCCGGTGCCGTCACGGCGCTCGTGACCCAGGTCATCCTCAACATGGTCGGCGTCGGCGTCGGCCTCTCCAGCGTCGGCACCACGGCCGCCGACAATCCGGCCGCCTCGACCCTCTCGATGAGCGCGGGTCTCTGGTTCGTCGTGTCCGGCATCGTCGCCGCGCTCGCCGGCGGGTTCATCGCCGGGCGCCTCTCGGGCAAACCCATCACCGGGGCGGCCGGCCTGCATGGCCTCGTCTCCTGGGCGGTCACCACTCTGGTCGTGCTGTACCTGCTGACCTCGGCGGCGGGCGGCCTCATCGGCGGCGCCTTCAACGGCGTCACCAGCACCCTCGGCGGCGCGGGTTCCCTCGTCGGCGGCACGGTGAAGACCGCGGCCCAGGCGGCAGCCCCCTCGCTCGCCCAGATCTCGAACCCCCTCGACGATCTCGAGAAGTCGGTCCGCCAGCAATCCGCCGGCCAGGACCCGCAGGCCGCCAAGGACGCCGCCGTCGCCGCGATCCGCGCCCTGTTCACGGGTGACCCGGCCCAGAAGGCCCAGGCCGAGAACCGCGCCGCCGACGCTCTCGCCAAGGCGCAGGGTATTCCGGCCGATCAGGCCAAGGCCCAGATCCAGGACTACCGCAAGCAGTACGAGGAGGCCGTCGCCACCGCCAAGCAGAAGGCCGAGGCCGCAGCCGTCGCGGCGAAGTCCGCCGCCACGCAGGGCGCCTTCTACGGCGCGCTCGCCCTGATCCTCGGCGCGTTGGCCGGCTTCTTCGGCGGCCGCCTCGGCGCCCCGACGCTCGCCACCCTCACCGACCGCTACGACGCCCGCCGCGTCTGAGCACACCACCCCTGCCGGTCGAACCCGGCCGGCAGGCCTGTCCGAACTGAATGTCCAACCTGAAGGAGCATCACCATGAGCAGCACCACCGATAAGCTGAAGGGTCTCGCCAACGAGGCCGTCGGCAATCTCAAGGAAGGCGTCGGCAAGGTCACCGGCAACGACAAGCTCGTCGCCGAGGGCAAGGCCCAGGAGCTCAAGGGCGAGGCGCAGCGCACCGTCGGCGAGGCCAAGGACGGCGTGAAGTCGGTCGTCGACAAGGTCACCGGCAAGCACTGAAGCCCGACGCGGCGGGGCTTGGCCCAGCGCGGCCCCGCCCGCTCTCGATTTCGCTCGAACGTCAAGGAGAATCCCATGAACCGCGACCAGTTTCGTGGAGCGTCCCGTCACCTGAAGGGCCGCGCCCAGACCGCCCTCGGGGGCATCGTCGGCGACCCGGCCCGTCAGGTGCGCGGCGCCGTGAACCAGGTGGCCGGCGGGGCGCAATACGCCTACGGCCAGGCCCGTGAACGGGCCGAGGATCTCGCCGATGACGGGCGTCATCTCGCTCACGAGGTGCGCGACCGCGCCGGCAACCTGATTGAGGACGGCCGCGATCTCGCCCGCGACGCCCGCAAGCGCGGCGCCGTCTACGGAAAGCGGGCCGTCCGCTACGCCGACGACAACCGGATGTCGGCCCTGTTCGGCCTCGCGGCCGTCGCCTTCGCGGTCGGCTGGCTCGCACGCCCGAGCCGCTGAACTCACCCCCTCGACACGGCGTTCACGCGCCGCGAGCGTCCACCCGCACCGGGGCGCCACGACAGTCCACAGCCACAGCCGGCGACGATGCCGGCCCCTCCCCCGCCGGACCACGGCCGAAAGGATAGACGATGAGCAAGGGTTATCCCTCGATGACGGCTCTGCTGGGCCTGCTGGCCGTGGCCGGCTACCAGAACCGCGACAAGCTCGCCGAACTGCTCGGCGGCCATGGCGCGGATACCACGCCGGCCCCGGTTCCCCGCATCCCGAACACCACCTCGTCCGGTGGCACCGGCGTGAGCGGCGGCCTTGGAAATCTCGGCACCCTTCTGGGCGGGGTCGGAACGGCCGGCGTCGGCGGCCTGATCGCGAGCGGCCTCAGCGAACTGGTGGATCACTTCACCAAGGGCGGCCATGGCGAGACGGCGACCTCCTGGGTCAACCAGGGCCCCAATCGGGACATCGCCGAGGCCGACCTCGAGCGCGCGATCGGCCCCGAAACCCTCGACCACCTGACGCAGCAGACGGGTTTGAGCCGCGCCGCTCTGCTCTCTCGCCTCTCCAGCGAACTCCCCTCGGCCATCGACCGCTACGCCATAGACGGGCGCCGGCCAGCCTGAGGCTGAATCGTAACGGAGACCGGCGCGCCGACGCGTCGGCCTCCGATCAGAGTTGGGTGCTAGCGTCCACCCGGGCCGCCATTGGCACTGCCGTTCGGAAACGCCTGCTCCGGACGGCTCGCGTTGCCGCCGGCCGCGGAATTGGTCGTCACCGTATCAGCGCCGGTGGCGCCGTAGGAGATCACCCGGTCCCCGCTGTTGCCGGTGGTGTTCGGCTGGTTCTGGACGATGGCGCCGCGCCGACCTTCGTAGGGGTAACCGGCCTGCGCCAAGGCCGGCAGGCTCATCAGCGACACGAGCGCGGTCGCGCCCGCCAAATTGGTGAGGCTCTTCATGGGATATCCTGCTCTTCGAGAATGAAGCGGCAACCGCTGGAGCCAGGGCGGGTTCCCGCGACGAAAAATCCGGCCCCGGGGCAATGCTGGTCCAGCTCAAACGTCTGCCGCTGCGGCCTGCATCACGCGCGACACGAGGGTATAGGTCTCGGTCCAGGCCTCGCGCAGTTCGGGCGTGAAATCAGGCCCGAGCCCCCGCTCCAGGGTCCAGAGCAACGCTTCGCCGACCGGCTGGTAATGCGCGGCCCGCGTTCCGAAGGCCACGTGCTGGCGGCCGAGATTCTGCAGCGCCGGCACCACCATGTCGGGCTTGTCGAGATTGGTCACCGCCAATCCGAGCATGGCCATCAGCTTCTTCTTCTGCTCGCGCATGTCGTCCGGGAACATGGCGCGGACCTGCGGCGCGATCTCGAACAGGCGTCCATAGAAGAGGTCGGCGGCGGTGTCGGCGATCGGCCGGACCTTGGCGAAGCTGTCCTGAACGAGTGTGACCTGACGCGGTGTCATCGAACCTTCCCTCGCGTGAGCCCATGCTCGGAGGGCCACCGGCCCCCATGGCTCTTGCGCACGGGAACCGACCGGAGAGCGAGCTTGTTCGAAGGCGGGCGTCAGGGCCGCGACAGCACGGAGCCGAGATCGAAACTCGTATCGGTGAACCGGTAGGAAGCCTGCACGAATGCGCCGGCCCGGCTGCTCTCGTACTTCGTCGGGCTGCCTGCGAGCAGCGGGAACTTGGTACGGCCGGTGTCCGTCGTCATCGTCCAGTAGCGGGCACCGACGCCGATGCTGATCTTCTGGGTGAGGTCGTAGGAGACCATCCCCTGCAGGAAGTAGCCGCTGCCCGACCCCGATTGCGGCAGCGGGTTGATGCTCGACCTCAGCCAGTGATGGTCGAAGCCCGTGAGGTCCGCGACCGGCAGGTAGGCGCCCTCCGCGGAGATCTTCAGGCGGTCGTAGCGCAGTTCACCGGCCAGCCCGACCCGCAGGGCATGCCAATGCGCATCCTGCGTGAACACCTTCACGCCCGTCGGCACGCTCGGGGTGCAGAAGGCGCCGCCCGTCTGCTGCGCGCAGCCGAAGGCGTCGATGAACTCGGAGACGTACTGGTACCCCGCGAAGGCGCCGAGCTTGTAGGTGTCGCCGGCGAGCAGGTCGTAGCCGCCGTCCACGACCGCGTAGCCGAGATCGCCGTCGGTGATCTTCGATGACGTGCGCGAGTAAGGCCGCGCCACCGGAGCGAAATCTTCGTCGGTCTGGCGCCCGGAGGTGACGATGCCCGAACCGATGAACGCCTTGGCGAACAGCCCCGTCGGCGTGTGGTCGACGCGCACGAAGCTCTCGGTCGCATGCGCACCGACGTTGCGATAGGTCAGCTGCGAGTTCGTCTGTGCGGCGTTTCCGGGCGCGCCGAGCCGGTAGCGGAACCGGCCGGTGCTGTAGAAGTAGCGCGCGCCGGTCTCGAACACCCAGTCCGAGGCCGGGAGGGGGGTGTACGCCACCGGGTCGAGGACGCTGCGGATGTCGTCGAGCACGCCGAGGCCCGGAATGCCGTCGCCGAACCGGTAGTTCAGGCCCGCACGCGCGAGAAAGCCGTGCGTGGCGATCGTGCCGCCATAGAGCGAACCGCCGAGGGTCGCCCGATCGAAGACCGTGCGCTCGCCGAGGTCGTAATAGAGCCCCTCGGCCTTGACCGACAGGTGCGGGCTGATCGCGTATTCCGCGCCGGCGCCGGCCGCATAACCGAGGCGAAATCCGCCATTGAGACCCCGCGCCTGGATCGCGTCGCCCCCGAACGCGGTGTCGACGTCGATGCGGACTTGGCCGTAGGCCAGACCGCCGGTGCCGTAGACGAACAGCCGGTCGAACGCGTAGCCGATTTTGCCGCGTAACGTGCCGAGCCCGTCGAGACGCTGGCCGAGATGGTAGGTCGCCGCGACCGGGGGGCCATTGGGGACGACGGGCAGGAAGCCCTCGCTCTCGCCGTAACCGCGCAGGCGCGTCGACTGGTAATCCGCCGCGGCGCCGATCAGGAGGCCGGAGCCCGGGAGGACCGGGAGGTTGTAGCCGATCTCGCTGCCCGCCGAGAGATCGTCCGCCCGGGCTCCGGGCGCGCGTGCCGGGAACGAAGCGCAAGCCGCCCCGCCCTGTGGGTCGCTGCAGCGCCGGGTGCCACTCTCGTCGAGGGAGCCGTAGCCGAAGAAGACGCCCGCGTAGAAGCCCGCCCAGGTGAACGACGGCGGGGCCGCCGAGAGGGGCTGGGACTCCCGCGGCAGGTCCGCCGCGACGGCGGCGGCGCTCAGGCCGAGAAGGGGTAGTGCAAGGAGGGCAGACCGCACGGTTCTCAGCTTTCGCGACGCGTTGGCCACACCCTGGATCGCGACCGGCGGAATGTCTGTAGCGTCCCGGTGACAAGGGCCGTCAACCTGCCGGACGAGGCGATCAGCGGACCCGGAACGCGGCGCCCGGAGGCGGAACCTCCACCCGGAATTTCAGCAAGCAATTGCACCGACAAGTCTTTTTCAGGTTGGATTTTAATCCTTCCGCACTGTTCACGACTTCGTTGACGGCGTGGTCGGCGGCGGCGGCCGCGAACACCTTCGCGGCGCGATCTCAAATGGTCCGTTCGGTCTTGCGACCCTGGCCGAAAGACCACCGAACCAACCGCACAACCCTAATGGGCGGCATTCTCGCGAAGGAAATCGCTGATCTTCCGGAGATAGGCTTCCAGGCTCGCGACCTCGGCCTCGGCGGCGCGGGCGCGTTGGAATGCGGCGCCCGCAACCTGCTCCGCCTCCCGCCGTCCCATCTCGGCCTCGCGGGCGCGCAACTGCGCCTCGCGCATCCGGAGTTCCAGCTCCATGGCCTGGCGCCGCCATTCGTTGGCCTCCGATCGGGCCTGGCACAGCTCCGTCTGCTGCTCCGAACGCTCCCGGTGGGTACGCTGGATCAAATCGCGCGCCTGGGCCGAGATGAGGTTCACGCGCTGATGCAGAGCCTGAATCGTCTCCATGCTCTGTTCGACCAGACGCAGGGTCGTCGCCCCAAGATTGGAGGCGGGCGAGCTCGCCTCGCCGGGCACGAGCACCAGCGACCGGGTCTGGTTCAGACCGGCGTCGCTCCACTCCTGCTGACGAGGCTCGCCGTCGTCATGGCGGACCCGGATCGGCGCCGGCGCGGCGAGGATCGTGGGTGAGACGGCGGAAGACATGCTGGCGGAAGACATGCTGGCGGAAGACATGGCGGCGTGGACCCGTTCTCGGGATGGCCTCAGGCGGCCGAGGTGGCGGGATGCGCGGACGTGGTCTGCGTCTCCCTGCGGCTGAAGCCGTTCACCACGGCGTCGTGCATGCGGGCGAGCCACTCCTCGGCATCGTCGGCGCGCCGTTCCGCCAGTTCCGCCCGGTTCAGCGCGACAGCGATCTGGGCCTCCAGCGTCGCCGCGCGCTCCTGGGCCTGCGCCACAGTGCGTTGGAGTTCCTCCTCGAGTTCGCTGGCGCGCTCCTCGCTGATGCGGATCGCGGCGGTCGCCTCGTGGATGAGGTCGAGGGAGGCGGACCAATCCCGCCGCCCGCTGGGCGGGGCGTCGGGCACGCTTCGGATGGCGTTGTCCCGCGGCTGATCCTGGGGCTGAGCCTCGGGCGACCCCGGACCGCGGCTCGGGCTTGGCAGGCTTCGCATCAGCCAAGCGCCGGCGGAGGATGGCTCCCGGTCGCGCAGCGTGGTTTCGGTCATGTCTGGCTCCGTGCGCAGGACTTCCACCGCGCCGCGTCTCGATTCGATGAAGGCTTCAGTCGGTCGTGGGTCGGTCGAAAGGCTCCGTCGTCGTGGCCGGAGCCCTTCCGGCCGGGGCGAACGGCCGGACGTTGCTGGGCTCGGCGGGCGCCGGCGCCTGCTCGGCGCGGGAAGCGGCCTCGTCCCCGGCGAAGTTTCGGGCGGAGCGCCTCAGCGCCTCGTGCTGCTTTTGGAGTGAGATCCGGCTCTCGCGGGCGATGTCGAGGGCGCCCTGCGCGAGTTTCCGCTCCGAGCGCTCATGCTGAAGCTCCTCGACGAGCCGGTGGTTCACGGTCTCGAAATCGGCGCGCTCCACCTCCTGGCGGTGGACGAGGTGATCGATCCTGTCCGACAGGCTGGAGACCCGGCCCAACGCCTGTTCGAGGGCCGCATCCTTGGCCGCCATGGCTTTGGTGAGCATCTCGCAGCGGTGCTCGAATTCGGAGCGCGCGCGCTGCATCTCGAGAAAGCGCTCGTTCTGCCGGGCGAGGTCCGACTGGGCGCTCTCGAGCCGACGCTCCAGGGTGACGCGTTCGATCGAGGCTTCCTTGAGACCGCGCTCGGCGGAGCGGCCGGCCTCGTCGCGTTCGCGCAGCTGGTTGCGCAGCTGCGCCAGCATCTGCTCGGTGGTGGCGAGGCGGCTCGTGCTCGCATCGACCCGCATGGCGAGGCTCGCGCGCTCGGTGCGATGGTTGGCGACCTCCGCCTCGTACTGCGCCTCGGCCTTCTGGGCCGCGTCGATCTCGGCCGCCAGTTGCTGCTCGGCGTTGCGCAGCGCCACACGGCTGGCCTCGGCCTGGGTCTCGAATTCCTGGCTCCGGGCGATCAGCTCGGCGAGTTGCCCCGCCTGGGTCTCGCTGAGGTTCTGGAGCCGCAGGTTGTCGCGTTCGAGGGCGTGGCGGCTCTCGCGCAGATCCTGCAATTCGCTGTCCGAGCGGGCGAGCGCCTGGTCCAGCGCCTTGGCCTCGACGCGAAGCGCCTTGCTCTCCCCCTGCAAAGCGCGGGTCTGCTCGGTCTCGGCAAACAGGCGTCGCTCGAGGTTCTCCGCCTGCAGGGTCTTGTCGCGCAGGGCGAGGCGCAGTTCCTCGGCCGCAGCGTCGCGCGCCTGCAGGCTCGTCTCCAGGTGCTGGAGCTGGATCTTCGAAGCCGAAACGTCGTTCGTCGCCGCCGCGAGACGGCCGGTCACGTCGGCGAGGTCGCGCCGGAGCGTGGCCGCGTTGCCCTGTTCCAGGGTGAGCAGGGCCTCGAGTTCCGACGTCCGCACCTTCGCGCGCGGCAATTCGTCGGTGATGGCGACGATCGGCTCCAGCAATGCGGCGAAATCCGCCCGAAGCGACTGCAGATCGTCGAGGCGCTCCGACATCTCCGCCACGCGAAAGCGCAGAACTTCGTTATGCTGCCCGAGACTGTCGAGCGAAAGATCATCGGCACTAGGCTGATGGTCTAAGTATTCCACCTTCTCGCCGGCATCAATATATGGCGCCGCAAGCATCGGTCCGTCCGAACGCGGGATGTCCGCAAGCTTTGCAGGCTGGGGCTTACTCTCGGCGGCGGTAAATCTGCGAAGTGAAATCCAGTTCATTCCTGCGGCCCACCAGTATCCGTGGACCGACCACGAACTAGCGCCATCAAGGTTGCATTTTGCGCGCGCTGTCAATTGCGTGCGACGGTTCTCATTAGCGATTTTTTAAGGGATGGTTTTTCGCCCACACCCTATTCGGCGAGGCGGGTGCACGCTCGATTCACACGGAGCCGAAGCGGCCGGAGTTCAGCGGCCGCGGATCACCGGACCCCAAAAGAACATGGATCAGAAGCAACTTCGCCCTGTCCGAGGTCTTCAACTGGATTTCGAGAAGATGCTGGTGCTGCTGGACAGGATTGAACTGTCGACCTCCTCATTACCAATGAGGTGCTCTACCACTGAGCTACAGCAGCAACGTGTCCGCGGCGGCGGCGATGGCCTCGCGACCGGACGGAGGGGCAATTAGCCGATCACGGCCCCCTTGGCAATCGCATCGCCGCAAATCTCGTCGGTTTTGCCCGCCACGCGGCCGGATTGTTCGCGGAGGCTACATGCCGGCGGCCGCGAGCCGCGGTTCGCACGCGAGCCAAGCCTCTGGCGCCGTTCGATCTTGCGCGAAAATCGTGATTCCTGCGCATGGGCGCCAGGCTCAGGCGAGCGCCCCGGTCTCGCGCTTGCAGGCGGCCCGGATGATGGCCGCGAGCCCCGCTTCGGCCACGGCTTCCGCGGCATCGGAGGGGGTGAACCAGCGATCCTCGCGCTGATGACGCTCGGGCCAGTGCTTGAGCTGCTTGCGCACCTCCAGCGGAAACACCTTCACCTGGCACAGGACCGCGTCGCGGCTCTTGAGGCGCTTTTCGTAGAGGTAGAATCCGAGCGGACGCTTGCCGATGTTGCCGAGGAGACCCGCCTCCTCGTAGGCCTCGCGCGCGGCTGCGTCGTAGGGCTTGCGTCCCTTCATGGGCCAGCCCTTGGGGATGACCCAGCGCCGGCTCTCGCGCGACGTCACCAGGAGGATCATGTAGCCGCCGTCGGGCGTGCGCCGGAAAGGCAGCGCCCCGACCTGCCGCCGTGGGGCCAGATCCGCGTCGCCCAGATTCGCGCTCATGGATGCAGAACGCCCGCCTGCCGCGCGGGTTCGTCCTGCCCTCGCATGCGCGCGCCGTGGGTTGGCGTCAGGGCAGGCCGCACCCGGCGCGATCGATCAGCTTCCACGTCTGGCGCAGTCCTTCAGGAGTCGGAGGGCCCGAGGCGGCCGCCGCGTCGGGATGTTCGAGCGGCGCTCGGCCGGAACCGCCTCCGCCTTAGCGACAATGGTCACGCCTGCTCAAGGGAAACTTACCCGGCAAACTTATATCGTGACCTGGGATAGACCCTCTGACGACGCCGCTGACGGACATGGCGAAGGGCTCACACGGCGGAACTGAGATTGGCGATGAGGGCGTTCAGGTCCGCCCGCATGGCCTGGATCTCCGGCTCCGACAGGTTGAGCTGGCACATCACGGATTCGCGCACGGCCGCTGCCTCGGCGCGCAGGTCGCGGCCCTTCGGCGTCAGCGCGATCTCGACCTCGCGCTCGTCCGAGCGCCGGCGGCTGCGCAGGAGGAAGCCGGCCCCCTCCAGACGCTTGAGCACCGGCGTCAGCGTGCCGGAATCGAGGCGCAGCCGGCGCCCGATCTCCGAGACCGTGATGCCGTCGTTTTCCCACAGGACGAGGAGCACGAGGTATTGCGGGTAGGTCAGCCCCATCCGCTCAAGCATCGGGCGATAGGACTTCGTCATCCGGTGCGCGGCCGCGTAGAGGGCGTAACAGAGCTGATTGTCGAGGAGCAGCGGATCGGTGAGGGGCGCCATCGTCTCGCGCTGAGCGTCTGCCATGCATGCCATGCCACTTGATCCCCGAAGCCGGCCGCTTGCTGCGGTTGCGGGCGAGAGCCCCCCCGGGGCCCGCCCGGTCCCGGACGATAGCGGACGCAGGTGCTTCCAGTATATGCCTTTCTCGCCGCAGCCGCGATTGCGGACCGGCGGCGCACGGTCAGCGACGACTGTTGCACATCCGCGACGACGCGCAAGCTCCACGCGCGTTCGGGTCCAGCGGACGCGGCGGCCGGGCCCGGAGGTGTGAGGGGTTCAGGCGGCCTGGATCTCGGGCGGGTGCTCGGCCACCAGCACGAGGATGTCGGTCCAGCGCGAGACGAAGGCCGCCACGCAATCGGGATCGAAATGGCTGCCGGCATGGGCCTCGAGGTGCCGGCGCGCCTGCTCCGGCGGCCAGGCCTTCTTGTAGACCCGCTCGGAAATCAGGGCATCGAACACGTCGGCCACGGCGATGATCCGTCCGGCGAGCGGGATCTCGGCGCCTCGCAGGCCCTGCGGATACCCGTCGCCGTCCCAGCGCTCGTGGTGGGTGAGCGCGATGTCGGAGGCGAGTTGCAGGAGATGCGAGGGACTGTCGTTGAGCATGCGGTAACCCCGCAGGGCGTGCTGCTTCATCTCCTCTCGCTCGGCCTCGCTCAGGGCGCCAGGCTTCATCAGGATCGTGTCGGGAATGCTGATCTTGCCGATGTCGTGCATGGTCGAAGCGAGCGCGATGTCGTTGGCCTGCTCCTCCGAGAGGCCGAGCCCCTCCGCGATGGCGATCGCGCAGCCGGCGACCCGGGTGAGGTGATCCCCGGCCTGGTCGTCGCGGAACTCGGCGGCGAGCATCAGGCGGCGGATGATCTCGCGCTCCTGCGCGGCGGCCTCGGCGACCGCGCGCTCCACCGTGCGGGCCATGGCCCGCGTCTGATGCTCGGCCGCCCGCCGCACCAGGGCGAGTTCGATCAGGTTGCCGACCCGCGTGATCAGGTCCAGCGGCTCGACGGGCCGCGCCATGAGGTCGGTGGCCCCCGCCGCGATCGCCTCGCGCCGGACCGTCGCCGCGTCACCGGCGGCGAGCATCAGGATCGGCGTATGGGCATGGTCCCGACTATCGCGCAGACACGCGACGAGCCGCACGCCGTCCCCGTGCCCGGCCTCGCCCGCATCGATCAGGATGAGGTCGCAGACCTGCCCGCGCAAGGCCTCCGGCGCGTCCGCAAGGCCGATCACCAGCCGGGTCGCGCAGGCCAGCGGCGCGAGCGCCTCGAGCAGCGGCAGGGAGGCCGAACCGGCCACGACGACGATCAAGGCCGTACCGGCATCCCGCGACATCCATCGGATCCCAGGCCCAAATCCCGCATGGCACCCCGATGGCACCCGCCGGTCCGGCCTCTCGCCCACGCACCCTGCCGCCGCCGTGGTTAAACAAGCCTGAAGGCAGGCCCGGTGGCGACGAACACCGACCTAGTCCCGGCTCTCCGGATTTCGGCATTCCCGAGACGCTGCCCGCTTGTGAAATTCGCAGCATTCGTGTTAGGCAGCCGGCGTCTCAACGAGGCACCTCTGCGGAGAGGTGGCAGAGCGGTTGAATGCACCGCACTCGAAATGCGGCATGCCTGCAAGGGCATCGGGGGTTCGAATCCCCCCCTCTCCGCCAGATACCTGTTCGTAACAGTTCGCCTCCGACCTCTAAACATCCGAAATCGTTGACGTTTCCCGCTCCTGCCTTTCGCAGTGGTTCGCTGGCGTTTGCGCAAATCCGCGTTTACGATGTGGGTAGCGTCGTGGGTGAGCGGATGCAGGGAAAGCTGACCGCTCTAGGCGTGGTACGCCTGAAAACGCCCGGCATGTACGGCGACGGTGGCGGCCTATGGCTGCAGGTCACCGGCAAGGGCGCGAAGTCGTGGGTGTTCCGGTTCACCCTGCGCGGCAAGTCTCGTGAAATGG
>NZ_JAQGKL010000124.1 GCF_028290105.1 Methylobacterium sp.
TCGCACGCCCTGGCGAGCCGCTTCGGTGGGTAGGTGATGCGGTGGGGACACAAGCGGTGCGCGTTCCACCGAAACGGCGAATTTGAGCGCCGGCGTTAACCGCTTCGCAATTCCTGGCTTTGCGAACCCCGCGACCCGGCCTATTCTCGCTCGGACTGGCCGGGGTGGTTCACCGGCGCAAGCGATGATGTGACCCATGCACATGGATACGGTCTCCGCGCCTTTCGAGGCGGATCTCGACGACAAGCGCGCCGCGCTCGGCTACGTCTCCGAGGCCTTCGCGGAGGGATGTCTCGACGGTCTCGACGGGGATTGCATGGCCCAGGCCGCCCTGTTCGCCGCCTTCCAGGAACTCGTCATGACCTATGGCGAGGAAGCCACCGCCCGTTACGCCGAGGGTTTCCCGGACCGCATCCGCAGCGGGGCGTTCACCACGGCCCCGCAGCACTGAGGGTCTCCGGCCGCGTCGGTATCGCCGAGGCGGCCCGTCGCTCCCGGCACAGGCATCATCAAGGGCGAGCGCATCCGCGCTTGCCCTTTTTCATGGCCGACGCGAGGCCCGTCGGGCCGGTGCCAGCGTCTCCTCGAACACCACCGCCTCGCCCCGCGACGGCGCCGTGAGTGCCCCTTCCCACATCACGCAGTGACCGCGCACCAGGGTGCCCACCGGCCAGCCCGTGACCGTGACGCCGTCATAGGGCGTCCAGCCGCATTTCGAGGCGATCCAGTCGTTGCGGATGGTCTCGCGGCGCTTCAGGTCCACCAAAGTGACGTCGGCGTCGTAGCCGACGGCGAGCCGCCCTTTCCGGGCGATGCCGAACAGGCGCTTGGGGCCCGCGCTCGTGAGGTCGACGAAGCGCGCCAGCGAGAGCCGGCCGGCCGCGACGTGATCGAGCATGATCGGCACCAGGGTCTGCACCCCGGTCATGCCCGAGGGCGAGTCCGGATAAGCCTTGGCCTTCTCCGCCAGCAGGTGCGGGGCGTGGTCGGAACCGAGGATGTCGGCGACTCCCTGGCCGAGCCCGTGCCAGATGCCGTCGCGGTGATCCGCGTCCCGCACCGGCGGGTTCATCTGCACCAGGGTGCCGAGCCGGCCATAGGCTTCCGTGCCGTCGAGGGTGAGGTGATGGGGCGTCACCTCGCAGGTCGCCACGTCCTTGGCGCCCGCCAGATACGCCATCTCCTCCTTGGTGGAGATGTGCAGGATGTGGATGCGCGCCCCCGTGGCGCGGGCGATGCGCACTAGGCGCTGCGTCGCCTTGAGCGCGGCCTCGGGCGAGCGCCAGACTGGGTGCGAGGACGGATCGCCGGGCACGCGCCGGTCCTTCTGCGCGCGCAGCATCGGCTCGTCCTCGGCGTGGAAGGCGGCGCGCCGGCGCGTGCGCTTCAGGATCTCGATGACGCCTTCGTCGTCCTCGACCAGCAGCGAGCCGGTGGAGGAGCCCACGAACACCTTGATGCCAGCCGCCCCCGGCAGGCGCTCCAGCGCCGCCACTTCATGCGCGTTCTCGTGGGTTCCACCGACCCAGAAGGCGAAGTCGCAATGCATCCGGTGATGCGCGCGCGCGACCTTGTCGGCCAGCGCCTCGGCGCTGGTGGTGAGCGGGTTGGTGTTAGGCATCTCGAACACCGCCGTGACGCCGCCCATCACGGCCGCGCGGGAACCCGATTCGAGGTCTTCCTTGTGCTCCAGGCCCGGCTCGCGAAAATGCACCTGGCTGTCGATCACCCCCGGCAGGAGGTGCAGGCCGGTGCAGTCGCGCCGCTCGGTGGCCTCGGCCCCCGACAGGTTCCCGATTGCCGCGATGCGCCCGGCGCGGATGCCGAGATCGGCTCGATGAGCGCCGTCCTGATTCACCACGATGCCGCCGGTGAGAAGGAGGTCGAAGGGCTGGTCCATTCCGTGTCTCCTCGGGCGGCCCGCTCGGTGAGCGCATTGAGACGGGGTGTCGGGCGGCTTATGTCAGGCCTCCGCGACGCGCAATGCCGTCGCCGCCCTGAAGGAGCCGCCATGCCGATCGCCCTGCTGCCGGACCGCGCCGTCGTCACCGTCTCGGGCGAGGACGCGACGAGCTTCCTGCAGGGCGTCGTGACCTGCAACGTCGAGACACTCGGCCCCGACGAGGCCCGCCTCGGCGCCCTGCTGACGCCCCAGGGCAAGATCCTGTTCGACTTTTTGATCTTTCGCGGAGACGAGGACGCGTTCCGGCTCGATGTCGCGGCCGAACGCGCCCCCGACCTCGCCAAGCGCCTCGGCCTCTACCGCCTGCGCGCCAAGGTGACCATCGCCCTCGACCCGGCGCTCGGCGTCGCCGCCGCCTGGGATGGGGCCGAGACCGGCGCCACGGTGACCCGCCGCCGCGACGGCCGCCTCGGGGACCTGGGCGAGCGCCTGTACTTCGGCCTCGGTGCCTTCTCGGCTGATTCGACGGAGGCCGATTACCACGCCCACCGCATCGCGCTCGGGATCCCTGAGGGCGGGCGCGATTTCCCCTGGTCCGATGCCTTCCCGCACGAGGCCCTGATGGACCAGATCGGCGGCGTCGATTTCCGCAAAGGCTGCTACGTCGGCCAGGAGGTGGTCTCGCGCATGCAGCATCGCGGCACGGCCCGCACCCGGATCGTGCCCCTGGTGGCGGCCTCCGGCGAGGCGCTCGAATCCGGCGCGGAGATCACCGCCGGCCAGCGCGGGCTCGGCACCGTGGGCAGCGTCGCGGATGCACGCGGCCTCGGTCTCGTCCGCCTCGACCGTCTCGCGGACGCGCTCGGCACCGGCGAGCCGCTGCGGGCGGGGCGCATCCCGATCGGTGTGGAAAAGCCGGCTTTCGCGACCTTCGGGTTTCCGGACGTGGCCCAGGCGGGCTGACGGCGGATGTCCCGACATCGACGCGCGGACGGCACCCGGCTAAAGCCTCGCGGATGTCCAGCGATGCCTCCGGTCTGATCCACCATCCCGATGGCTGCCTCCGCTGCTGGTGGGCGGGGCGCGATCCGACCTACGTTGCCTATCACGACACCGAGTGGGGCGTGCCGGAACGCGACGGCCGTGCCCTCTACGAAAAGCTGATCCTCGACGGCTTCCAGGCGGGGCTGTCCTGGATCACGATCCTGCGCCGCCGCGAGGGCTTCCGCCGCGCCTTCGCGGGCTTCGACCCGGTTGCCATCGCGCGCTTCACGCAGGCGGATGTCGAGCGGCTGATGCAGGATACCGGCATCATCCGGAACCGGGCCAAGATCGTCGGCACCATCGCTGGCGCCCGCGCCTACCTCGCCATCGAGGCACGCGGACCGGGCTTCAGCCGGTTCCTGTGGGATTTCGTCGACGGTACGCCGATCCAGGGCACGGCCGCACGCCGCCAGGACATCGCCACCGAGACGGAGATCTCGCGAAAGGTGTCGAAGGCCCTGAAGGCGGAAGGCTTCAGCTTCTGCGGGCCGACCATCGTCCACGCCTTCATGCAGGCGGTGGGCCTCGTCAACGACCACCTCGTCGGCTGCCACCGGCACGCCCCCTGCGCCGCCTTGGGGGCACGCGCATGACCAGTCACCGCCGCGCCTGGCAGCGCATGCTCTCGGGGCGCCGCCTCGACCTGCTCGATCCCGCCCCGGGCGATATCGAGATCGCCGACATCGCGCACGGGTTGGCCCGCGTCGCACGCTGGAACGGGCAGACGGCGGGGCCGCACGTCTTCTCGGTGGCCCAGCATGCCCTGCTGGTGGAGGCGATCGGCCGGGCGCTGGCGCCGGGACTGGGCGCGGCCGCGTGCCTCGAACTGCTCCTGCACGACGCCCCCGAATACGTGATCGGCGACATCATCTCGCCCTTCAAGGCGGCGATCGGCGATTCCTATAAGACCGTGGAGCGTCGGCTCCTGGCCGCAATCCGCCTGCGCTTCGGCCTCCCCGCGCCCGCTGCGGCGCTGACCGCTTTGGTCAAGCGGGCGGACGGGATCGCCGCCTATCACGAGGCGATCCAACTCGCGGGCTTCTCGGTGGAGGAGGCTGATGCGGTCTTCGGGGCTTGCGAGGCACTCGAATCGCAGGCCGAGGCCCTGCTCGTTCCCTGGCCCACCGATGTCGCGCAAGACCGCTTCCTCGCCCGCTTCCACGCCCTGACCGAACCGGGTTCCGCCTGATGCCGCATCTCCAGGTCTGTCCGCTCTCGCGCCTGCCCGAGACCCTCGACGCCTCGGGGGCGCGCCACCTCATGACCCTGATGAAGGTCGGCACCGCCATTCCCCGGCCGGCCGGGATCCCGGAGGGGCGCCACTGCGTCGTCGAGGTCAGCGATATCGTCGCGCCGATGGAGGGGCACGTGACCCCGGGCAAGGCCCATGTGGCGGCGATCCTCGATTTCGCCCAGGCCTGGGACCGCGAGCAGCCGCTGCTCATTCATTGCTATGCCGGGATCAGCCGCTCCACGGCGGCGGCCTACATCGCCGCCTGCGCCCTTGCGCCGGAGCGCGACGAGGCCGAGATCGCCCTTGCGTTGCGGGACGCCTCGCCCTCGGCCACTCCCAACGCGCTCTTCGTGGCGATCGCCGACCACATGCTGGGGCGCGGCGGCCGCATGGTCGCGGCCATCGCGGAGATCGGTCGCGGCGCCGAGGCCTTCGAGGGAGAGCCGTTCCGGTTGGCGTTGACGCCCGACATCCGGACAATCGTCTAGGGTGCTGATGAAATGAAGAGACCGGGTTTCGTCTTACCCTCACGACGGACGGCCGTGGCAGGTATCTGAGGTGTGGCCCAAAGGCCGCCCCGGACGATGAAACGAAGAGCGGTGCCGGGGAGCGGGTTGCGGGCTTCGGGGCGGCAGGCTTAGACCGGCAGAATCAAGGGGTAGTTTAGGATGAGTGTCACGCGACCCGCTGTTGCGTCGACGGGCAGTGCCGGTGAGCCGGCCCTCGACCTGCCGTTCGAGAAGGCCCTGGAGCAACTCGAGGATATCGTGCGTCGCCTCGAAAAGGGGGACGTGCCCCTCGATGAATCCGTGGCGATCTACGAGCGCGGCGAGGCGCTGAAGCGCCATTGCGAAGGTCTTCTCCAGAAGGCCGAGGCGCGCATCCAGAAGATTACCCTCGGCGCCGACGGCAAGGCCGCCGGCGTGGCTCCCCTCGACGTCGACTAGGGCGTCCGGGCGTGGAGCGAGTTGAATTTCATCATTGGCCGCAAGTGATTGCGCGCATGTCTTCCCTCCGGGCGTGAGGTTGGTTCGGTGTCACGACAAGAAACCACTTCCACCGAGACGGCGATTTTGGACGGTCTGTCCGAGCCTTCGGCGTTGCGTCTTCTGCCGGAGAGCCAGTTGCAGGCGGTGGCCGATGCGGTGCGCGCCGAGATGATCGACGCGGTCTCGGTGACGGGGGGGCATCTCGGCTCGGGGCTCGGCGTGGTCGAGCTCACGGTGGCCCTGCACCACGTCTTCGACACCCCCGACGACCGCATCG
>NZ_JAQGKL010000169.1 GCF_028290105.1 Methylobacterium sp.
GGCACCCGGCGTGGCCGGGTTCACCGGGCTTGCCGGATCGCGGGCCTCCGGCGCACCCGGCTGGGGTGCGGGACGCGGCGGCGCCGAGGCGGGGCGGCCGGGCTCTGGCGCCACGGAGCGCTCGGGCGTTGTCGGCCGATCGGGTGTCCGCTCACGTGCGGCCGGCGGTGCGACGGGCCGCTCGGCGGGCGTCTCCGCACCGGGTGCACGGCGGGCGGGACCCTGATCGCGATCGGGACGCTCCTGACGATCCGGGCGCTCTTGGCGATCCGGACGCTCCTGGCGCGGTTCGGGGCGCTCCGGCCGCGGGGCCTGACGCTCGGCCGGGGCCCGCTCGGGACGCTCCTGACGGGGCTCCGGACGTTCCTGTCTCGGCTCTGGACGCTCGGGTCGCGGGGCTGGGCGCTCCTGACGTGGCTCCGGGCGCTCCTGACGGGGCTCGGGACGTTCCTGGCGGGGCTCCGGACGCTCGGGCCGCGGCGCCGGGCGCTCCTGACGCGGCTCGGGTCGCTCCTGGCGGGGTTCCGGGCGCTCCTGCCGAGGCTCGGTGCGCTCTTGGCGCGGCTCGGGACGCTCGCGTCCGCCCGGGGGGCCGCCTCGACCTTCGCCGCCACCGCGTGGGCCGTCGCCGCGCGGGCCTTCTCCCGGCCCGCCCTGCGCCAACAGGATCGTACCGGCCACCCCGGATCCCTCGCGCGCCGGCGCGGGTCCCGACAGGATGAGGCCCGGCAGGATCGTACCGGTCAGGAGGAGAAGGCGGATGCTCCGCATCGAAGGTCACTCACGTGGTTGATGAGGCCTTCGGAACAGAATGCGGGCGAGATGGTTCCCGTTTTCCCGTCTTGCGTGTCGAAGCGTCCCGTCAGGGATTGCCCGGACGCGCCGCCGTCGAGAACAGGTTCGGGGCGATGATCCGCACCGGCTGGCGCTCGTCCCCGGTTGCCGGCAGGGCGGCAGCGACCGGCTCCGCGGTGGCGTCGGAGACCACCGCGCCACTGCGCGAGGCGGCGTCGGCGGCGAGGACGGCGGCGGTCTTGTCCGCCCGGCCCACCAGGGTGAGGCGCACCTTGGGCGGGCGCGACAGGGCCTCGGCCTGCATCGGCGTCACGAAGATGTCGCCCTTGTGCCGGACCAGCATGCTCTCGGCCTTGACCAGCGACTGCGCCCAGGTCTGGCCCTCGCGCTTGCAGGAGCAGTTCGGGGTAAAGCTCGTGCGGAACTTGAAGGCGTTGGGCAGGGCGGAATAGGCGCGGCTGCCCTTCAGGGTGGCGGCCTGCTTCAGGGCCTCGTCGCCGTGCGGCATCGAATAGGCGACGGCCTCGGCGCCGGGGCACAGGGCCTGGCAGAGCTCGTCGGCACCCTCGCGTCCATCGGGCAGGTTGGTCATCGGGAAGTAGGCGCCGTCGCAACTGCGCACGCAGATCACCTGCGACCCGCCGCGCGCCCGCGCCTCGCCGGGCGTTCCGTCGGCGGCCCTCAGGACGCTGCGGCTGGCCGGATCGGTGCAGGTGCTCGCGATGGCCTCCGTCAGCTGCCGGCGCCGGGCGGCGGTGACCGCGCCGTTCTCGGCCCCGTAGCCGGCGTTGAGCGCGCGGATGCGCTGCTCGACCGCACCGCATTGCGGAGGCCGCGAATCGAAGAACAGGAACCGGCCGCCCTCGCAATCCAAGGTGCGGTAGTAGGCGTTGAGACGCCCGATCTCGTTCTGCAGCGCCCGGGCCGTGCTGGCCCCGTCGCTGAGATTGGCCAGTTCGGAGCGGTAGCGCAGGCAGGCGGAGGTCTGCGCCTGGGCGCCGCCCACCAGGGCGGTGGCGGCCAGGACACCGGCGGCGAGCACGCCGGCCAGCACCCGGACGAGCATGCGGATCTGGACAGGGATCAACGACATGGCCTGATTGCAGCGGAGGGTGGGGCGCCGCGCGACGCGGAAGCCGACGGACTACACTTAAGTTTACTAACGACCCTCGCGCGACGGCGACACCCTTCCCACATGCGCCCCGACCAAACTGAGGGGAATGATACGATGATGTGGCTTCGGGGTCTCACAGGCGGCGCGCTGGCCGGTTGCGTGCTGGCATTCGGGCTGGGGCTCGCCGCACAGCCGGCGCGGGCGGACGATGCGGACCGCATCTTCGACAAGTCGACGGTCTGGCGCCCGCTCACACCCAACGACAAGCTGGTGGTCTATGGGATCGACGATCCGTCGGTGGCCGGCGTCGCCTGCTGGTACACCCAGCCGGAAAAGGGCGGCATCAAGGGCACCCTCGGCCTCGCGGAGGATGTCTCGGACATCTCGCTGGCCTGCCGCCAGGTCGGCCCGGTCCAGTTCAAGGAGAAGTTCAAGCAGGGTGCGGTGGTCTTCAGTGAGCGCCGTTCGCTGATCTTCAAGTCGATGCAGATCGTGCGCGGCTGTGACGCCCGGCGCAACACGCTGATCTACATGGTCTATTCGGACAAGGTCATCCAGGGTTCCCCAAAGAACTCCACCTCCGCCGTGCCGCTGATGCCCTGGGGCACCGAGCCGCCGCCGAAATGCGATGCGTTCATGGAGAAATAAGACGCAGCGCCGGGCCTGTTCGCCGGGCCTTTTCGCAGAGCGAGGAGGCTCGGCTCCGTCGATCCCGGCGATCGATCAATCCGGGCAGGTGATGCGGATCGGGCGCTCGGCGGCCTTGGCCACCGGAGCGGCCGGAATGGCGCCCGTGTACTCGTCCTGGGCGGCGACACCGAAGGAGCCCGCGGCGGCGAAGCCCTGCGCTTCGCACCAGGCATTGGCGACCACCTGTCCGCAGGCGCTCTCGCCGCTGGTGAGGCAGTCGCCGACGCCGTAACCCTCGCTCGATGGGATCAGGAACGTCTTCTCGACGGTGGCGGGCGCCTTGACCGGGGTCTCGCCGTCGTTGGCGGCCAGGGCGGTGTTGGCGGTCAGGGCGAGGGCGAGGAAAGCGCCGATTTCGGCAGCCGCGCGGCGCATGGGCAGAACCTTGCTGGTGGGGTGTGCGTATGGGGCGAAAATCTCGGGGCGTCGGGTTAACAAACCCTTTCCCCGAACGGTGGTTTTCGAGGAAAGCCGGTCCGGCGCCGGTCTCGAATTGCTCATGGTTTTGGGGTAGCCCAGGACGCGCCTCCGGGCCGTCGCCTTCGCGCAACAGGTGGCGGCGCGCAAGACGGCGAAGGCGTGGCGGGCGGTTCGGTGCGCTGCGGCAAAAGCCGCGGGAAACCAAGGCCGTGCGATGGTTCTGGGTGGGCGGGCGCGGTCGGGCGCCCGGATGGCAAGGGACGGTTTCATGGCCTCGATGTTGCGGCTCTACAACACGCTGACCCGCGAGAAGGCCATCTTCACGCCCATCGATCCCACCCATGTGCGGATGTATGCCTGTGGCCCGACGGTCTACGACGCCGCCCATATCGGCAACGCCCGGCCGATCATCGTCTTCGACCTGCTGTTCCGGCTGCTGCGCCACCTCTACGGCGCCGCGCACGTCACCTATGCCCGCAACGTCACGGACGTGGACGACAAGATCAACGCCCGCGCGGCCGAGCGCGGCATCACCATCCGTGAACTCACCGACGGCACTCTGAGGACCTTCCACGCCGACATCCGCGAACTCGGCGTGCTGATGCCGGAGGACGTGAACGTGGCGGGCGAGCGCCCGCGCTTCGTCGAGCCGCGCGCCACCGACCACATCGACGAGATGCACACCATCATCACGGGGCTGGTCCGGGCCGGCCACGCCTACGTGGCCGAGGGGCACGTGCTGTTCGATGTGCCGTCCATGCCCGAATACGGCGCGCTCTCGAAGCGGCCGCTCGACGAGATGGAGGCCGGCGCCCGCGTCGAGGTGGCGCCCTACAAGCGCTCGCCCCTCGATTTCGTGCTCTGGAAGCCCTCCAAGCCCGGCGAACCCTCCTGGCCCTCCCCCTGCGGCATCGCGGAGCCGGGGCGGCCGGGCTGGCACATCGAGTGCTCGGCGATGTCCTGGAAGCATCTCGGCGAGCGCTTCGACATCCATGCGGGCGGCATCGACCTGATCTTCCCCCACCACGAGAACGAGGTGGCGCAGTCGCGCTGCTGCTTCGGCACCGACGTGATGGCCGACGTCTGGCTGCACAACGGCTTCCTCCAGGTGGAGGGGGAGAAAATGTCGAAGTCGCTCGGCAACTTCATCACCATCCGGGACGTGCTGAAAGACTGGCCGGGCGAGGTCGCGCGCCTGGCGATGCTCAAGACCCATTACCGCCAGCCCATCGACTGGACCCTGCGCGGCCTGGAGGACGCGGCCCGGATGACCGAGCGCTGGTACGGTCTCGTCGGCGACGCGGCGACCGCGCCCACGATTCCCGAGACCGTGCTGGAGCCGCTCCTCGACGACCTCAACACCGCCGCGGCGCTCGCCGAACTGCACCGCCTCGACGATCCGGCGGCGCTGAAAGCCGGCGCGAGCCTCCTCGGACTGCTCACGCAGACCAAGTCGGCCCGCGACCAGGGCACGATTTCGGCGGCCGGCATCGACGTCGCCCGGGTCGAGGCGCTGATCGCGGCCCGCCGCGCGGCGCGGGCGGCCAAGGACTGGGCCGCCTCCGACCGGGTCCGCGACGAGTTGCTCGCCCTGGGCGTCACCGTGAAGGACGGCAAGGACGGCACGACCTGGAGCGTGGCGTCCTGATCGGTTTTCGTCGGGGCGGCCCCTGACACCCGGTCCCGGCCGGTCGAACCGAACCTTCGAAGCGCCGGATTGGAACCCACCTCCGCTCTCATCATCGTTGCCCACGCGCCCGCCATCGCGTCTTCCCGAGATGAAATCCCGCCCGCCAGGGATCAATCGGCGGTCTCGCTCGTCTGCACAGCGTAGCTGTTTCGCGACGAGGCGGATTTGTGAGCATCGGACTGATTGCCCTGCTGGACGATGTCGCGGCGCTCGCGAAGACCGCCGCGGCGTCCCTCGACGACGTCGCCGGGCAGGCCGCCAAGGCCGGCGCGAAGGCCGCGGGCGTGGTCATCGACGATGCCGCGGTCACACCGCGCTATGTCGTGGGCTTCGCGGCCGAGCGTGAATTGCCGATCGTCGGCCGGATCGCCCTCGGGTCGCTGCGCAACAAGCTCCTGTTCCTGCTGCCGGGGGCGCTCGCGCTCAGCGCCCTCGCCCCCTGGGCGATCACGCCGCTCCTCATGCTGGGTGGTGCCTACCTCTGTTACGAGGGCACCGAGAAGGTCTACGAGGCCCTTTTCCCGCACGAGGCGCACGCGCACGAGGACCAGGTCGGCGCGGCGGCGGGCACCGACCGGACGGTGGAGGACCGCCGCGTGGCGAGTGCCATCAAGACGGACTTCATCCTCTCCGCCGAGATCATGGCGATCACCCTCGCGGCCATTCCGGAGGGGAATTTCTGGACGCGCGCAGCCATCCTGGCCGTCGTCGCCCTGGGCATCACCGTGGCCGTCTACGGCGCCGTCGCCCTGATCGTGAAGGCAGACGATGCCGGCGTCGCCCTCGCCAACAACACGGCGGCCCCGCCGTTGGGAAGCCTCGGCCGAGGGGTGGGACGCGCCCTGGTGAGGGGCATGCCGGGTCTGCTCAAGCTTCTCGGGATCATCGGCACCGCGGCGATGATCTGGGTCGGCGGCGGCATCCTGATCCACGGGCTGGAGAGTTACGGCCTCTCGGCGCCGGCGCACGCGATCCACGATCTCGCGGGACGCATCGGCGCGATGCTTCCGGCCGCCCGGGGATTCATCGAATGGCTCGTCACGGCCACGGCTTCGGGCCTCGTCGGCCTCGTCGTGGGCGGAGCCCTGATCCCGCTGACGAGCTTCGTCCTGGCGCCGGCCTGGCAGAGCGTTTCGCGACTCCGGCCCGGGGCAGCCTGACAGGTCGCGCGTCTCCGGGTGCCGGCACGCCGTCCATGGACGTCTTTTTTGAGCCCGCTCGGCCTTCGGCCCCTCAGAGAACGGCCTTCAGCTTGTCCGCCATGGCCTGCTCCTTGTCGCGCCGTGACGAGAACGCCATCGTGAAGAAGACGCGCTGCACGCCGATCTCGGCGAGTTTCGCCTCGCAGGCCTCGATCAGCGCGCAGATCTCGCCGAGCTCGCCCTCGATGTTGGTGCCGTTGGCGTGCATCTCGGCGTTCAAGTGGCTCGCGTCGATGAGCGCCTTGATTTCCTTGACGTAGGGCGAGACCGACGGGCCGACGCCCATCGGGACGATGCAGAGATCCGCGACGACCTTCATCTTGCTGCTCCTCGTGTCAATGGGCCCGCCAGGGACGGCGCGCGCGACGGGGTGTCAACCGAACCGGCCATGATGACCGCCCGCAGGGCCGGGCCTCATCGCGTGTTTGCGCCTGTCCGAAGCGCGTCGTCGAGGACGCGTGCGACGTGGCGGGCCTCGATCCCGAGGCCGTCGTGGATCTGGTGGCGGCAGCTGGTGCCGTCGGCGACCACGAGGTCGTCGGGCCCGGCCTTACGCAGGGCCGGAAACAGCGACAGCTCGGCCATGGCGAGCGACACGTCGATGGTCTCGGCGCCGTAGCCGAAGGCGCCGGCCATGCCGCAGCAGCTCGACTCGATCACCCGCACGTCCAGCCCCGGCACCGCGCGCAGCACCGTCTCGACCGCCCCCATCGCCGCGAAGGCCTTCTGGTGGCAATGGCCGTGCAGGTGCGCCACCCGTCCGCGCTGGTCGGCGAGCGGCAGGGCGATCCGCCCGGCCGCGAGGTCGGCCGCCAGCAGTTCCTCGAACAGGAGGCTGGCTTTCCCGAGTTCGGCCGCCTCGGGGCCGGGCAGCAGGGAGGCGAACTCGTCCCGGAAGGTGAGAAGGCAGGAGGGTTCGAGGCCGACCACCCGGGCCCCCGCTCGCACATAGGGCAGGAGGGCCGCCAGCGTGCGGCGCGCCTCCGCGCGGGCCCGGTCGGTCTGGCCGGAGGCGAGGTAGGTCCGCCCGCAACAGAGCGGGCGCCGTCCGCGATGCGGGAAGACGCGGTGCAGGCGGTAGCCGGCGGCGACCAGCACCCGCTCGGCCGCTTCCAGGTTCTCGCGCTCGAAGGCGCGGTTGAAGGTATCGCCGAACAGGACGATGTCGCGAAAATCGCCGGTCACGTCCTGCGGGTGCGCCGGCTCGCCGGACTCGCGCCAGGGCCGGCGCCATCGCGGCAGGGTCCGGCGCGCCGACAGGCCGACGAGGCGCTCCGACAGCCTGGCCAGCACCGGCAGGCGATCGCGCAGGTTGAGGAGAGGCGCGAGCCGGGCGGCCGTACTCGCGTAGAGCGGCAGGGCCGCCACCAGCCGTTCCTTCAGGGGCAGGCCGTGGCGGGCATGGTAATGGTGCAGGAACTCGACCTTCATCTTGGCCATGTCGACGCCGGTCGGGCATTCCCGGCGGCAGGCCTTGCAGGAGACGCAGAGGTCCAGCGTGCGCTTCATCTCGGGGCTGGTGAAGGCGTCCGGCCCGAGTTGCCCCGAGATCGCCAGGCGCAGCGAGTTCGCCCGGCCCCGGGTAAGGTGCTGCTCCTCGCCGGTGACGCGGTAGGACGGGCACATGGCGCCGCCCGCGAGCTTCCGGCAGGTGCCGTTGTTGTTGCACATCTCCACCGCAGGCCCGAACCCGCCCCAATCCGACCAGTCGAGGGCGGTCACGCCGGGCTCCGTGACGGCATAGCCCGGCGGGAAGCGCAGGAGCGCGCGGTCGTCCATCCGCAGGGGCCGCACGATCTTGCCGGGATTCAATCGGTTGTCCGGGTCGAAGGCGTCCTTGACCGCCTCGAAGGCGCGGGTCAGGCGCGCGCCGAACATCGGTTCGATGTATTCCGAGCGCGAGATGCCGTCGCCGTGCTCGCCGGAATACGAGCCCTTGAAGCGGCGGACGGCGGCGCTCGCTTCCTCCGCGATGGCCCGCATCTTGGCGACGTCGCCACCCTGCTTCATGTCCAGGATCGGGCGGACATGCAGGCAGCCGACGGAGGCGTGGGCGTACCAGGTGCCCCGGGTGCCGTGCCGGGCGAACACCTCGGTGACTTCGTCGGTGTAGTCGGCCAGATGCTCGAGCGGCACCGCGCAATCCTCGATGAAGGAGACGGGCTTGGCGTCTCCCTTCATCGACATCATGATGTTGAGGCAGGCCTCGCGCACCTCCCAGACGGATTTCTGCCGGACCGGCTCCGGTACCTCGACGACGGCGTTGGCAAAGCCGCGGTCGCCCATGCAGGCGTCGAGGCGCTTCAAATCGCTCAGAAGCGCGGCGTGGTCGTCGCCCGCGAATTCCACCAGGAGGAGGCAGTTCGGCCGGCCCCGCGTGATGTCGGCGAGGGTGGTGCGGAACAGCGGGATGTCGGCGCCGAGCACCAGGACGTTGTTGTCCACGAGTTCGACCGCCACCGGCCCGAGGTCGACCAGCGCCTTCGTGGTCTCCATGGCGGAGCGGAAGGACGGGAAGTGGCAGACCCCCATGACCCGATGGGCCGGCAGGCGCGAGAGCTGCAACGTCACGCTGGTGGTGGCGGCCAGCGTCCCCTCCGAGCCGACGAGGAGGTGGGCGAGGTTCGGGCGCGGCGCGATCAGGGCGTCGAGGTTGTAGCCGCCGACCCGGCGCTGCACCTGCGGGAAGCGCGCCAGGATCTCGTCGCGCTCGGATTCCGCCAGCGCCCGCATGGCGGCGGCCAGCGCCCCGGCTCGGGCGCCGCCCGTCGCGCCCGTGCCGTCGTTGCCCCCGAGCCCGAAGCCGAAGGCGGAGCCGTCGTGGAGCAGCGCCTCCATGGCGAGGACGTTGTCGCTCATCTTGCCGAAGCGCAGCGAGCGAGCGCCGCAGGAATTGTTGCCCGCCATGCCGCCGATGGTGCAGCGGGTCGCGGTGGAGGGCTCCACCGGGAAGAACCAGCCGTCGGCCTTCACCCGGGTGTTGAGGCGTTCCAGCACCATGCCGGGCTCCACCGTGATGGTGCCCTCTTCGGAATCGTAAGCCAGGACGGCGTTGAAATGGCGCGAACAATCGACCACGAGGCCGCGCCCGATCGGCTGGCCGTTCTGCGAGGTGCCGCCGCCGCGCAGGATGACGGGCACCTCGTGCTCGGCCGCGATCTTCAGCGTCGCCGCGATATCGGCGGCACTGCGCGGCAGCACGATTCCGGCCGGCATGATCTGGTAGATCGAGGCATCGGTGGCGTAGCGGCCCCGGGTGAAGGCGTCGAAGCGGACCTCGCCCTGCAGGGCCTCCGCGAGGCGCCGTGCGAGGCCGGCGCTCTGTCGGTTCGCCGCGCGGGGTGTCGCGTTCGCCTCGCGGGGGGTTGCGTTCGCCTCGCGGGGCGGGGTCGATGGCTCAGCCGTGGCGGTCATGATGCATCGTCCTCGCGTGGGGCCGGGGGTGGCGCTCACGCCTGAAAGCGGGATGGCGGGGCAGGAACGGGATGGCGGCCGGGGCCTTCGGAGCTAAGATAACCGCTGAATTTTGTATACAAATAGGATGGCCCGATGATCGACCTGTTCAGCGACACCCAGACGCGGCCGACGCCGGGCATGCGCGCGGCCATGGCGGAGGCCGTGGTGGGGGACGAGCAGTCGGATTCGGACCCGACGACGCTGGCCCTGTGCGCGCGGGTGGCCGACCTTCTTGGAATGGAGGCGGGCGTGTTCATGCCGTCCGGCACGATGTGCAACCTCGTCTCGATCCTGGTGCAGACGCGGCCCGGGGACGAGATCGTCGTCGACGACCAGTCCCACATCTACAACACGGAGGCCGCAGGATCCGCCGCCATCGCGGGCGTGTCGGTGGCCGCCCTGAAGACGCCCGCGGGGGTCTACACCCCGGAGGCGTTCGAGGCCGCGATCCGGCCTCTCGCCCGCACGGCGCCCCGCTCGGCCCTGGTCTCCATCGAGCAGACCACGAGCTTTTCGGGTGGGTCGGTCTGGGCCTTGCCCGACATGCGCCGCATCCGCGACATCGCCCAGGCGAGCGGCCTGAAGGCGCATATCGACGGGGCCCGGCTCCTCAACGCGGTGGCCGCCACCGGCATCGCCGCGAGGGACTATGCGAACGGATTCGACAGCGCCTGGATCGACCTGAGCAAGGGCCTCGGCTGCCCGGTCGGGGCGGTCCTGTGCGGCAAAAGCGATTTCATCACGGAGGCTTGGCGCTGGAAGTACCGGCTCGGGGGCGCCATGCGCCAATCCGGCATCCTGGCGGCGGCGGGGCTCTACGCCCTCGACCACCACGTGGCGCAACTCGGCCGCGACAACGCCCATGCGGGCCTGCTGCGCGACCGGATCGCGGGGGCGCCGGGGCTCGCCATCGATGCGGGGGCGGCCCAGTCCAACATCCTGTGCTTCTCGGTGGAGCCGCTGGGGGTCACCGCCGCGGATTTCGCGAAAGCCTGCCTGGCGCACGGGGTCCGGGTCCGGGCGATCGGCGCCCATCAGATCCGCGCGACCACGCATCTGGAGGTCGACGAGGCCGGCATCGTCAGGGCGGCCGAGGTGATCCGCGCCGAGGCGGAGCGCCTGTTCGAAGAGCGCGGATGAGGTACGGGGAGGCGGGGCGATGGCCATGGCGCCCGGTCAGGCGCGGCTTGCGTCGACGGGGGCGGCGCCCTCCTGCACGGCCGCCGCCCGGCGCTTGTTGCGCAGGTGCCGGAACAGGATGTCGCTGAGTTCGGCGCCCGCCCGGCGGCGCAGGGCGTCGAGGATCTCCTCGTGCTCGCGCATGGCCTCGCCCCAGCGGTCCCGGTCCTTGTCGAGGTTGGCCGCGTAGCGCACCCGGCGCAGGCGCCCGGCGAAGTTGGCGTAGGTCGCCGCGAGGGGCTCGTTGCCAGCGGCCTGCACGATCCGGTCGTGGATGGCCTGGTTGCCCGCGAAGTAGCCGTGGAGGTCGCGGCGCAGGTAGGACGCGTACATGGCGTGGTGCAGGCGCTCGATCTCCGCATAGCCGGCCTCCGTGATCTTCTCGCAGGCGAGCCGGCCGGCCAGCGCCTCGAGGCCGCCCATGACGTCGAAGAGCGCGACCATCTCGTGCGCTTCGAGCTGGCGCACCCGGGCGCCCCGGTTCGGCAGGAGGTCGATCAACCCCTCCGAGGCCAGGACCTTGAGGGCCTCCCGCAGGGGGGTGCGCGAGATGCCGAAGCGCTCGCACAGGGTCCGCTCCGGCACACGGGCGCCGGGGGCGAGGTTGCCCTCGACGATGTAGTCCCGCAGTTGCGCCAGCAGCGTGTCGTGCAACGAGGCCGCCGATGTTGCAGCCGCCGGTGCCACAGGCTGCGCGCCGGCGGTGCCGTCGTCGATCACGGGTTGCACGGCGGAATCGAGCATCATGGTTCCATTTCTACCAGCGTGGCCGGGTCGGGTCGAGCATCATCGCGGGCAAAATAGTGCTTGCGACGATCTGGAATGAATGCAATTTTTTGGTCGACCAGTTTGGAAGCGGACGGGATCGCCGACGATCGCGACCATGTCGTCGGCCGGACACCCGCCACCAGACCCTTCTCCACCAGACCATGCCCACGAGGCCCCGATGACGACACGGACCGGACGCCACTTCCTGCACATCCCCGGCCCGAGTCCGGTGCCCGAGCGCGTCCTGCGCGCCATGGACATGCCGGTGATCGACCATCGGGGCCCGGATTTCGCCAAGCTCGGCCGGGCCGTGCTGGAGGGGGCGCAGGCGGTGTTCCAGACCCGCTCCCCGGTCATCCTCTACCCGGGCTCGGGGACGGGCGCCTGGGAGGCGGCCATCGTCAACACGCTCTCGCCGGGCGACCGGGTGCTGATGTTCGAGACCGGCCACTTCGCCACCCTGTGGCGGCAGATGGCCGCCCGCTGGGGCATCGAGGTCGAGTTCGTGCCCGGCGACTGGCGGCGCGGCGTCGATCCGGCCAAGGTCGAGGCGATCTTGGCCGAGGACCGGTCGAAGTCCATCAAGGCCGTGATGGTGGTCCACAACGAGACCTCCACGGGCGCCACCAGCCGGATCGCCGAGATCCGCAAGGCCATCGACCGGGCCCACCACCCCGCCCTCTTCCTGGTCGACACCATCTCGGGGCTGGCCTCGGCCGAGTACGCCCATGACGAATGGGGCGTCGACGTCTCGGTGAGCTGCTCGCAGAAGGGCCTGATGCTGCCGCCGGGGCTCGGCCTCGTCGCCCTCTCGGACCGGGCGCTCGCCGCCACGAAGACCGCCACCCTGCCGCGCTCCTACTGGGACTGGCAGGAGATGCTGAAGCCGAACGCCGCCGGCTACTTCCCCTACACGCCCGCCACCAACCTGCTCTACGGCCTGCGCGAGGCCATCGCCATGCTGCTGGAGGAGGGTCTGCCGCAGGTCTTCGCCCGCCACCAGCGGCTCGCCGCCGCCACCCGCGCCGCCGTCGAGGCCTGGGGCCTGGAAGTCCTGTGCCAGGAGCCGTCCGAGTATTCCCCGGTGCTCACCGCCGTGGTGCTGCCCGAGGGCCACGACGCCGACGCCCTGCGCACCCTCATCCTCGAGACGTTCGACCTCTCGCTGGGCACGGGTCTCGCCCGGCTTTCGGGCAAGGTCTTCCGCATCGGCCATCTCGGCGAGTGCAACGACCTCATGCTGATGGCGGCACTGTCGGGCGTCGAGATGGGCCTCAAGGCCGGCGGCGTGCCGCACAGGAGCGGCGGCGTGCTGGCGGCCATGGCGGCCCTGCGTGAAGGGCTGGACGATTGAGAGCGGCTTGCCCTCCCCTCGCGGGGAGGGCAACCGCGGCGGCTCCACCTCGAATCCCCGCGTGCCCCCACGAAAAGCCCGGCGCCAGACCGGGCGGGACAGCGCGCTTCAACCGGAGGAAACCCCGATGACGCCTGCCAAGAGACGCGTCTCCGCGTCGAACATGGTCCTGTTCCTGCTCTGCCTGATGTACTTCGTCACCTATCTCGACCGGGTGAACATCGCGACGGCGGGCGGCGAGATCATGAAGGATCTCGGCATGTCGAACACCCAGTTCGGCCTGATCCTGTCCGCCTTCGCGTACCCCTATGCCATCTTCCAGGTCATCGGCGGTTCGGTGGGCGACAAGTTCGGCGCCCGGCGCACCCTCCTCGTCTGCGGCCTGATCTGGGCCTCGGCGACGATCCTCACGGGGTTCGTCGGCGGGCTCGTCAGCCTGTTCCTCGCCCGCGTTCTGCTGGGCTTCGGCGAGGGCGCCACCTTCCCCACCGCCACCCGGGCCATGCAGAACTGGACAGCGCCGGGCAGGCGCGGCTTCGCGCAGGGCATCACCCACGCCTTCGCACGGCTGGGCAACGCGGTGGCCCCGCCCATCGTCGCCTTCCTGATCTATCAGGTCGGCTGGCGCTTCGGCTTCGTCATCCTGGGGTTCGCCAGCTTCGTCTGGGTCGTGGTCTGGTACCTGTACTTCCGCGACGATCCGAAGGATCACCCCGGCATCACGCCGGAGGAACTCGCGGTGCTGCCCACCCCGAGCAAGGTCGGCGCCAAGCAGACCATCCCGTGGGGCCGCCTGACCCTGCGGATGCTCCCTGTGACCCTGACCTATTTCTGCTACGGCTGGACCCTGTGGCTGTTCCTCGGCTGGCTGCCGAGCTTCTTCAAGCTCAACTACGGCCTCGACCTGAAGAACTCGGCCCTGTTCGCGTCCGGCGTGTTCTTCGCCGGTGTCGTGGGCGACACGCTGGGCGGCGTGTTCAGCGACCGCATCCTGAAGCGCACCGGAAACCTGAAGCTCGCCCGCCTCAGCGTCATCGTGGTCGGCTTCCTCGGCGCGGCCCTCAGCCTCGCCGGCGTGTTCTTCACCAGGGACCTGACCCTGGTGGCGCTGCTGCTCAGCTCCGGCTTCTTCTTCGCCGAACTGGTGATCGGCCCGATCTGGTCGGTGCCGATGGACATCGCCCCGAAATACTCCGGCACGGCGGCGGGTCTGATGAACACCGGTTCGGCGGTGGCGGCCATCATCTCCCCGATCGTGTTCGGGCTGATCGTCGACGCCACCGGCAGCTGGACGCTGCCCTTCGCGGGCTCCGTCGGCCTCTGCCTGCTCGGCGTGGGCCTCGCCTTCACCATGCACCCGGAGCGCCCCTTCGTGGAGGAGCCCACGCTTCCGCTGGGGCGGGCCGTTCCGGCGGAGTAGCGCCCGTCCCTCCCCCTTGCGGGGAGGGACCGAAGGTCGGGGTGGTGGAGTGACCCTCGGGCTGCGAAGGCCGGCGGAGCCACGCCTTCCTCAGCCCCTCCCTGCCTCCGACTTCTCCCCGCAAGGGGGAGGAGAATTCAGCGAGCGACACACAGGAACCGAGCACGATGGACGAACCCGTGCCTGCCGCCCGTCCCGTGCCCACCAGGGGCCTGCCCCTCGCGGGCCTGCGCGTCCTCGACGTGACGCAGGTGATGGCCGGACCCGTCTGCAGCATGCTGCTGGCCGATCTCGGGGCCGACGTGATCAAGGTCGAGCCGCCGGGCACGGGCGACCAGACCCGGGGCGCCATGGGGTTCAAGATGAAGGGGCCCGACAGCATGGGCTTCCTCAACATGAACCGGAACAAGCGCAGCCTCGCCCTGAACCTGAAGAGCCCGGCGGGGCGCGACCTCCTGCTCGACATGGCAACCGGGGCCGACATCGTGGTCGAGAACTATCGCCCCGGCGTCATGGCCCGGCTCGGCCTCGGCTACGAGGCCATGCGGGCGCGCAACCACGGCCTGATCTACGCCAGCATCTCGGGCTTCGGACAGACCGGACCCTGGGCCAAGCGCCCGGGCTACGACCTCATGGCTCAGGCGATGTCCGGCGTGATGAGCGTGACGGGCCATCCCGGCGGGCCACCGGTCAAGGCCGGGGTGCCGGTGGCCGATATCGGCTGCGCGCTGTTTGCGGTCTACGGCATCCTGAGCGCGTATATCGGCCGGCAGACGAGCGGCGAGGGCCAGTATATCGACGCCTCCCTGTTCGATTCGGCCCTGGCCTTCTCCATCTGGGACATCTCCGAATACTGGGGCACGGGCCAGGTTCCGGAGCCGCTCGGCACCGCCAACCGCATGAGCGCCCCCTACCAGGCCGTGCGGGCATCGGACGGCTACTTCGTGATGGGGGCGACGAACCAGAAGCTCTGGCGCCTGCTCTGCGAGGTGCTCGGACGGGAGGATCTCCTCGCGGATGCGCGCTTCCTCGACATTTCCGGCCGGTTGGCCAACCGCGAGGCGCTGATCGCCGAGCTGGAAAAAAGCTTCGCCGCCCAGGATGCGGAGACCTGGGTGACCGACCTGCTCGCCGCCGGCATCCCGGCCGGGCGCATGAACACCTACCCGGAGGCCTTCGAGAGCGCGCATGGCCGCCACCGGGAGATGCGCATCGAGGTGCCCCACCCCATCGAGGGGACCGTGCCGAATATCGGCTTCCCGGTGAAGCTTTCGGGGACCCCGGCGCAGGTGCGCCGGCACGCGCCGCTGCTCGGCGAGCATTCGACGGAGATCCTCACCGAATTCGGCCTCTCGGCGGAGGCCATCGAGCGCTTGAGCCGGGACGGGGCCTTCGCCGCATGAGCGCGCGCGACGAGGACGGCGCCGTCCGCTACCGGGTGGAGGGTGGGGTCGCCCATCTGACCTTCGACCGCCCGGGCGCGCGCAACGCGATGACGTTTGCCATGTACGACGCCCTCGCCGAGGGGCTGGCGCGGATCGAGGCCGATCCGTCCGTGCGTGTCGCCGTGCTGCGGGGGGCCGGCGGCAAGGCCTTCGTGGCCGGCACCGACATCGAGCAGTTCACCGGCTTCACCGGCGCCGACGGCGTCGCCTACGAGGCGCGCATCGACGCCTATGTCGAGGGGCTGGAGCGGGTGCGGGTGCCCACCGTCGCGGTCGTCGAGGGATGGGCGGTCGGCGGCGGCCTCGCCATCGCCAACGCGTGCGACATCCGGGTGGCGCAAAGTGGCGCCCGCTTCGGCGTGCCCATCGCCCGCACCCTCGGCAACTGCCTGTCGCCGGCCAACCTGCGCCGCCTCACCGCGACCCTGGGCCAGAGCCTCGTCACCCGCATGCTGCTTCTCGCCGAGATGCCCACCGCCGAGACCCTGGCGCCCCTCGGCTACCTCGCGGCGGTCGCCGAACCCGGCGCCCTCGAGGCCGAGGTCGCGGCGATCTGCGAACGGCTCCTCGGCCACGCCCCCGTGACCATGCGGGTGACCCGCGAGATGCTGCGCCGCCTCGCCCGCGACGGGCAGGCCGAGGCGACGGACCTGATCGCGGAATGCTATGGCAGCCGGGACTTCGCCGCCGGGGTGGAGGCCTTCCTCGCCAAGCGCCCCGCCGCCTGGACCGGCACCTGATCCGCAAGGACCGCGCAATGACCCTCTACGCCCTCGGCCCCCACCGGCCCCAGCTCGCCGACCCGGACCGCGTCTGGATCGCGCCGGGCGCGCACGTCGTCGGGCAGGTCCATCTCGGCCGCGACGTCTCGATCTGGTTCGGGGCGGTGCTGCGGGGCGACAACGACACCATCCGGATCGGCGACCGCTGCAACGTCCAGGACGGGGCGGTGCTGCACGCCGATCCCGGCTTTCCGCTGGAACTCGGCGACGACGTCACGGTGGGGCACCGCGCCATCGTGCATGGCTGCACCATCGGGGCCGGGACGCTGGTGGGCATGGGCGCCACCATCCTCAACGGCGCCCGCATCGGCCGCAACTGCCTCGTCGGCGCCAACGCCCTGGTGACGGAGGGCAAGGAATTTCCCGACAACAGCCTCATCGTGGGCGCGCCGGCCAAGGTGGCGCGCACCCTCGACCCGGAGGCGGCGGGCAAGCTGGCGCGCACGGCGGAGAACTACGTGGCCAACGGCCGGCGCTTCTCGGCGGATCTGCGGGCGTTGTGACATGTGATCCGGCCCGCGGCGCCGGGCGGACGCCTAATCCCTCCGGCGACGGCGATCGCCAATAGGGCCCGCTCACGCGATCATGCGCGTCGTCGCCCTATTCCGCCGCGCGGGCGCCCGGGGTCCGGGCACTGAGGAGGTCCGTGCGGAACTTGGCGTCGAGGCGCTGCATGAAGTGCTCGGCGCAGCACATGTGGGCGTGCATCTCGCCGCGCACGGCGTCCGCGTCCTCGGCGCGGAAGGCGCAGACCAGGGCGCGGTGGCTCGCGAGGTTGTGGGCGCCGAAGGCCTCGTGCTCGGTCAGGCTCTCGCTGCGGAACTCCACGAGGTCCCGCAGCAGGCTGTTGAGGAAGCGGCACATGAAGGCGAGCAGCGGGTTGTCGCTGGCGTCGCAGAGGATGTCGTGGAAATCGACCTCGACGATGCGCCCGATGCCGCGCCGGCCTTCCGCGTTGGCGGCCTCGCATTCGGCGATGTTGGCCTCCAGGCGGGCGAAATCCTGCGGGGTCAGGCGCCCGACCACGCCCAGGCCGAGCTGGACCTCCAGGCTGCGGCGCAGGGCATAGACCTGGGCGAAGTCGAGCTCCTGGAAGTGCAGGAAGCGGCGCAGCTGCCGGGCGGCGGCCTCCACCGAGATCGGGCGGATCTCCGGGCCCCCGTTGGGGCCGGACTGCATGGTAACCAGCCCCTGCACCTCGAGGGATTTCAGGGCCTCGCGGATGGTGCCCTTGGCGCAGCCGTAATGGCGCATCAGGGCGGCCTCGTTGGGCAGCCGGTCGCCGGGGCCCAGGCGCTCGCGGGCGATGCGGCGGCAGAGGTCCTCGGCGATCTGGTCCGAGAGCTTGATCCGCCGCATCGGGGCGGGGGCCTCGGTCATGGTGGCGTCCGAACTCATGGCGGCGTCCAGGCCGCGTCGGCATCGAGGGGGAAGATCGGGCGCGCGAGCTTTTCGAACGGGAACAGCCCGTAATCGGAGCTCGTGACGCCCCGGCTCGCGCATTCGACGACCGCGCGGGCGATGGGCTCGAAGACGGGGCGGCAATACATCCGCGATTTGAGGATCAGCACGCGGGCGCCGGCCGGATCGATGCCGGAGGCGGTGAACACCCCGAGATCCCAGGGCTCGTGCGGCTGCTCGGCGACGAGGATGCGGGCCGCGCCGGTGTCGAGCACCGCCGCCCGGCCCATGCCGCAAAGCTGGTCCGTATAGGTCGGCCCGGTGATGACGTAGCGGCCGTCGCCGAGCGCCGCGACGGTCCCCGTGACCGTGAGGGGCGCCTGGCGCGCAAGGCCCGGCAGGGGCACGCGGTTGCCGATCCCGAGTTCCACCGTCGCGCCGACCCCCGCCGCGTGCAGGGTCGCGACGGCGGCGGGATCGCAGATCGGGCCGGCGACGATGCCCTCGATCCCGGCTTCGAGCGCGGCGGCGAGCACGTCCATCACGTCGCAGGTGCCCCCCGACATGCAATTGTCGCCGTGGTCGAGGAGGAGCACGGGGCCGTGGCCCGGCCCGGCGAGGGCGGCTTTCGCCGCCGCGATGGACTCCGCCAGCGGCGCCTGCGTGTAGACGAAGTCCCGCCGCGCCGCCCAGAGCCCCCGGGCGAGGTCGCGGGCGGCGGCGTCGGCGGCCGCCTGCGTCTCGGCCGTGACGGTGACCGAGACGCCGGCCTCGCGCAGATCGGCGAGCGAGAAGCCGCCGAAGATCGTGGCGGCGAGCACGCCGGGCCGGGCCTCCGCCGCGCTCGCCGCCCGGACGGCGTCCCGCATCGGGCCGGGCACGCGGGTGTCCATGCGCAGGGTGTGGGCGAGCATCGGCGGGTGAACGAAGGCGCAAGCGGGGCGCAAGCCTTCGTCGAGCATGCGCCCGACGATGGCCGCGACGCGGTCCCCGGTCTCGGCCATGTCCACGTGCGGATAGGTCTTGAAGCCCGCCAGCGCGTCGCACTGGGCCACCATGCGCGGCGTGACGTTGCCGTGGAGGTCGAGGGCGACGCCCAGCGGCACGTTCGGCGCGAGGGCCCGGATGCGGGCGAGGAGCTCGCCCTCGCCGTCGTCGTGGCTCTCGGTCACCATCGCCCCGTGCAGGTCGAGGAGGATGGCGTCGCAGCCGGGGCGGATCGCCTCGAGGATCGCGGCGGCGAGCGCCTCGAAGGCGTCGTCCGCCACGGGGCCGCTCGGGTTGGCGTGCGCCGTCACGGGCACCGCGACGCGCGCGCCGCGCGCTTCCGCGAACCGGATGAAGGCGCCGAGCGCCGTGGTGGCGTCCCGCCCCGCCGCCAGGGCCTCGTCGCCCCAGAGCGGGCTGAAGGCGGACAGCGGAGTCGCCAGCGGCGAGAAGGTGTTGGTCTCGTGGTTCACCCGGGCGGTGACGATGCGCATGGCGGCAACTCGGCGTCGGTTGAGATCAGGCAGTCGGGCTGTGGCGGGAATCGTAGTCGAGCACCGCGTCGAGCAGCACCTGCGCGCCGGCCGCGCATTCGGCGGGCGCCGTGGCTTCCGCCGGGTTGTGGCTGAGGCCGCCGGCGCTCGGCACGAACACCATGGTGGTGGGCACCAGCCCCGCCACGTGCGCCGCGTCGTGGCCGGCGCCCGAGACCATGTCGCGGGTGGCGTGCCCGCCCTTCCGGGCCGCGCGCCGGACGCTGGCGATGCAGTCGGGATCGAAGGCGACGGGGGCGGTCCGCGCGATGGTCTGGAGGCTGCCCTCCAGGGACAGCCCGACCGTGACGCGGTCCAGCGCGTCGCGAAGGGCCGCCTCCATGGCGTCGAGCACGGCGTCATCGGGGTGGCGCAGGTCCACGGTGAGGAAGACGTGGCCGGGAATCACGTTGTTGGAATTGGGCGTCACCGTGAGGTGGCCCACCGTGCCGACGGCCGCAGGCGCGTGCGCCAGGGCGGCGGCATCCACCGCCTCCACCAGCCGCGCGGCGCCGACCAGCGCGTTGCGCCGCATCGGCATCGGCGTCGAGCCCGTATGGGCGGACTGGCCCGCGAGCGTGACCTCGTACCAGCGCATGCCCTGCACGCCCTGCACCACGCCGATGGCCGCCCCCTCCGCTTCCAGGATCGGACCCTGCTCGATGTGGAGTTCGAACATCGCCCCGAACGGCACCGAGCCCGGGACGGCCGGCCCACGATAGCCGATGGCATCGAGGGCCGCGCCGAAGCGGGTGCCGGCGGAATCCTCGCGGGCCTCCGCCCAAGGTGCCTCGTAGATGCCAGCATAGACGCCCGAGCCGAGCATGGCGGGGGCGAAGCGCGCGCCCTCCTCGTTGGTCCAGTTCACCAGCAGGAGCGGCGCCTCGGTGACGTAGCCGGCGCCATCCAGCGTTCGCAGGACTTCCAGGCCGGCGAGCACGCCCAGCACCCCGTCGAACTTGCCCCCCGTGGGCTGGGTGTCGAGGTGGCTGCCCATGGCGATGGGGTTCAGGTCCGGGTTCCGGCCGGGGCGCAGCGCGAACATGTTGCCCACCGCATCCACCGTGAGGGTGCAGCCCAGCGCCTCGACCTGGCTGCGCAGCCAGTCGCGCACCCGGCGGTCCTCGTCGCTCAAGGTGAGGCGCGCGATGCCGCCGTCCGGCGTGCCGCCGATGGCGGCGGTCTCGGTCAGGCTGTCCCAGAGGCGTTCGGCATCGATCGCGAGATTCGACATGCTGGCGAGATTCGACATGGTGTTCCCGTTGTTCACGCCGCCTTGACGCCGAGGTAGCGGTCGCGCGCCGCGTCGTCGGCGATGAAGTCGGCATTGGCGGCGGCATAGGCGACGCGGCCGAGTTCGAGGATGTAGTGGCGGTCGGCGAGCGAGGTGCAGACCGCCAGATTCTGTTCCACCAGCAAGATCGGCACCCCCGCCGCCCGGATGGCGCGGATCTGCGCCACGATCTCCTCGACGATGACGGGGGCCAGGCCCTCCACCGGCTCGTCGAGCATGAGGAGCTTCGGGCCGTTGAGCAGCGCGCGGGCGATCGACAGCATCTGCTGCTCGCCGCCCGAGAGCTGCGCCCCGCCGTTGCGGCGCCGCTCTTCGAGACGCGGGAACATCGCGTAGATGTCGCGCATGCCCCAGGGCGAGCCTTTGCGCGCGGCGACGCCCAAATTCTCCTCCACGCTGAGCAGGCTGAAGATGCCGCGATCCTCCGGCACGAGGTTGAGGCCGGTGCGGGCGATGCGGTGGGCGGGCCAGCCGGTCACGTCCGTGCCCTGGAAGCGCACGCATCCCCCGCGCGGGGTGAGCAGGCCGCTCGCGGCCTTGAGCGTCGAGGTCTTGCCGGCGCCGTTGCGGCCGAGCAGGCAAACGATCTCGCCGGCTCGCACCTCCAGGCTGACGCCCTGGAGGATGTGGCTCTTGCCGTAATAGCCGTGGACGTCGTCCAGCGTCAGGGCGACGGGGCCGCTCATGGCGCCAGATCCCCGGTGATCATGTTGCCGAGATAGGCCCGGCGCACTTCCGGGTCGTCGCGGACCCGCGCGGGCGGCCCCTCCACCAGCACGCGGCCCGCCCGCATCACCGTCACGGTGTCGGAGATGTTCATGACGATGCCCATGTTGTGCTCGATGAACAGCACGGTGTGATCCCGGCCGAGATCCCGGATCAGCGCCTTCATCGCCGCGATGTCGTCGATGCCCATGCCGGAGGTCGGCTCGTCGAGGAGGATGACCTTGGGAGCGGCGGCCATCGCCATGCCGACTTCGAGGCGGCGCTGCTGGCCGTGCGAGAGTTCGCCCGCCGCGCGCAAGGCCACGCGGGTCAGGTCGAGGCGCTGCAGCATCGCGTCGGCCATGGCGAGCGCCGGCCGGTTGGCCTCAACCCGGCGCCAGGGGGCGAGCGCCTGCCAGGGGGTCTTGCCCTGCGCCGCCAGCCGCAGGTTCTCGCGCACGCTCAAGGTGGGGAACAGGCTGGTGACCTGGAACGAGCGGGCGAGGCCGAGGCGCACGCGCTCGTGGTCGGAGGTCCGGGTGATGTCCCGGCCCATCAGGCCGATGCGGCCGGCGGAGGGTGCGATCCGGCCGGTGAGCGCGTGGAACAGGGTGGTCTTGCCGGCCCCGTTCGGGCCGATGATCGAGTGGACGCTGTTCTTCGCGATGCGCAGCGTCACGTCCTGGAGCGCGACGAAGCTGCCGTAGCGGACGCCCAAGTCGTCGGTGGAGAGGACGATCTCGCTCACCGGCCGGCCTCCGGGTCGGGGCTCGCCACGGGGCGATCCGGCGCCGGATCGTCCGGCGGGGGCGCCCGGGTGACGAGGGCGACGGCGCGCTCGATCAGGCCCCAGAGCCCGCGCTGCAGGAACAGCGTGATGACGATGAGGAGGAGGCCCAGCAACAGGAGCCAGCGCGGCCAGATCGCCGAGAGGGCGTCGGCGGCGAGGAGATAGGCACCGGCCCCGAGCAGCGAGGCGAACAGGTTCGCGCTGCCGCCGATGATCGTCATGATCAGCAGGGTCTCGCTGGTGTGGTAGTCGATGTTGGAGAGCGGGGCGACGCCGATCAGCATGGCGTGGAGCGCCCCCGCGAACGCCGTGACCGCGCCGGAGATCGCGAAGGCCGCGACCTTGAAGGCCCGCACGGGGAATCCGATCGCCCCGGCCCGGCCCTCGTTGTCGCGGATGGCGAGCAGGGTCCGCCCGAAGGTCGAGAGCGCCACCCGCTGCAGGGCGGCGAACAGCGCGAGGAAGAGCACCGCGACGTAGGCGTAGTAGGTCCAGGCCCCGGAGAGCGGCGTGCCGCCGAGGCTCGGGCGCGGGATGTCGAGGAGGCCGTTGTCCCCCCCCGTGAGGCCGCTGAAGGTGTAGGCCAGGAAGTAGAACATCTGCGAGAAGGCGAGCGTCAGCATCACGAAGTAGACGCCCTGGCGCCGGATCGAGACCCAGCCCACCGCCGCCGCCACGAGGGCGCCCGACACCGGCGCGAGGAGCAGCACGACGGGGGCCGGCAGGCCGGCGCGCACGAGGCCGAGGCCGGCGACATAGCTGCCGAGCCCGAAGAAGATGCCCTGGCCGAAGGAGAGCAGGCCGGTATAGCCCAGGAGCAGGTTGCAGGCGGCGACCGCGAGCCCGAAGATCAGGATCTCGCTGGCGAGCGTGCCCGAGCGCATGGCGAGCGGCAGGATCAGCACGGCGGCCAGCGCGAGGCCGAACTGCACCAGGGGCCTGTCGAGGAAGGGGATCACGCCGAAATCCTCCTCAGGCCCGGCCGAACAGGCCGCGCGGCATCGCCATGATGATGCCGGCCATGCCGAGATAGATCACGAGGCGCGCGCCCTCGGGCCAGAGCGTCGCCATCAGGCTCTGGGCGACGCCCACCAGAATGCCGGCGGCCAGCGCCCCCGCGTAGCTGCCCATGCCGCCGATCACCACGACCACGAAGGCGATGCCGAGCGCCTCGACGCCCATGAAGGGCTCGACACCCCGGATCGGGGCCGCGAGCGCTCCGGCGAGGCCCGCGAGCCCGGCGCCCAGCGCGAAGACGGCGGTGTTGATGCGGAGCGTATCGTAGCCGAGCAGCGCCATGTTCGACGGGGATTCGGAGCCCGCCCGCACGATGGCGCCGAGCCGCGTCCGGTCGAGGAGCCACCACAGGCAGGCGGCCAGGATCGCCGTGAAGCCGATCACGAAGAGGCGGTATTCGGGATAGACGAAGTCGCCGAGGATGAGGACGCCGCTGAGTTCCTCCGGCGGGGCGACGTTGCCGCCGATGGGCCCCCAGACGATGATCACGAGTTCCTGCACCACCAGGGCGAGGCCCACGGTGACGAGGATGTGGAAGGTGTGGGGCAGCTTGTAGACCCGGCGCAGGAGCAGCCGCTCGGTCAGGCCCGCCAGAGCGGCGACGACGAGGGCGGCGAGCGGCATCGCCACCCAGAAGCTCAGGCCCCGCTCGACGCCCTCGTAGGCGAGGTAGGCGCCAATCAGGTAGAACGCCCCGTGGGCGAAGTTCACGAACTGCAGCAGCCCGAAGATGATGCTCAGGCCCACCGCCAGCAGGAAGTAGAGCATCCCGAGGCCGAGACCGTTCAGGATCTGGAACAGGTAGGTCACGGGGTCTCCCGACCTGAGGGGTTGAGGGCGGTGGCCGGCATCGCCTGTAATCAGGCGCGCTCCCCTTCCCCCCTGCGCAGAGGGGTCAGAGGGTGGGGGTGGTTGGGTGACCCGCGAGGCCGCGGAGGCGAGCGGAACCACCCCCCCTCCAACGCCTCCCCGCAAGGGGAGGAGAGCCGCCCCGCCCTCACGCCATCTTGCAGCCGGCGGCCTCGGGCGAGAGGAAGGACTTGCCCGAATGGATCACGTCGGCGAAGTCGTCCTTGTCCTTCATGGCGGACTTCGCCTTGCCCTTGAGCAGGTAGTAATCCTTGATGACCTGATGGTCGGCGGCGCGGATCTCCTCGTCGCCCGTCAGGCCGGAATAGCGCAGGCCCTCCAGGGCCTTGATCACGGCGGGGCCGTCCGCGCTTCCCGCCTTCGTGGCCGCGTCCAGCAGCAGCCTGGTGATCTGGTAGGAGCCGGCGAAGGAGTAGTTCGGCGTCATCTTGGCGCTCTCGCGGACCTTGGCCACCAGGGCCTTGTTCAGGGGCGAGTCGATGCCGTGCCAGTACTGCGCCCCGAAATAGACGCCCTCGCAGAGGTCGGCCCCCAGCGCCTCGAACTGCTCCAGGCCCGAGGCCCAGGCGATCACGATCGCCATGCGCTTCTTGAGGCCGAAGCTCACGGCCTGGCGCAGGGCATCCGAGGATTGCGAGCCGAAATTGAGGAGCAGGAGCACGTCGGGTTTGGCCGCGATGGCGTTGGTCAGGTAGCCGCTGAACTCCTTCTCGGCGAGCGAGTGGTAGCTGTTGCCCACATGCTCGATGCCCTTCTCCTGGAACACCGCCTTGGCGGCGCCGAGCAGGCCCTCGCCGAACACGTATTGCGGGGTGATCGTGTACCAGCGCTTGGCCTGCGGCATCTGCTCGACGAGCGGCCGCACGGTCTGCGCGATGGCCCCGAAGGTCGGCACCGTCCAGCGGAAGGTGCCGCGATTGCAATCCGAGCCGGTGATCTCGTCGGCGCCCGCCGTGGTGATGAAGACGCCGTCGGACTTCGTGACCTCCTTGCCCATCACCAGGGCCTCGGAGGAGAGGATGCCGCCGGCAAACAGGCGCGTGCCCTGGCCCATCGCCTCCTGCACCTTGCGGGCGGCCGGCGCGGGCTTCCCCTCGGTGTCGATGTCGGCGATCGTGACCTTGCGGCCGAGGACCGAACCCGCCTCCTGCGCGGCGAAGGCGGCGCCCAGCGACGCGAACTTGCCGTTGGCGGCGAACGCCCCGGAGATCGGCAGCGGCGCGCCGACGACGAGCGGGCCCTCCGCCGCGCAGGCGCCCCGCAGCAGGCCCGGCAACGCGACGCCGGAGGCCGCGAGCCCGCCCGCCAGCAAGGTGTCCTTCAGAAACGCCCGACGATCCCGCATGCCACCGCTCCCGAACGCCGATCTCGGCGAACCATTCGATTGATACGCATAGAATGTCGCTCACTTCGGTCCGTCAAGCGGAGAAACCTATGCTGCACTGCACTTGCGCGCAGGGCCCGCGTTTCGGGCGAATGCTGCCCGGATGAAGGGCAGATCCGGTCTCGCAGCCCTCAGGTCTCGCGGCCCTCAGAACGTCGGCGGCGTGCAGGCGCTGACCACCTCGCAGGCCACGGGGCCGACGCAGCGGAAGCGGTGCGGGCGGCGGCTCTCGAAGGAATAGGCGTCGCCGGGGCCGAGGATGCGGCGCTCGTCGTCCACCGTCACCTCCAGCCGCCCGGAGAGGACGATGCCGCCCTCCTCGCCCTCGTGGACCAGGGGCACCCGGCCCGTGTCGGCGCCGGGCTCGTAGCGTTCCTTCAGGAGTTGCAGGCCGCGCCCGAAGAGGTTGTCGCCCACCTGCCGGTAGGAGATCGGGCCCTTGCCGATCTCGGTGAGTTCGTCGGCCCGGTAGAACGCCTTGCGGGGGCGCTCCGGCTCCACGGCGAAGAACTCGGACAGGCCGATGGGGATGCCGTCGAGGATGCGCTTGAGGGCGCCGACGGAGGGGTTCACCCCGTTCGACTCGATGAGCGAGATTGTCGAGTTCGGCACGCCGGCGCGCTTGGCGAGTTCGCGCTGCGAGAAGCCGTGCAGGGTTCGCACGTAGCGCAGGCGCGCACCGAGATCGACGCTCATCACAGACCCCGCCGGTGTTCGGGTTGTTCAGGATCCGCGAACACCTGTCACGCGGGCCCAAGCTTTTCAAGCAGATGGCGCCAGGAAGAAAAGGACTTGTTCGCGCTCCGCAATCGGCGCCTCTTTCCCGCCCATCGACATCTCCCACGGGTGAGAGTGCCATGGACCACCACGCCGCCGCGAACGCGCCCAGCCTCGACGCCTACTGGATGCCGTTCACGGCGAACCGGCAGTTCAAGGCCGCCCCCCGCATGATGGCCTCGGCCCAGGGCATGCACTACACGACCAGCGACGGGCGCAGCGTGCTCGACGGGACCGCCGGGCTCTGGTGCGTGAATGCCGGGCATGGGCGCCAGGGCATCGCCTCGGCGGTGGAGCGCCAGCTCACCATCCTCGATTTCGCCCCCTCCTTCCAGATGGGCCACCCGGCGGCCTTCGACTTCGCCGAGCGGCTCGCCGCCATCGCGCCGGGCGGTCCCAAGGCGGGGCTCGACCGTGTGTTCTTCACGGGCTCCGGCTCGGAATCCGTGGACACCGCCCTCAAGATCGCGCTCGCCTACCAGCGCGCCATCGGCCAGGGCACGCGCACCAAGCTGATCGGCCGCGAGCGCGGCTATCACGGCGTCGGCTTCGGCGGCATCTCGGTGGGCGGCCTCGTCAACAACCGGCGCGTCTTCCCGCTGCTGCCAGGGGTCGACCACCTGCGCCACACCCACGACTTGGAGCGCAACGCCTTCTCGAAGGGCCTGCCCGCGCACGGGGCGGAACTCGCCGACGACCTGGAACGCCTCGTGGGGCTCCACGGGGCCGAGACCATCGCGGCCTGCATCGTCGAGCCGGTCGCCGGCTCCACCGGCGTGCTGCTGCCGCCGGAGGGCTACCTGCAGCGCCTGCGCGAGACGTGCGACCGGCACGGCATCCTGCTGATCTTCGACGAGGTCATCACCGGGTTCGGCCGCCTCGGCACGCCCTTCGCCACGGATTATTTCGGCGTGGTGCCCGACCTCGTCACCACCGCCAAGGGCCTCACCAACGGCACGCTCCCGATGGGCGCGGTGTTCTGCAAGCGGGGCGTCCACGATGCCCTGATGCACGGCCCGGAGGCGGTGATCGAGCTGTTCCACGGCTACACCTATTCGGGGCACCCCGTCGCCTGCGCGGCCGGTCTCGCCACCCTCGACATCTACGCGGCCGAGGGCCTGCTCACCCGGGCCGCCGACCTCGCCGGGGACTGGACGAGCGCCATGCACGACCTGCGGGGCGCCGGACACGTCATCGACATCCGCACCATCGGCCTCGTGGCCGGCATCGAGCTGGCGCCCCGGCCGGGCGCACCCGGCGCGCGGGCCTACGACGTCTTCGTCGATTGCTTCGAGCGCGGCCTGCTCATCCGGGTGACCGGCGACATCATCGCCCTGTCGCCGCCGCTGATCGTGGAGCGCGGCCAGATCGACACCATGGCGTCGATCCTCGGCGACGCCATCGCCCGCGCCGCCTGATTCCCTTCACGACCTCACGTCCCTCGAGGATTCCTCCGATGCCGACCGCGATCCACCACTACATCGGCGGCGGCACCGCCGCCGGCACCAGCACGCGCACCGCCCCGGTCTACAATCCCGCCACCGGCGAGGAGACCGGCCGGGTCGCCCTGGCCAACGAGGCCGATGTGAACGCGGCGGTGGCCAGCGCCAAGGCGGCGGCCCACGATTGGGCGCACACCACGCCGCTGCGCCGCGCCCGCATCCTCAACGCCTTCCTGCGCATCGCGGAGGCGCGCATCGACGAACTCGCCGCCCTGATCACCGCCGAGCACGGCAAGGTGCTCTCGGATGCGCGCGGCGAGATCCAGCGCGGGCTCGAGGTGGTGGAGTTCGCCACCGCCGCGCCCCAGCTCCTCAAGGGCGAGGTCACGGAGAATGTCGGCACCCGCGTCGACAGCCATTCCCTGCGCCAGCCGCTGGGGGTGGTGGCCGGCATCACGCCGTTCAACTTCCCCGTCATGGTGCCGATGTGGATGTTTCCCGTGGCGCTCGCCTGCGGCAATTGCTTCGTCCTGAAGCCCTCCGAGCGCGACCCCTCGCCGTCGCTGCTGGTGGCGGCCTGGCTCAAGGAAGCCGGCCTGCCCGACGGGGTGTTCAACGTGGTGCACGGCGACAAGCAGGCCGTGGACGCGCTCCTCCACCACCCCGACATCGCGGCCGTGAGCTTCGTCGGCTCGACCCCGATCGCCCGCTACATCTACGCCACCGCCACCGCGAACGGGAAACGCGCCCAGGCGCTGGGCGGCGCCAAGAACCACATGATCGTCATGCCCGACGCCGACCTCGACCAGGCGGTGGACGCGCTGATGGGCGCGGCCTACGGCTCGGCGGGGGAGCGCTGCATGGCGATCTCCGTGGCGGTCCCCGTGGGCGAGGCCACCGCCGACGCCCTGGTGGCCAGGCTGATCCCGAAGGTGCGCGCCCTGAAGGTCGGCCCCGGCACCGACCCGGAGGCCGAGATGGGCCCCCTCGTGACGGGCACGCACCGCGACAAGGTCAGCGGCTACATCGATGCCGGCGTGGCCCAAGGCGCCGAACTCCTCGTCGACGGGCGCGGCCTGACGCTCCAGGGCTACGAGGGCGGCTACTTCCTCGGCGGCACCCTGTTCGACCGGGTCACCCCGGAGATGTCGATCTACCGGGAGGAGATCTTCGGCCCCGTCCTGGCGATCACCCGCGCGCCGGACTACGCGACGGCGGCCAAACTCATCAACGACCACGAATTCGGCAACGGCACCGCGATCTTCACCCGCGACGGCGACGCGGCGCGGGAATTCGCGCACCAGATCGAGGTCGGCATGGTGGGCATCAACGTGCCGATCCCGGTGCCGATGGCGTTCCACTCCTTCGGCGGCTGGAAGGCCTCGCTGTTCGGCGACCACCACATGCACGGCCCCGAGGGCGTGCGCTTCTACACGCGCCTCAAGACCATCACGACCCGCTGGCCCACCGGCATCCGCGCGGGCGCCGACTTCGTGATGCCGACGATGAAGTAGGGCTGCCGCACCCGCCGGCACCGGCCTTCGGGCTCGTGCCGGCCGGGCCTATGGCGTCGCCATCGCGGAGGCGTCCGTGCGGGCATAGGCGCTCATGATCGCGGACAGCAGGCCGGGATAGCGGGCCTCGACCTCGGCGCAGCGCGAATGATTGCGCATCTCCACGCCGTGGCGCTCGCAGCGGATCAGCCCGGCCTCGCGCAGCACCTTGAAGTGGCTGGAGAGCGACGATTTCGGGATGACCCGGTCCCCCACCGCCGAGACGGCGGTGCAGGCCTCGACGCAGCCCGCCCCCGAGATCCGGGCGAAGATCGCGGCGCGGGTCGGGTCTGACAGGGCGTGCAGGATCGCCTCCGGGCGGACATCTTCCAGGGCGGGGTGGAACAGGGACCTCATGTTTTATCCATGTGGGGGCTTGATCTGCGCTTTGATAGTTCCGAAGTCCCGAACTATGGGACTAAGGCCACCATCCCGGAGCCGCCCACGGACGAGGTTAGCACACATGTCAAAGCTCGAAGGCAAGGTCGCCGTCGTCACCGGCGCATCGAAGGGCATCGGCGCGGCGATCGCCAAGTCGCTGGCGAAGGCGGGTGCGGCGGTCGTCGTCAACTACGCCTCCAGCAAGGCGGGCGCGGACGCCGTCGTGGCGGCGATCACATCGGCGGGCGGGCGGGCCGTCGCGGTCCAGGCCGACGTCTCCAAGGGCGCGCAGGCGCAAGCACTGATCGAGGCGGCGGTGGCGCAGTTCGGCCGGCTCGACGTGCTGGTCAACAATTCCGGAGTCTACGAGTTCGCGCCGATCGAGGAGGTGGGCGAAGAGCACTACCGGCGCCTCTTCGACGTCAACGTGCTGGGTGTGCTGCTGGCGACCGGGGCGGCGGCGAAGCATCTCGGAGAGGGCGGCAGCGTGGTCAACATCTCGTCGGCGATCACCCACGTGAACACGCCGACCGCATCGGTCTACGCCGGAACCAAGGGCGCCGTGAATGCGATCTCGGGCGTCCTCGCCAACGAGCTGGCGCCGCGCAGGATCCGGGTCAACGTGGTCAGCCCCGGCTTCGTGGTGACCGAGGGCACCCACACCGCCGGAATCGTCGGCTCCGACATGGAGGCCGGCTTCGTCGCGCAGACGCCGCTGGGCCGTGCCGGCCAGCCGGACGACATCGCCGAAGTCGTGACGTTCCTCGCCTCCGACGAGGCCCGCTGGCTGACCGGCGAGGTGATCACCGCCAGCGGCGGCATTCGCTGAACGATGCCTGCGCCCGCAGCGGGCGCAGGCGTTCCCGCGCGATCAGATGTGGATCGCGCGCTTGCCCACCGCGAGTGCGGCTTCCTTGACGGCTTCCGTCAGGGTCGGGTGAGCGTGGCAGGTGCGGGCGACGTCCTCGGCGCTGGCACCGAATTCCATCGCCACCGCGACCTCCGCGATGAGGTTGCCCGCATCCGCCCCGACGATGTGGACGCCGAGCACCCGGTCGGTGGTGGCGTCGGCCAGGATCTTCACGAAGCCGTCGGTGGTGTGGTTGACCTTGGCGCGGCCGTTGGCGGTGAAGGGGAATTTTCCGGTGTTGTAGGCGATGCCGTCCTTCTTGAGCTCCTCCTCGGTCTTTCCGACCGAGGCGACCTCCGGGTAGGTGTAGACCACGTTGGGGATCACGCCGTAATTCACGTGGCCCGACTGGCCGGCGAGCAACTCGGCCACCGCCACGCCCTCGTCCTCGGCCTTGTGGGCCAGCATCGGCCCCGCGATGACGTCGCCGATGGCGTAGATGCCGGTGACGTTGGTGGCGTAGTGGCTGTCCGTCTGGATGCGGCCCTTGTTGTCGAGGCCGACGCCCACTGTCTCCAGCCCGAGACCCTCGGTGTAGGGGACCCGGCCGATGGCGACGAGCACCACGTCGGCGGTGAGCGTCTCGGCCTCGCCGCCCGCGGCCGGCTCCACCGTGACGGTGGCCGCCCCGTCCGCCACGTCGACGCCCGTGACCTTGGACGAGAGCTTGAACTGCACGCCCTGCTTGCCGAGGATGCGCTGGAACTGCTTGCCGACCTCGCCGTCCATGCCCGGCAGGATCCGGTCGAGATACTCGACCACGGTGACCTCGGAGCCCAGGCGCCGCCAGACCGAGCCGAGTTCGAGCCCGATGACCCCGGCGCCGATGATCAGGAGCTTGCCCGGCACCGTCTCGAGGGCCAGCGCGCCCGTGGAGGAGACCACGATGGTCTCGTCGATGGTGACCCCGGGGAGCCGGGTGACGTCCGAGCCCGTGGCGATGACGACGTTCTTCGTCTCCAGGAGTTGGTTGCCGCCATCCTCCGACAGCACCTCGACGCGGCCGGCGCCCGCGAGCCGCGCGGTGCCGCGATACGCGTCGATGCCGTTCTTCTTGAGCAGGTACTCGACGCCCTTGGTGTTGCCGTCGACGCCGTCCTGCTTGAACGTCATCATCTTCGCGAGGTCGAGCTCGGGGGCGTTCACGATCACGCCCATGTCGGCGAAGTGCTTGCCGGCCTCCTCGAAGGCTTCGGACGCGTGCAGCAGGGCCTTCGAGGGGATGCAGCCGACATTGAGGCAGGTGCCGCCATGGGTCGCCCGCTTCTCGACCACGGCGGTCTTGAGGCCGAGCTGGGCCGCCCGGATGGCGCAGACATAGCCGCCGGGGCCGGTGCCGATGACGACGAGATCGTAGGACATGGGTATCTGACTCGCTGAATTGGGCGGCGGGTCATGCCCCACCATCGAAGTACGAAGCGCGCGGAAGCGTCCGGCCGCGGGGATCGCGGCCGGCGGACGGCAGCTGCCGGGCCTTAGAGGTCGAGCACGAGTCGTGCCGGATCCTCCAGCGCCTCCTTGACGCGCACGAGGAAGGTCACGGCCTCCTTCCCGTCGACGATGCGGTGATCGTAGGACAGGGCGAGGTACATCATCGGCCGGGCCTCGATCTTGCCGTTCCGGACCACCGGGCGCTCCTCGATGCGGTGCATGCCGAGGATGCCCGATTGCGGCGCGTTGAGGATCGGGGTCGACATCAGCGAGCCGTAGATGCCGCCGTTGGTGATGGTGAAGGTGCCGCCCTGCATCTCGTCGATGGAGAGCTTGCCGTCGCGGGCCTTCTTGCCGAAGCCCGAGATCGTCTTCTCGATGCCCGCGATGGAGAGGTCGTCGGCGTTGCGCACCACCGGCACCACGAGGCCCTTATCCGTCCCGACCGCGATGCCGATGTGGTAATAGTTCTTGTAGACGAGGTCCTGCCCGTCGATCTCGGCATTGACCGCCGGCACGTCCTTCAGCGCCCCGATCACCGCCTTGGTGAAGAAGCCCATGAAGCCGAGCTTGGTGCCGTGCTTCTTCTCGAAGATGTCCTTGTACTGGCTGCGCATGGCCATCACGGCCGACATGTCGACGTCGTTGAACGTCGTCAGCATCGCGGCGGTGTCCTGCGCGTCCTTGAGACGGCGGGCGATGGTCTGGCGCAGCTTGGTCATGCGCACGCGCTCCTCGCGCGCCGCGTCGTCGGGCTTGGAGGGGGCGCGCGGGGCGGCGGGCTTGGCCTCCCTGGCGGGGGCGGGCGCCGGGGCCGAGGGACCGCCCTTGGCCGTGGCCTCCAGCATGTCGCCCTTGGTCACGCGGCCGTCCTTGCCGCTGCCGTTGAGGGTGGCGGGGTCGATGCCGGATTCACGCGCCATCTTGGCCACCGCCGGGCCGTGATCGCCGGATTCGCGGGCCTGCGGGGGCGCGCCGTCGCCGTGGTTGCCGTAGCCGGCCGACGAATCCTGCGCGGGCGCCGCCTCGGACGTCCTGGTCTCGGCGGGTGCGGCCTCTGCAGGTGTGGGCTCGGCCTTCTTCGGCGCGGGTGCCTTGGCGCCGCCGGCGCCGGCCGCGATGATCGAGCCCAGCAGCGCGCCCGGCTCCACGGTCTCGCCGTCCTTGGCCAGGATCTCGCCGAGTTCGCCCGCCGCCGGGGCGTTCACCTCCAGGGTGACCTTGTCGGTCTCGAGTTCCACCAGCGGCTCGTCCGCCGCCACGGTGTCGCCCGGCTTCTTGAACCAGCGGCCGATCGTGGCCTCGCTGACGGATTCGCCTAAGGTCGGGACGACGATATCGGTTGCCATGGTGGGTGTCCGTCCGGAGAGTTTGGGGCGCCGTCGCGCGGCGCCCTCGGATCGCGAAGTGTCGGGGGCGCCGGCGGCTCAGACCGCCAGCGCCTCGTTGAGGAAGGCCTGGAGCTGGGCCTGGTGCTTCGAGAGCAGGCCCACCGCCGTGGAGGCGGAGGCCGGGCGGCCGACGTAGCGCGCGCGCTTGACCGGCGACTGGGCCTGGCCGAGTACCCATTCGAGGTAGGGCTCGACGAAGGCCCAGGAGCCCATGTTCTTCGGCTCCTCCTGGCACCACACCACCTCGGCGTTGCGGAACCGGCCCATCTCGCCCGCGAGCGCCTTGAGGGGGAACGGGTAGAGCTGCTCGACGCGCATCAGGTAGACGTCGTTGACGCCGCGCTTCTCGCGCTCGTCGTAGAGGTCGTAATAGACCTTGCCCGAGCACAGCACGACGCGCCGGACCTTGTCGTCCTTGACGAGCTTGATGCCGTCCTCGTCGCGCTCGGCATCGTCCCAGAGCACGCGGTGGAAGCTCGAGCCCTCCGCCATCGCCTCGATGGGCGAGACCGCCTTCTTGTGGCGCAGCAGGGACTTGGGCGTCATCAGGATCAGCGGCTTGCGGAACTCGCGGTGCAGCTGGCGGCGCAGGATGTGGAAGTAGTTCGAGGGCGTGGTGCAGTTGGCCACCTGCATGTTGTCCTCGGCGCACATCTGCAGGAAGCGTTCCAGGCGGGCGGAGGAATGCTCCGGCCCCTGGCCCTCGTAGCCGTGCGGCAGCAGCAGGGTCAGGCCCGACATGCGCAGCCACTTGCGCTCGCCCGACGAGATGAACTGGTCGATGACCACCTGGGCGCCGTTGGCGAAGTCGCCGAACTGCGCCTCCCAGAGCACGAGGGCGTTGGGCTCGGCGGCCGAGTAGCCGTACTCGAAGCCGAGGACCGCCTCCTCGGAGAGCATCGAGTTGATGACCTCCAGGCTGGCCTGGCCCTCGCGGATCGAGTTCAGCGAGGTGTAGCGCTGCTCGTTCTCTTGGTCGATCACCACGGCGTGGCGCTGCGAGAAGGTGCCGCGCTCGACGTCCTGGCCCGAGAGCCGGACGCGGTTGCCCTCGATGAGGAGCGAGCCGAAGGCCAGGGCCTCGGCGGTCGCCCAGTCGATGCCCTTGCCCGTCTCCACCGCCTTGGCGCGGTTGTCGAAGAAGCGCTGGATCGTCCGGTGCAGGTGGAAGCCGGGGGGCGGCGTCGTGATGCGCTGCGCGATCTCGCGCAGGGTCTCGGCGGGCACGCCGGTCTTGCCGCGACGGGGGTCGTCCACGTCCTCGCGCACGGCCTTGAAGCCGGCCCAGCGGCCGTCGAGCCAGTCGGCCTTGTTGGCCTTGTAGGTGTTGGCGACCTCGAGCTCGGCGTCCAGGATCGCGCGGAACTCGGCCTTGCGGGTGTCGAGCTGCTCCTGGCTCAGCACGCCCTCGGCGACGAGCTTCTTGCCGTAGGTCTCCAGCGCGGTCGGGTGCTTGCGGATGCGCTGGTACATCTTCGGCTGGGTGAAGGCCGGCTCGTCGCCCTCGTTGTGGCCGAAGCGGCGGTAGCAGAGCATGTCGATGACGACGGGCTTGCCGAACTTCTGGCGGTACTCGATCGCGATCTTGGCCGCGAACGTCACGACCTCCGGGTCGTCGCCGTTGCAGTGGAAGATCGGCGCCTCCACCATCTTGGCGACATCGGACGGGTAAGGAGAGGACCGCGAAAAGCGCGGATCGGTGGTGAAGCCGATCTGGTTGTTGATGATGAAGTGGATCGAGCCGCCGGTGCGGTGGCCCTTCAGGCCGGACAGGCCCAGGCACTCGGCCACCACGCCCTGCCCCGCGAAGGCGGCGTCGCCGTGGATGAGCAGCGGCACCACGCGGGTGCGCTCCACCGTGGGCTTGGCCCGCTGGTCCTGCTTGGCGCGCACCTTGCCGAGCACCACCGGATCGACGATCTCGAGGTGCGACGGGTTGGCGGTGAGCGAGAGGTGGACGTTGTTGCCGTCGAAGCTGCGGTCCGACGAGGCACCGAGATGGTACTTCACGTCGCCCGAGCCCTCGACCTCGGCCGGGCTCGCCGAGCCGCCCTTGAACTCGTTGAACACCGCCCGGAAGGGCTTGGCCATCACGTTGGTGAGCACGTTGAGGCGGCCGCGATGGGCCATGCCCACCACGATCTCCTCGGCGCCCAGCGCGCCGCCGCGCTTGATGATCTGTTCGAGCGCCGGGATCATGGCTTCCGAGCCGTCGAGGCCGAAGCGCTTGGTGCCGGTGTACTTGAGGTCGAGGAACTTCTCGAAGCCCTCCGCCTCGATCAGCTTGTTGAGGATCGCGCGACGGCCCTCGGGCGTGAAGGTGATCTCCTTGCCCTTGCCCTCGATGCGCTCCTGGATCCACGCCTTCTCCTCCGGATTGGAGATGTGCATGAACTCGACGCCGAGGGTGTTGCAGTAGGTGCGCTCCAGGATCTCGACGATCTCGCGGATGGTCGAGAATTCGAGGCCGAGCACGTTGTCGAGGAAGATCGGGCGGTCCCAATCCTTCTCCTCGAAGCCGTAATGCTGCGGGTGCAGTTCCTCGTGGTCGCCGCGCGGGGCGAGGCCGAGGGGGTCGAGCTTGGCGTGCAGGTGGCCGCGCATGCGGTAGGCGCGGATCAACATGATCGCGCGGACCGAATCCTTCGTCGCCTGCTCCACCGAGATGCCCGGCGCGGAGGCGATGACGACGCCCTTGGCGGGTGCCGTCGCGGTGTCGGACTTGGCGCGGATCTTCTCGCCGATCGCCTTCTCGACGGTGGCCCAGTTGCCGTCGAGCGCCGAGACGATCTCGCCGTTGGCGTGGATCGGCCAGTTCGGCTTTTGCCACGAGGCACCGGCGGCGTTCTTCTCGGCCGCCCCCTTGTCCTCGTTGAGGGACCGGAAGAACGTCTGCCACTCGGGGTCGACCGCGTTCGGATCACGGGCGTAGGCCGCCTGCAGCTCCTCGATGTAGGCGGCGTTTCCGCCGTAGAGGAACGAGGTTTCGAGCGCGTCCTGGCGTGCCATCGTCTGGGTCATCCTGCCGCTTCGCGGAGCCCGCCCTGGGGCGTGGCCCTGCCCGATGCCTCTCGCGTGGGAGCGCGCTCGAGGACCGGAGGTGTGGGGAAAGACGCGGGAGGCTCTCCCGCGTCGCTCGTTCCTAGATGGGGTCGCGGACCTGAACGTTGGGGCAACGCAGGCCTGCAATCCCCGCGTGTCAGCCGCGCAGGACCTCGACGAGGGTGCTGCCGAGGCGGGCCGGCGAGGGCGAGACCCGGATGCCGGCCGCTTCCATCGCGGCGATCTTGTCCTCGGCGCCGCCCTTGCCGCCCGAGATGATGGCGCCCGCATGGCCCATGCGGCGGCCCGGAGGCGCCGTGCGGCCGGCGATGAAGCCCACCATGGGCTTCTTGCGGCCGCGCTTGGCCTCGTCGGCGATGAACTGCGCCGCCTCCTCCTCGGCCGAACCGCCGATCTCGCCGATCATCACGATCGACTCGGTCTTGGGGTCGGCGAGGAAGAGTTCGAGCATGGCGATGAACTCCGTGCCCTTCACGGGATCGCCGCCGATGCCCACCGCCGTGGTCTGGCCGAGGCCGGCATTGGTGGTCTGGAAGACCGCCTCGTAGGTCAGGGTACCGGAGCGCGAGACGATGCCCACCGAGCCCGGCTTGAAGATGTTGGCCGGCATGATGCCGATCTTGCACTGGCCCGCCGTGACGATGCCGGGGCAGTTCGGGCCGACGAGGCGGGACTTCGAGCCCTCCAGGGCGCGCTTGACCCGCACCATGTCGAGCACGGGAATCCCTTCCGTGATGCAGACGATGAGCGGGATCTCGGCTTGGATCGCCTCGCAGATCGCGTCCGCCGCGCCCGGCGGCGGCACGTAGACCACGGAGGCGTCGGCGCCGGTGGCATGCCGAGCCTCCGCCACCGTGTCGAAGACCGGCAGGCCGAGATGCGTGGCGCCGCCCTTCCCCGGGGAGGTGCCGCCGACCATCTTCGTGCCGTAGGCCATGGCCTGTTCGGAGTGGAAGGTCCCGTTCTTGCCGGTGAAGCCCTGGCAGATGACCTTGGTGTTCGCGTCGATCAGGATGGACATGGGTACTCTCAGCCCTTCTTCACGGCGGCGACGATCTTCTGCGCGGCGTCGTCGAGGTCGTCGGCGGGGATCACGTTCAGGCCGGAATTCCGGATGATCTCCTTGCCCTTCTCGACGTTGGTGCCTTCCAACCGCACCACCAGCGGCACCTGCAGGCCCACCGCCTTCACCGCCGCGATCACGCCGTTGGCGATCACGTCGCACTTCATGATCCCGCCGAAGATGTTGACGAGGATGCCCTTCACCTGCGGGTCGGCGGTGATGATCTTGAAGGCCGCCGTGACTTTCTCTTCCGATGCGCCACCACCCACATCCAGGAAATTCGCCGGCTCCTCGCCGTAGAGCTTGATGATGTCGAGGGTCGCCATGGCGAGGCCGGCGCCGTTGACCATGCAGCCGATGGTGCCGTCGAGGGCGATGTAGGCGAGATCGTACTTTGAGGCCTCGATCTCCTTGGCGTCCTCCTCCGTCTCGTCGCGCAGGGCGACGATGTCGGGGTGGCGGTAGAGGGCGTTCGAATCGAACGAGATCTTGGCGTCGAGGCACTTGAGGTGGCCGTCGCCGGTGAGCACCAGGGGGTTGATCTCCAGCATGCTCATGTCCTTGGCGGTGAACGCCTCGTAGAGCCTGTTGGTGAGGTCACCCGCTTCCTTGGCCTGCGGGCCGGTGAGGCCGAGCGCCTTGGCGACCGCGCGGCCGTGGTGGGGCATCACGCCGGTGGCCGGGTCGACCGAGAAGGTGATGATCTTCTCGGGGGTGTCGTGGGCCACCGTCTCGATGTCCATGCCGCCCTCGGTGGAGACGACGAAGGCGACCTTGCCGGTCTCGCGGTCCACCAGCATCGAGAGGTAGAACTCCGCCTCGATCTGCGCGCCCTCCTCGATGTAGAGGCGGTTGACCTGCTTGCCGGCCTCGCCGGTCTGGATCGTGACCAGGGTCTGGCCCAGCATCTCGGCGGCGAATTGCTTGACCTCGTCGAGGGACTTGGTGACGCGCACGCCGCCCTTGGCCCCGGCCGGCGCGCCCTTGAAGGTACCCTTGCCGCGGCCGCCCGCGTGGATCTGCGACTTGACCACCCAGACCGGGCCGCCGAGCTGCCTGGCGGCGGCCTCGGCCTCCTCGGGCTTGAAGATCGCGACCCCCTTGGAGACGGGCAGGCCGAATTCCTTCAGCACCGCCTTGGCCTGGTACTCGTGAATGTTCATGGACGTTTCTCCGCCTCATCCCGGCGCAGGGCGCGGGCCTTCAGGTCATCACACCGGCACCGTCGCGCCGGCCACCGGAACGGCCGATGCGCGGTGCTTCTCACTGTGTTCAGGCGAGCGCCGGATTCACGCTCTTGCAGGCCTCGATCAGGGTCTTCACGGCGCCGACCGACTTGTCGAACATCGCCTTCTCGTCGGCGTTGAATTCCACTTCCAGCACGCGCTCGACGCCGGAAGCACCAATCACGATCGGCACGCCCACATACATGTCGGAGATGCCGTACTCACCGTTGAGGTAGGCGGCGCAGGGGAGCACGCGGCGCTTGTCGCGCAGGTAACTCTCCGCCATGGCGATGGCCGAGGCGGCGGGCGCGTAGAAGGCCGAGCCGGTCTTCAGGAGGTTGACGATCTCGCCGCCGCCCTTCCGGGTGCGCTCGACCATGGCGTCGAGCTTCTCCTGGGTGGTCCAGCCGAGCTTGACCAGGTCGGGAAGCGGCACGCCGGCCACCGTGGAGTAGCGCACCAGCGGGACCATGTCGTCGCCGTGGCCGCCCAGTACGAAGGCCGTCACATCCTCCACCGAGACCTTGAACTCGTCCGCCAGGAAGTGGCGGAAGCGGGCGGAATCGAGGACGCCGGCCATGCCCACGACCTTGTGGGTCGGCAGGCCTGAGAACTTCTGCAGGGCCCAGACCATGGCGTCGAGGGGATTGGTGATGCAGATGACGAAGGCGTCCGGCGCGTGCTCCTTGATGCCGGTGCCGACGGCCTCCATCACCTTGAGGTTGATGCCGATCAGGTCGTCGCGGCTCATGCCGGGCTTGCGCGGCACGCCGGCGGTGACGATCACCACGTCGGCACCCGCGATGGCCGCGTAATCGCTGGCGCCCGTGTACTGGGCGTCGAAGCCGTCGACGGGGGCGGATTCGGCGATGTCGAGGCCCTTGCCCTGCGGAACGCCGTCGGCGATGTCGAACAGCACGACGTCGCCGAGTTCCTTCAGGCCCGCCAGATGCGCGAGGGTTCCACCGATCTGTCCGGCGCCGATGAGCGCGATCTTGCTGCGTGCCATGGGATTGAGAAACTCCGCTCTCGAACGTGACGGGTCGCTGCTCTCGGAGGCCCTTCAGCCACCGGCGCGTCGCTGCGGCGGTGTGTGGCGGAAAAGGCCCAGGGCTTCAACCGAGGCCTGCGGAGCAAAGCAGGGTTCGGGCCAAGCGCGAGATGGACCAGGGACGGGGACCGTCCGAAAAAGCGAAGCGCGGGGAGAGGCTTAGGCGACGGGCGCGTGATCCGGTTCGGCGGCAAACCTCAAGTGACAGGAACAAAAGTCTGTCACATCGCCTACAGGGTGCCGGTCCGCAGCACCTTCTGGATCGCCAGAATCACGGCGCCGAGGCGGGCGTCCACGAGGTCGCGCGGCAGGTCCGCGTCGTGCTGAATCGCCAGCGGATGGGTGAAGCGGTAGCTCGCGTCGAAGATGTGGGCGATGGCCCGCTCGCGGTCGCGGGCCACGAAGGCGCCCGCCCCGATCCCCTCCTCCACCACGCGCTCCACGAGGCTGCGCAGGCGCACCCGGTGGCGCCGGGCGATGGGCCGCGCCGCCACGGTGGCGTCGAGATGGACCGCGAACAGGTTCGGCTCGTGGACCAGGGTCTCGCGCTGGACGCTGGCGAGCGCGGTGAGCAGGCGCTCGATCTTGTCGTCGGCGGGATCCGGCGCGTCGGCGATCCGGGCGAGTTCGGCCTCGACGTCGCGCAGCCAGCGCCCGGCGACCGCGTCGAGAAGCGCGTCCTTCGAGGGGAAGTAGCGGTAGACGTTGGCGTGGGTCATGCCGGCCTCGGCCGCCACCGCCACCACCGTCACCCGCTTGGGGCCGAGCCGGCGCAGGTGCTCGGTGGCCACCGCGAGCAGGCGGGCATCCACCGCCAGGGGGGCGGCGGCCCGGGGCGCCGGGCGCCCGACGCGCGGAACCGTGATGCGCAGGGCGACGTCCGGGTTCTCGCTACCCGTATCCTGGGCAGCGGTGTCTCGGGCAGCATCGCCGGAGGGTTCGGACCCCTGGCTCTGGCTGAGGTCGATCTCGTGCCCGAAGGCGAAGGGCGGGCCGGGCGGCTGCATCGAAGGGGACACCGGGGCTCGTGGGAAGGAACGACGGGGCCTCCCGGTCGGGTCCGCCTTGCCGGAACGGAGTTCACCTGCCGAGTCGTCCAGAAAACAGATGCCAATGACAGCACCCGCCCCGCTGTAACGCTCCCTTTAGCGGGTCAGAACCGGTTCTTCCAGGCCCTGAGCGCGGTAAAGACAACCGAGGAGGGGCTTCCCGGTGGAAGATTCACCGCCTGAGCGAGATCCGGCTCGCCGGCGCGCAGGAACGGGTTGGTCGCCCGCTCGGCGCCCATCGTGCTCGGGATCAGGAAGTGACCCTCCGCCTTGGCGCGCTCGGCCTCCGCCGCGCGGGCCGCGAGCGCGCCGTTGCCGGGCTCAGCGGCGCGAGCGAAGCGGGCGTTGGCGAGCACGTAATCGTGCCCGCTATAGACCGCCGCGGCATCGGGCAGGGCCCGGAACCGCTCAAGCGAGCGCCACAGGGTGGCGGGCTCGTCCTCCATCACCCGGCCGCAGCCGAGGGTGAACAGGGTGTCGCCGGCAAACACCACGCCCGCCGCCTCGAACCAGTAGGTGACGTGGTCGGCGCAGTGCCCCGGCGTCTCCCAGACCTGCGCGGCGAGGTCGCCGACCCGGACCACGTCGCCCTCGGACACCGTGACGTCGACCTCCGGCACCGCGGCCCCCGCCTTCAGGGGCGCCGTCACCCGTGCCCCCGTGCGGCGCTTCACCTCCGGGATACCCTCCACGTGGTCGCCGTGCCGGTGGGTGACGAGGATGTCGGTCAGCGTCCAGCCCGTCTCGTCGAGGGCCTTCAGGACCGGGCCGGCCTCCGGCACGTCGATGGCCGCGCAGGCGCCGGTGGCGGAATCGCGGATGAGCACGCCGATGTTGTCGCTGCGGCAGAGGAAGGTGCGGATCTCGCAACGTGGGCCGGTGGCGGAATTGGCTGACGTCATGGGCGTTCCTCGCGTGCGGTGATCGGCGCTCGGTCGGGAGATGGGGCGCGGGCACGCGGGTTCCAGGCGGCGGCCACCGGAGCGCCTCGCCCCCGATGCCCTGTTCCCCCCGCAATCCCTTGTCCCCCGCTCCTTCCCGGCGCCGCGCTGGTCCGGGCTTGTCGCGCGGGTTCCCTGCCCCCATTGATGCGTTCGGACCCCTGCCGCGCCGCGCGCGCAACGGGCCGCGTGAAACGTTCACCCCATGCGCCTCGACGTCACCGATCTGCGCGCCTTCTACGCGAGCCCCCTCGGGGGCGTGACGCACCGCATCGTCGCGCGCGCGATCCACGGCTTCCTCGGCTCGGTCTCGGGCCTGCGCGTGCTCGGGCTCGGCTACGCCACGCCCTATCTCGGCCCCGTCCACGTCATCGCCGAGCGGACCCTGGCCTTCATGCCGGCCACCCAGGGCGTGGTGAACTGGCCCGGCAGCGGGCGCTCCTGTTCGGCGCTCGCCGATCCCACCATGATGCCCCTGCCCGAGGCGGCGGTGGACCGGGTGATCCTGGTCCATGCGCTGGAATCGGTCGAGAGCCCCACCGAGCTGCTGCAGGACGTCTGGCGGGTGCTGACCCCGGGGGGCCGCATGATCCTGGTGGTGCCGAACCGGCGCGGTGTCTGGTCCCGGCGGGACGCGACGCCCTTCGGACACGGCCAGCCCTACAGCCGCTCGCAGCTCGGCCGGCTGATGCGCACCACCCAGTTCTCGCCCGAGGGCTGGGCCGAGACCCTCTACATGCCCCCCGTGGAGAACCGCCTGCTGCTGCGCACCTCCGGCGCCTGGGAGCGGATGGGCACCAGCCTGTCGCTGCCGTTCGCCGGCCTGCACGTGGTCGACGCGACCAAGCAGCTCTACCGCCCCGTCGCCGTCCGCCGGGTGCGCCGGGCGACCCGCCTCGCCCCGGCCCGCGTGCTGGTGCCCGCCCCCTCCCCGGGCTGAGAAGCGGATGCTGAACCTCATCGCGCCGGAGGCGGCGCTCCAGAGCTTCGTGCTGGCCTTCTCGTCGCTGTTCTCCATCGTGAACCCGGTGGGCTCGTCGCTCATCTTCGCGCAGGTGGCGGCGATGCATTCCCACGCCGAGCGCCTGGAACTGGCGCGTCGCATCGGCTTCTACGCGGCGCTGATCATGCTCGCCGCCCTCTGGGCCGGGGCGCCGATCCTCAACTTCTTCGGCGTCTCCCTGGCCGCGCTCCGCATCGCGGGCGGCCTCGTGGTGGCGGCCTCGGCCTGGACGCTGCTGACGGCGCCCGAGGCGCGCGAGGCCCGCAAGCAGGCGGAGGCGACGCGCGAGCCCGCCGGAAACCTCGCCGAGATCGCGTTCTTCCCCCTCACGCTGCCCTTCACCACCGGCCCCGGCACCATCGCGGTGGCGATCGCGCTCGGCTCCAACCGGCCGGCCCCCGGCCCGGACCGCATCGGCTTCTACGTGGGCATGTCGCTGGCCGCGCTCGCCATCGCCGTGCTGGTGCGCTTCACCTACGGCTCGGCCGACCGGGTGGTGACCTGGATCGGTCCCGTCGGCGCCCGGGTGCTGGGGCGCCTCTTCGCCTTCCTGCTGCTGTGCGTCGGCACCCAGATCACCGTCAACGGCATCACCGACGTGCTCGGGCCGCTCCTGGCCGTGACCCGGCGCTGATCCGTGTCGGCGCCCGATCCTTGTCCCCCGGGGCCGGAGGCTGTACCGCAACCTCCGGATTCGGCACGCAAAGTGAGGCCAAGCATGCGGCTCGTGGTGGTCGGCGCCGACGGGCGCATGGGGCGGATGCTGATCCGCGCGGTGGCGGAGACCGAGGGCTGCACCCTGTCGGGCGCCATCGAGCGCGAGGGCTCGCCCGCGCTCGGCCAGGATGCCGGCGCGCTCGCGGGTGTCGGGGCCCTGGGCGTCACCGTCACGGACGATCC
>NZ_JAQGKL010000177.1 GCF_028290105.1 Methylobacterium sp.
AGCGGCCATCCTGGAGGCGGGCGCTGCCGCGCTCGCCGAGGTCGCCAATCTGGCGACGGCCGGACCTATGTGTGTCTTCGACCCAGCCTCGGGCATCATCGACGGCACTGGATGCGCGGGCGCGCAGGTCCTGCACGGTGTCGGTGACGCGCTCGCGGGCGTCCTGCGCCGCATCCGCAGCGCGGTCCTTCAGGTCCCCTGCCTTCGATTGGGCATCCGCCGCCCGTGACTTGAGGTCGTCGGCAACGGACGAGGCCTTCGAGCCCTCGTTCTGAATGCTGTGGGTCTGCGTGCCGCCGGTATGCGTCGAGGCGGTGTAGGTGCCCGGGGTCGGCGCGCTGTGAAGCGGCCCCTCGCCCTGTCCACCTCGGGGCAGGCCCGCCGCGAGGGCGATGTCGTCGGGGAGCGAACGATGCTCGTCTCCCGGCTTCTGCGTGGAACTCATGGAGCACTCCTGAAGGTCGGCGATGATGTTCGGGGGACCGGGGCACGAGGCCCGGTCGGTCGATGTGGGCTCAGATCTGCGCAGCGTTCGTCAGGTCCTTGACCGGATGCTGGGTTGGCAGATCGGGATCGTAGATGCGGTCGGCGCCCGTCGTGGTGACCGGCAGGCCCTCGGCCGTCAGGCGGGCGCGGCTGGGGATCACGGGAACCTTGCCGTCGCCAGACATGCGATGGATCAGCCAACCCACGCCCGCCGCGATCAGAAGGACCGGGACCGGATTGCGCCGAACCGCTTCCAACGCCCCGTCGTAAGCACCGCTCAGAGGGGTCCGGCGGGCATTGCCCAGCATCTCGTCGACGATGCTGGAGACGGAGAGCCGCTCCTGGATCTGGTCGATGGTCTGGTCGAGGCGGGCACGGCTCGCCTCGATATCCTTCTCAAGCTCGTTCAGCGACTCGGTCATCCCGACACCCTCTCAGACAACGTACGGGCGTCCTCGCGAACCTGACGGGAGGTCCGGACCGGCGCCAGGGTCGACAACGACATGGCGTTGCGTCCGATCAACGCGAGAGCCACCGCGACCACGAGGAGAACGCCGCCGACGATCAGGGCCGCGAGAGCCTCGGAATGCACCACCGTGGCGAGCCACTTCACCAGAGCGTCCACGAGGACGAAGAGAGCGACGACGCCGAAAACGGCGGCACCGACGAGCAGGCCGAGCCCGATGAAGAGCGACCTGACGTTGCTCGTCATTTCGTTGCGGAAGAGGGCGATCTCCTTCCGCGCAAGTTCATTCGTTTCCCGCAGGGCGTCGCCGATCAGGCCCTGGATGCTGGCTTGTGGGCCGGTGGTCATCCAACGATCCTCAGAGACGGCGGTCGGAGTAGCTGTCGTTCAGCGGCGTCACGCTGGTCGACTTGATGAAACGCGCGACGACGAACCCGGTCAGGAACGTCGCGACCGCGACCGCGACCGGCGCCTTGCGCGCGAAGGCCTCGGCATCCTCGTAGAACTCCGAGAAGCTGCGCTTCTCGATCGAGGTGCCGAGATGCTCGAGACCCTCGGCGGCGCTGTCGAAGAAGGCGCGGATGTTGGGCTGAGCCTCGAAGGTCTTGCTCGACTCCCGAACGGACTTGGCGAGATCGCTGACCGACCGGGCGGCGTCGCCCTTTCGCTGGTCGACATAGTCGGTGGCGTGCGCGCGGGCGGCTTCGACGAAGCTGCGGCCGCGCTCGGCCGCGACATCCGCGATCCCCTCGACATCGCCACGCAGGGCCTTCCATTCGGCCGTCGGGTTCACCGGCTCCGCGCCCGTCGGGCTTGGGGATTGGTTTGCGGTCACGGAATAGCTCCTCGGTAGAAGGTTGGCGACGCAGACTGTTGCGACGTTTCAACACCCTCGGCAGAGACACGGTTCCGCCTGCGCTCCCAACTGGCCTGTAGATCGCCGATGACCCGGAACGACGTGGTCGCGACAAGTGCTGGAGCAGTTGGCGGCAGTGTGCGGCGGATCGACATGCTCGGTTGGCGTCGCCAGCGGCGGGCATCGATCCGAAAGACGCCGAAACGGTCCCGCCAGGTGCCGGCGCACGGGCTGATCCGAGGCAAATGGTGCCGCGGACCATGTGCCTTTGCCGTGAAACGCGAACATTCATCCCTTGACCCGGGGAGGTCGAACGCGCTTGGCTACGGCGACGGATCGCGCTCGGCTTCCGCGCGTTCACCCAATGTATCAATCTGGTCGCGCGCTTTAACCTGCGTGAGACCTGTGAGGACCGGAGCCGGCTTCGTGGCACGTCTCGTCATCGTATCGAACCGCGTCGCAATCCCCGAGGAAGGGGGCAAGGCCGTGGCGGCCGGTGGCCTCGCTGTCGCGGTCAAGGAAGCCTTCACCGCCTATGAGGGGCTCTGGTTCGGCTGGAGCGGAAACGTCGTCGAAGACCCCTCGACGGAACCGACGCTGATCGATCGTGGGCGCGTCAGTTACGCTGTGGTTGATTTGTCACCGCAGGATCATCGCGAATACTATAGCGGGTTCGCCAACCGCGCGCTCTGGCCCATCATGCATTATCGCCTGGGCCTCGGGGCATTCTCTCGCTCCGATTACGCCGGGTACCAGCGCGTCAACCGTATTTTCGCCCGCGCGCTGGCTAACCTGATCGAGCACGACGACATCATCTGGGTCCACGACTACCATTTGCTGCCCCTCGCCTCGGAACTGCGCGGTCTCGGGATCGCGAACCCGATCGGCTATTTCCACCACATCCCGTGGCCGGCGGCGGACGTGTTCAACACCCTGCCGGCCAGCAACGAATTGCTGCGCGGGATCGCGGACTACGACCTGATCGGCCTGCAGACCGATCCGGACGTCCATAACCTCACCCGCAACCTGATCGACGAGTTGCGCGCGATCCCGCTCGGCGGCGGCTCGCTGATGGTCGATGGCCGTCGCACCCGCATCCGCAGTTTCCCGATCGGCATCGACGTGGCGGGCTTCAAGGAGGCGGCGGAAAATGCCGGCTCGAACCGCGTCGTGCGCGAGACGATGGCGGGCCTGCGGACGCGCAAGCTTCTCATCGGCGTCGACCGCCTCGATTATTCGAAGGGCGTGCCCGAGCGCATGGAAGCGGTGGAGCGTTTCTTCGCGTCCAATCCCGATCAGCGCAGCAACGTCGTCTATATCCAGATCACCCCGAAGTCGCGCACCGAAGTCCCCGAATACGAGGAACTCAGCCGCGAAGTGAACGAGAAGGTCGGCCACATCAACGGCACCCTCGGCGAGCCGAACTGGACGCCGATCCAGTACGTCACCAAGGCCTATCCGCGCCCGGTGCTGGCGGGCCTCTACCGCGCGGCCCGGGTCGGCCTCGTGACGCCCATGCGCGACGGGATGAACTTGGTGGCCAAGGAGTACATCGTCGCCCAGTCCGACGAGGATCCAGGTGTGCTCGTGCTGTCGAAGTTCGCGGGCGCGGCGCGGCAATTGCCTGAAGCCCTGGTGGTCAACCCTTACGACCGGTTCGAGGTGGCGGAGGCGATCCGCACGGCGCTCTACATGCCGCGCGGCGAACGCCTGGAGCGCTGGAAGCCGATGGTCGAGCGCATGAAGCGCGAGGATGTCGACTGGTGGGCGCGCAACTTCATGTCGGAACTCGAGAACTTCCGGACGATCGAGCGTGAGCCGCCCCGTGCCGCAGCCGCTGCGGAATAATTCTCCGGCGTCGCCCCGCGGCGCCTAAAACCCGGGACGACGTCAGCCTCTTGATCGCATCGGACAATATGATCGGCGTCGAAGACGGCGTGCCGGCACCCCTTGGCGCGCATTTCGACGGGCGCGGCGTCAATTTCGCCCTGTTTTCGCAGAACGCGACCGCCGTCGATCTCTGCCTGTTCGATGCCGGCGAGCGGCACGAGGCCCGTCGCATCCGCCTGCCGTGCCGCACCGACGACGTCTGGCACGGCTACCTGCGCGGCGTCTTTCCGGGTCAGCTCTACGGCTACCGGGTCCACGGACCCTGGGACCCGGCGCATGGACACCGCTTCAATCCAGCCAAGCTCCTGCTCGACCCCTATGCGCGCGACATCCAGGGGCGCATCCGCTGGCACGATTCCCTCTACGGTCACCGTCGCGGCATCCAGCGCGAGGATCAGATCGACCGGCGCGACAGCGCCGCCTTCATGCCGCGCGGCATCGTCACGCCGCCGGAACTGCCGGATCTCGCGGTGAGCCCGGTGCGCCGGCCACTTTCGCAGACCGTGATCTACGAGGCGCACGTCAAGGCTCTGACGCAGACCCACCCGGACGTGCCCGAGGCGGCGCGTGGCACCTACGCTGCCCTCGCCCATCCGGCGATCATCGAGCACCTGCTGAAACTCGGCGTGACAGCGATTGAATTGCTACCGATCCAGTCCTTCGCCGACGACCGTTTTCTCGTCGAAAAGGGCCTGGTCAATTTCTGGGGCTACTCGCCGCTGAACTACTTTGCCGCCGATCCGCGCTATCGGGGACCCGCCGGCATCGGCGGGCTGCGCGCGGCGATCCGCGAACTCGCCGCCGCCGAGATCGAGGTCATCCTCGACGTCGTCTTCAATCATACGGCGGAGGCGGATCACACCGGCCCGACCCTGTCGTTCCGGGGCATCGACAACGCGAGCTACTACAAGCTCAACCCGGACAACCCGCGCCACGAGGTGGATTGCACCGGCTGCGGCAACACCCTCGACCTCGACCATCCCCGCGTGATGCAGATGGTGCTCGACTCTCTGCGCCACTGGGTGACGGCCTACGGCGTCGCGGGCTTCCGCTTCGATCTGGCGAGCAGTCTCGGTCGCAACCCGCACGACTTCAACCCGAAATCCGCTTTCTTCCAGGCGGTGGCCCAGGACCCCGTCCTGGCGCATGTGAAGATGATCGCGGAGCCCTGGGACATCGGCGCCGGGGGGTATCAGCTCGGCGGCTACCCACGAGGGTGGAGCGAGTGGAACGACCAGTTCCGCGACAGCATCCGGGGTTTCTGGCGCGGTGATCGCGCCACCCTCGCCAAGGTCACACAGGGGCTCTCGGGCTCCCGCGAGATCTTCGCGGCCTCCGGCCGCTGGCCGCTCTCCAGCATCAATTTCGCGGCCTCTCATGACGGTTTCACGCTCGCGGACGTGGTCGCCTACGAGGAGAAGCACAATCTCGCCAACGGTGAGGACAACCGCGACGGTCACGGTCACAACCTCTCGCGCAATTACGGGGTCGAAGGCGAGACAGACGATCCGGCGATCCTGACGTTACGGGCCCGCCAGAAGCGCAACCTGCTGGCTACGGTATTCCTCGCGCAAGGCGTGCCCATGCTGCTGATGGGCGACGAGCGCTCGCGCAGCCAGGGCGGCAACAACAATGCCTACGCCCAGGACAACGCGACGAGCTGGATGGACTGGGAGAACGATCCCGATCCGAGCCTCACCGCCTTCGTCGGCAATCTGACCCGCCTTCGGCGCGAGCAGCCCGCCCTTCGTCGGCGCGATTACCTCGCCGGCGTCCTCGTGGGAGACGGACCTCTCCGCGATGTGCACTGGTTGGCACCGGGTGGTGCCGAGATGTCGGGAGACGATTGGGGCGACGATCACCGCCAAGCGTTCGGCATGCAGATCGGCAACGACCTGCCGCAAGCCGACCGGCTCCTGATCCTCGTGAACGCCGCGGAGACGCCTTGCGACTTCACCCTCGCTCCGGTCATCGGCGGTCCTTGGAACCTGATCTTCGATACCACGCGGCCGACCGGTGCGGTGCCGGCGGGGCAAGCCCTGTTTCCGCCTGGGGCCGGCGTGCGTCTGGAAGCGCGCGCGGTCTACGTCCTGCGCGCGCGGCCGGCGTCGGCCTATAACCGCTGACAGGGCGGCATCCGCTTTGAGGACGGGGCCAAACCCATTCAGGCCGACTGGGGCTCCCGGCGCAATTCATGGCGTGCCTGCGCCAGGAATTCCTCGCGCTCCGTCGTGGTCAACGGCAGGACGGGTCGGCCATGGATCGCGTCCGCGATCGCGGACTCGTCGTCCCAGCAGCGCTCGCCGTGGTCCTTTCGGGCGAAGTTCAGCTTGGCGCGGGCCAATACCAAGTGCGTGTCCGGCTCGCTCATTCGCGTCTCCCGAGATCTGGTGTTCGCTCCGAAGGCCGGCTTGCAAATGTCGGACCCGCGCCGGCCGGCGGTGCGGCGCACAAAACTCTTTCGCGCCTCGGTTGTCGCATCCCCGCCACGCCTTACCTCGACGGTGACGGTTGAGGGAACAACGGCGAGCGCGCGGGCTTCTGGAAGGTGCGGCGGACGCGGTCGGCACCCTGGCGAACTCGAGACACGGAAGATGGTGGCCTGATGCGGCGTGCCCACAGCATGGCCTTCGGTAGCGAAGTGCTGAAGGACGGGGTCCGGTTCGCCTTCTGGGCACCGACCGCGAAGGACGTCGTCCTGGTCGTCGACGGAACCGATCATCCAATCCCCGAGACCGGCGACGGATGGCGCGAGGCCACGGTTTCAGGCGCCAAGGGCGGCGCCCGCTACGGCTACCGCATCGACGGTGATCTGGTGGTGCCCGACCCCGCGTCGCGCTTCCAGCCGGACGACGTCTCGGGTCTGAGCGAGGTCATCGATCCGCGCGCCTACGAATGGACCGACACCGAGTGGACCGGGCGTCCCTGGGAAGAGGTCGTGCTCTACGAACTGCATGTCGGGACCGCGACGCCGGAGGG
>NZ_JAQGKL010000185.1 GCF_028290105.1 Methylobacterium sp.
TGCGCGGCGGATGAGATCATCGCCGACCCGATGTCGCTGGTGGGCTCAATCGGGGTCGTCTCGGCGGGGTTCGGCTTCGATCGGCTGATCGAGCGCATCGGCGTAGAGCGGCGCGTCCACACGCAAGGCGAGGCCAAGGGCATGCTCGATCCGTTCCGCCCCGAGGATCCGGCGGATGTCGCCCGGCTCAAGGTGATCCAGGCGGACGTGCAGGCGCTGTTCACCGCGCTCGTCAGCGGCCGGCGCCCGAACCTGGCGCCGAACGGCGAGAACCTGTTCACCGGCGCGGTCTGGACCGGGCGGCAGGCGGTGCCGCTCGGCCTCGTCGATGCCCTCGGCGACGCGCGCTCGACCCTGAGGGCGCGCTTCGGAGACAAGGTCGAACTCGTGCTGGTGGCGGAGAAGAGTGGGTCGCTCGTGGCGCGCATCCTGCGCCGGAACGCGCCCGGCGGCACCGCGACGGGCATCGCCGGCGAGGTGCTGGCGTCGATCGAGGACCGCGCCGCGTTCGCGCGCTACGGCCTGTGAGCGCTCAGCGGCGGCAGGTGTCGCCGGCGTAGCCGGCATAGACGACCCGAACCTTGCGGGTGCAGGTCTCGGCCGGGGCCGGAGCCGGGACGGTGACGACGTCGATCGGGGTCACGGCGGCGGGCATCGTCACCGCCTCGGAGTGATCGGGGGTCGCGAAAGCGTTCGAGGCACTAATCACGACCGGGGTCGCGACGAGGGAGGCAGCAACGAGGGCGGCGAAGACTGTGACGGTGGAGCGCATGGCCCGTGGTTCCAACTTGTCGACCGTCGAGTGAGACGGCGAAGACCCCTTGATTGCCGGATAAACTTGGCAGCAAGCCAGACCGTTCCACGGCCAAGCCAAATCGTGGCCGAATTGTGTGCGGGGCCGCACGGGTGCACCGCAACCGCCTCCGCTTGACACCCCGGGCGAGCCTCTTAAACGCTGGCGACCCCTCCACGGTCCGGAAATTCCATGTCGAGCGCCAGCCCCATCTCGAGCGCCGTCGATCTCGCACCCGAGACCTCGTTCCAGGGCCTCATCCTGACGCTGCAGCGCTTCTGGGCCGCGCAGGGCTGCGTGATCCTGCAGCCCTACGACATGGAGGTGGGTGCGGGCACCTTCCATCCGGCCACCACCCTACGGGCGCTCGGCCCCAAGCCCTGGAAGGCCGCCTACGTTCAGCCGTCGCGCCGCCCGAAGGACGGCCGCTACGGCGAGAATCCCAACCGGCTTCAGCACTATTATCAGTTCCAGGTGATCCTGAAGCCGAACCCGCCCAACCTTCAGGAACTCTACCTGGCCTCCCTCGACGCCATCGGCGTCGACCTCAAGCTGCATGACATCCGCTTCGTCGAGGACGATTGGGAGAGCCCGACGCTCGGCGCCTGGGGCCTCGGCTGGGAATGCTGGTGCGACGGCATGGAGGTGAGCCAGTTCACCTACTTCCAGCAGGTCGCCGGTTTCGAGTGCGCGCCCGTGGCGGGCGAACTTACCTACGGCCTGGAGCGGCTGGCGATGTACGTCCAGGGCGTCGAGAACGTCTACGACCTCAACTTCAACGGGGGCACCGGCGATGAACGGGTCTCCTACGGCGACGTCTTCCTCCAGGCCGAGCAGGAATACTCGCGCCACAACTTCGAGGCCGCCGACACCGCGATGTTGTTTCGCCAGTTCACAGACGCGGAGAAGGCCTGCCGGACCTACCTCGACGCCGGGGCGCCGGAGGGCGGCACCGGCCGGCACCGGATGGCCCAGCCGGCCTACGACCAGTGCATCAAGGCGAGCCACGTCTTCAACCTGCTCGACGCGCGCGGCGTGATCTCGGTGACGGAACGCCAGAGCTACATCCTGCGGGTGCGCGAGCTGGCGAAGGCCTGCGGGGCGGCGTGGCTGCAGACGGCGGGTGGTGGCGCGGGCTGATCGTTCCGCCCTTCGACGCTTGCCCCCCATCGACCACAACGCTCCGGACGATCCCATGCCCGACCTCCTCCTCGAACTGCGCTCCGAAGAGATCCCCGCCCGCATGCAGCGGCGCGCGGCCGACGACCTGAAGAAGCTCGTCACCGACGCCCTGGTGGAGCGCGGCTTCCTCTACGAGGGCGCCAAGGCCTTCGCGACGCCGCGGCGGCTGGCCCTGCACGTGGCCGGCCTGCCGCCGCGCGGGCAGGACGTGCGCGAGGAGCGCAAAGGGCCCCGCGTCGGCGCGCCCGAGGGCGCGGTCCAGGGTTTCCTGAAGAGCGCGGGTCTGGCGAGCCTCGACGAGGCCACCATCGTCAAGGACCCCAAGAAGGGCGAGTTCTACGTGGCGGTGATCGAGCGGCCCGGCCGCGCGACCCTCGACGTGCTGGCCGAGATCCTGCCCCAGATCGTCCGCAGCTTCCCCTGGCCGAAATCCATGCGCTGGGGGGAGGCTTCCGCCCGACCCGGCGCCCTGCGCTGGGTGCGTCCGCTGCAATCCATCGTGGCGACCTTCGGGCCCGAGACCGAGACGCCCGACGTGGTGCCGTTCGAGGTCGACGGCATCGCGGCCGGCACCACCACCTACGGCCACCGCTTCCTGGCGCCCGACGCCATCGAGGTTCGGCGCTTCGACGATTACGTCCAGGCCCTGGAGCGCGCGAAGGTCGTGCTCGACGTCGAGCGGCGCAAGGACATCATCCTGCACGACGCCCGCGACCTCGCTTTCGCGCGCGGCCTCGAACTCGTGGAGGACGAGGGACTGCTCGAGGAGGTCGCTGGCCTCGTGGAATGGCCCGTGGTCCTGTTGGGCACCTACGACGAAGCCTTCCTCGACATTCCGGCCGAAGCCATCCGCGCCACCATCCGGGCCAACCAGAAGTGCTTCGTGCTGCGCCAGGCCGGCACCGATACCCTCGCGCCCGCCTTCGTCCTCACTTCGAACCTCGTCGCCAGCGACGGGGGGCTCGCCATTACTGCGGGCAACGAGCGCGTGGTGCGGGCGCGGCTGTCGGACGCGAAGTTCTTCTGGGAGACCGACAAGGGGATCCGGCTGGAGGATCGGCTGCCGAAGCTCGACACAATCGTGTTCCACGAGAAGCTCGGAACGCAGGGTGCCCGGGTGAAGCGGATCGCGAGCCTCGCCTTCGCGCTGACCGACGACATCGATGCCGATCCTCGCCTCGTCGATCGCGCCGCCAAACTCGCGAAGACGGATCTCGTCACCGAGATGGTCGGTGAATTCCCGGAACTTCAGGGCTTGATGGGCCGGACATACGCCTCCCTGCAAGGTGAGGATCCGAGGGTCGCGGCGGCGATCGAGGACCATTACAGGCCGGTCGGACCGACGGATCGGGTCCCGACGGAGCCGGTCTCCGTCGCGGTCGCGCTCGCCGACAAGCTCGACATCCTGACCGGGTTCTGGTGGATCGACGAGAAACCGACCGGGAGCAAGGACCCGTATGCGCTGCGGCGTGCCGCGCTCGGCGTCATCCGGCTGATCCTGGAAAACAACCTGCGCCTGTCGCTCGTGGGCCACCTGTTCGACGCGGCCTTCCATGCGCATGGGCGTCGGAGGGCATTCCAGATCGAGTTCGGTGACCGGACCCCGGAGGAACTCGAACAGGCCTTGGGGGCGCTCGGCGATGACGCCTTCGCCGACACCCTGGGCAACGATCTCCTCGCCTTCTTCGCCGACCGGCTCAAAGTCTACCTGCGCGACAAGGGCGCCCGGCACGACCTCATCGACGCCGTCTTCGCCCTGCCCGGCCAGGACGATCTCCTGATGGTGGTCCGACGCGTGGAAGCTCTCGGGCAGTTCCTCGAGACCGACGACGGCCGGAACCTCCTTGCCGGCTACAAGCGCGCCGCCAACATCCTGCGCATCGAGGAGAAGAAGGACGGCCGCGCCCACGACGCCGCGCCGGATGCGGCATTGGCCGCGCAGGGCGAACCGGAGGAGCGGGCGCTGGCGGATGCCCTTGCACGTGCCGGCGAGACCGCCTCGGCCGCCGTGGCGGGGGAGGATTTCGCCGGTGCCATGCGGGCGCTCTCGACCCTGCGCGCGCCGGTGGACGCGTTCTTCGAGCGGGTCACGGTGAATGCCGACGACCCGGCCCTGCGCCGGAACCGCCTCGCGCTCCTCAACGCTCTGCGGGCCGCGACGCGCGAGGTCGCGGACTTTTCGCGTATCGAGGGCTGAGGGTTTCGCAGGCACCCCGGCAGTTTCGCGAGCGGGACATGAAAGCGTTGGGGAGACTTGCGCAACGTACACCAGGAAAAAGCGGAACGGTTTTGCGACGATCTCCGTTGTGGCGACAGCTTTCCACGAGGGAGATCTCCATGCGCAACCCCATCATCGCCGCCCTGACCCTGGCAACGCTGTTCGGTGCCTCCGCCGTCCAGGCCGAGACCACGGTGATCCGGCGCGATGCGCCCGACACCGTCGTCGTCGACCGTCCCGCCTCCGAGACCCGCAAGGTCGAGCGCCGCGAGACCAGCGATGGCTGCGCCTCGAAGACCGTGACGAAGGAGAACGAGCTCGGCGACCGCAAGACGGTCACCAAGGAGAGCTGCGACTGATCCGAAACCAGGATCGAAGCGCCTGTCAGACCCGCTCCGGCCCCGCCGCGGCGGGTCTTTTCGTACAGAGGGCCTTCGTTCGAAGGTGCCCTTCGTTCAGCGGACCTCTTGAATCAGAGGGCCTTCGTGTAGCGCCAGGCCTCCATCCCGTCCTCGTAATAGTCCGGGATGACCGCGAAGCGGACGTATCCGCGCCGCTCGTAGAGCCGGATGCCGGCGCCGTTGTCGGCGCGGACCTCCAGGCGCAGATGCGTGCAGCCATGCGCCCGCGCATCGGCCTCGGCGCCGTCGAGGACGAGGCTGCCGAGGCCGAGACCCGCGCGCAGCGGCGAGACCGCGATGGAGGAGAGGCGCGCATTGCGACTGCCGCGCCGCCGCTCCAGGGTGGCGGCTCCCACCAGCGTCTCCTGGCCCACCTCGTCGTTCGTGACGGCCGCGAGCACCGTCATGCTGGGCGAGCGGATGGCATGGCGGATTGCCCGCCGCTCGGCCCGGTCGCTGGCGAAGGCCGCGTGTTCGAGGGCCACCAGCGCGTCGAGATCGGCCGGCGTCGCCACCCGCAGCGTGACGACCGGCGGCGGCGCCTCGGTCTTGGGCGAGGTCGCGCTCACGCCGCCGTCCAGGGATAGACCCAGGTTTCCGAGAGCGCCCGGCCACCGGCGCGCAGGAACATCCGCAGGTCGGTGGATTGGCCGGCCGCGTCCAGGGTCACGTCGACGGCGGCGCGAAAGCCCTGGATGTGCGGGTTCGGCGCGATCGATGTGGCGGTGATGCGCCCTGCCGAGGTTCCAGCGACGACCTCGACCCGGGCGGGGTCGGCCAGATAATAGCCGAGCTCGCCTCCGGCGAAGTCGACGAGAAAACGTCGGGTCAATCCGCCCCTGGTCTCTTCGGCCTTGGCGGTGCCGCTGGCGACCGGCGCGACGCCGAAGGTGTTGACCACGCCCGCCCCCGGATGGAGCGGAGCCGCGCCGAGCGCCCGGACGCGATAGGACAGGGTGACCGGCTGGCCGGCGGGATAGGCCTGCGCCGGGCGCCAGCAGGCGACGACGTTGTCGTTGGTCTCCGTGTCCGTGGGCAGTTCCATCAGCATCACGGCACCCTCCCCCCAGGCGCCGTCGGGCTCGACGAAGTAATCCGGCCGGCGATCGTAGGAGGCCTCAAGGTCCTGGTAGGTCTCGAAGCGCCGGTCGCGCTGCATCAGCCCGAAGCCCTTCGGGTCGCGGCCGCCGAAGGTCGAGATGCGGCGTCCGCGCGGATTGTCGAGGGGCCGCCAGAGCCACTCGCCGCTGCCGGCGGCGATCTGCAGACCATCGGAATCGTGCAGTTCGGGCCGGTAATCGTCCGAATGGCGCCGGTCGTTCTCGCCGATGAAGAACATCGAGGTCAGCGGCGCGAGGCCGACCGTGGCGAGGTCGACCCGGGGGATCAGGGTCGCCTTCACGGAAACGCTGGTCTCGTCGCCCGGCGCCACGGTGAAGCGGAAGGCGCCGGTGAGCGAGGGCCCGTCGAGGAGCGCGTGGATCACGAGGGAATCGGCGTCCTTGTCCGGCACCCCGACCCAGAACTCGCGGAA
>NZ_JAQGKL010000187.1 GCF_028290105.1 Methylobacterium sp.
ACCGGCCACTTCAAGACCCACGGCAAGGACAACCATTCCCGCCGCGGCCTCCTGAAGATGGTCTCGCAGCGCCGCTCGCTGCTCGACTACGTCAAGCGCAAGGACGAGGCCCGCTACCGCAGCCTCATCGAGCGTCTCGGCATCCGCCGCTAAGACGCGGCGTCCACGCGGTTCCGGGCCCGGCCCGGAGCCGCGTTCTCACGATTCGGACTGCCGGAATGGGTCCGGCCTCCGAGAAGACCCGGGCGACTTGAAGGCGGATGCATCGGGGACAGGATCGCGCGGGGCGTTCGGATCGAACGCCCCGCGCCATCTTGCCCCCGGGCGCCGCCGGGTTCGCCCGACCGCAGGAAGGGTTGCAATATGTTCGACGTACAACGTGAAGAGCTGATGTGGGGCGACCGCAAGCTCGTCCTCGAGACGGGCAAGGTCGCCCGCCAGGCCGACGGCTCGGTGATGGCCACCTACGGCGAGACCTCGGTGCTCGCCACCGTCGTGTCCGGCAAGGAGCCCAAGGTGGGCATCGACTTCCTGCCGCTCACCGTGAACTACCAGGAGCGCGCCTACGCCGCCGGCCGCATCCCCGGCGGCTACTTCAAGCGCGAGGGCCGTCCCTCCGAGAAGGAGACCCTGGTCTCCCGCCTGATCGACCGTCCGATCCGCCCCCTCTTCGTCGAGGGCTGGCGCAACGACACCCAGGTCGTCGTCACCGTGCTGACCCACGACCTCGAGAACGATCCCGACGTGCTCGCGATGGTCGCGGCCTCCGCCGCCCTGACCCTGTCGGGCGTGCCCTTCATGGGCCCGATCGGCGCCGCCCGCGTCGGCTACGTCAACGGCCAGTACACCCTGAACCCGCACGTGGCCGACCTCGAGGCCTCGACCCTCGACCTCGTCGTCGCCGGCACGCAGGACGCCGTCCTGATGGTCGAGTCCGAGGCCAAGGAGCTCGGCGAAGACGTGATGCTCGGCGCCGTGATGTTCGGCCACAAGCACTTCCAGCCGGTGATCGAGGCGATCATTCGTCTCGCCGAGAAGGCCGCCAAGGAGCCCCGCAACTTCACCGCGCCCGAGAACGGCGACGTGGAAGCCGCCGTGCTCGAAGTCTGCGAGGCGGAACTCCGTCAGGCCTACAAGAACACGATCAAGCAGGAGCGCTATGCCGCCGTCGACGCCGTGAAGGCGAAGGTGGTCGCGGCGCTCTGCCCGGCGGAAGGCGAGCAGCGCTTCGCCCCCGAGAAGGTCAAGGCCGCGTTCAAGGAAGCGCAGTCCAAGGTCGTGCGCTGGAACATCCTCGACACGGGTTCACGCATCGACGGACGCGATGTCCGCACCGTGCGCCCGATCGAGTCCCAGGTCGGCGTGCTGCCGCGCGCCCACGGCTCCTCGCTGTTCACCCGCGGCGAGACCCAGGCCCTGGTCGTGGCCACGCTGGGCACCGGCGAGGACGAGCAGTTCATCGACGCGCTGGAAGGCACCTACAAGGAGACCTTCCTGCTGCACTACAACTTCCCCCCCTACTCGGTGGGCGAGACCGGCCGCATGGGTTCGCCCGGCCGCCGCGAGATCGGCCACGGCAAGCTCGCCTGGCGCGCCGTGCACCCCGTCCTGCCGCCGGCCCACGAGTTCCCGTACACGATCCGCGTCGTGTCCGAGATCACCGAGTCGAACGGCTCCTCCTCGATGGCCTCCGTCTGCGGCGCTTCGCTGTCGCTGATGGATGCGGGCGTGCCGCTCCGCCGTCCCGTGGCCGGCATCGCCATGGGCCTCATCCTCGAGGGTGAGCGCTACGCGGTCCTGTCCGACATCCTCGGCGACGAGGATCACCTGGGCGACATGGACTTCAAGGTGGCGGGCACGGAAGCCGGCATCACCTCGCTGCAGATGGACATCAAGATCGCGGGCATCACCGAGGAGATCATGAAGGTCGCCCTGCACCAGGCGCAGGAAGGCCGCGTGCACATCCTCGGCGAGATGTCGAAGGCGCTCACCGATGCCCGTCCGGAGCTCGGCGAGTACGCGCCGCGCATCGAGACCATGCAGATCCCCACCGACAAGATCCGGGAAGTGATCGGCACCGGCGGCAAGGTGATCCGCGAGATCGTCGAGAAGACCGGCGCCAAGATCAACATCGACGACACCGGCACGGTGAAGATCGCCTCCAGCGACGGCAAGGCCATCAAGGCCGCCTACAACTGGATCCGCTCGATCGTGGCGGAAGCCGAAGTCGGCATGATCTACGACGGCACGGTGGTGAAGTGCATGGAGTTCGGCGCCTTCGTGAACTTCTTCGGCGCCAAGGACGGCCTCGTCCACATCTCGGAACTCGCCGCCCAGCGCGTCGCCAAGGTGACGGACGTCGTCAAGGACGGCCAGAAGGTCAAGGTGAAGTTCCTCGGCGCCGACGACCGCGGCAAGATCCGCCTCTCCATGAAGGTCGTCGACCAGGAGACCGGCGAAGACCTCACCGAGAAGCTCAAGGCCGAGCGCAACGCCGAGCAGGACCGCGCCCGCGGACCCCGCCAGGAGGCGTAAGGCCCGTCCATCGGCGGGAACGCCGATGGACGAACGTTGAAGAGCGCGGTCCCGGCGGGGCCGCGCTTTTTTGTTGGGCTGTGGGAATCTTCGCGTCAGTCACCGCGTCCGGGGCTCAGGCGCCTCGCGCGCGCAGGTACGCCACGAGGCGGTCGGCCGCGCTCTCGGGGTCGGCGTCGTTCCAGATCGTGCACTCGGCCTCGATCGGAGCCTGACGCGCGAGGCGGGACCGCAGGTCCCCGTCCTCGGGGCGGCCCCGCGCGGCGAGGCGCTGCGCGAGGACCTCGGGCGAGGCCGTGACGGTGACGACGCCGACGCTGGGCAGGGTAAGGCGGGCTTGCGCGACGATGCGGCGCGAGACGTTGCAGACGACGACGTGTCCGGACTCGGCCTGCGCCAGGGTCTCGAAGGGAATCGCGTAGCCGAGGCCGTGCGCCCGCCAGTGCAGCGCGAAGGCCCCCGAGGCCACGCCCCCGGCGAACGTGGCCTCGTCGAGTTCGCGGTTGTCCTCGTGCGCGGAGGGCGCCCGGGTGACGAGCCGGCGCGGGAAGACGAAGCGGGGGTCGCCGGTCAGGCGCTTGCGCGCCAGCCGCAGCAGGGTGTCCTTGCCGGCCCCGCTCGGGCCGACGACGAGGACGAAGCCGCCCGCCATCACACCACCCGCTCGCCGGCGCGCCAGACCTGGCGCACCACCGGCACGCCTCGGGCGAGGCGCACGCGAACGAGATCGGCGCGCAGGCCCGGCTCCAGCCGCCCGCGATCGGTGAGGCCGGTGGCGCGGGCGGGGTTGGCGGTCACGGTGGCGATGGCGTCGGGCAGGGTGATGCCCGGCACCCGCTCCGGCAGGAGGAAGGCCGCCATCAGCAGGCTCGCCGGCACGTAATCCGAGGACAGGATGCGCAGGGTGCCGGCCTCCGCCAGGGTGTGGGCCGCGACGTTGCCGGAATGCGAGCCGCCCCGGATCAGGTTGGGGGCCCCCATCATCACGGTGATGCCGGCCGCGTGCGAGGCCTCGGCCGCCTCCAGGGTGGTGGGGAACTCGGCGAGCGCCACCGATTCCTCGCGCGAGAGCGCCACGTCGGCCAGCGTGGTGTCGTCGTGGCTGGCCAGTGGAATCCCGCGTTCGCGTGCCAGCGCGACGAGGACGGGCCGGTTCACCGCGTTGAGGGCGCGGCCGTCGCGCATCTTGCGCTCGGTGCTGAGCTTGATCTCCTCCAGCGAGCGGCCGCCGCGCCCGGCATAGACGTAGTACTTGGCCACATCCCGGAACTGACGCTGGCCCGGCGTGTGGTCCATCAGCGACAGGAGCCCGATGGTGTAGCGCTCGGCGAACGCCCGCACGGTGTCGACCACGTCGGGGCTAGGGATCTCGCAGCGCAGGTGCGTGCGGTGCTCGGCCCGGAACAGGTTCGCCCCCTGCGCCTCCGCCAGGGCGGCGGCGAGGAGTTCCAGTTCGGTGCCGAGGCCGCTGCCGTCCGGGTCGGTGCCGGCGCGAAGCGAATCGAACACCGTGGTGATGCCGGAGGCCGCGATCTGCGCGTCGTAGGCCAGCACCGCCCCGAGGGGGTGCCAGCGCACGCCGGGGCGCGGCGCGTAGTGGCTCTCGAGGTGGTCGGTGTGGAGTTCGACGAGCCCGGGGACGAGGGTGTCGCCGCCGCAATCGAGGCCGCGCTCGGGGGCGGTGCCGGTGCCGATCTCGGCGATGCGCCCGTCGACCACGGCGAGCCAGCCGGTCTCGACCCGGTCGGGGCGCACCAGGCGCGCGTTCTCGAGGATCTCGACCCGGTCCGTCATGCGGCGTGCTCCCAATTGTTGCTCGGCCAGTTCATGGCTGCCCGGTTCATGGCTGCCCGGTTCATGCCGCCATCGCCCCGCGAAAGGCCGCGACGTCGACGATGCGCGTCGCCACCGCCTCGCGGACATCCGCGTCGTGGAAGATGCCGAGGATGCCGGCGCCCGCCGCGCGCTTCTCGGCGATGAGGTCCACCACCACGGCCCGGTTCCGGGCATCCAGCGACGCGGTGGGCTCGTCGAGGAGCAGGATGGGGCGGTCGGCGATGAGCCCGCGCGCGATGTTCACCCGCTGCTGCTCGCCTCCCGAGAAGGTGGCGGGCGGCAGCGCCCACAGGCGCTCGGGCAGGTTGAGGCGCGCCAGCAGGTCGCCCGCGCGGGCATGGGCGACCTCCGGTTCCAGGCCCCCCTCGATGCCGGCGGCCTCCACCACGGCACGGGCGCCGACGCGGGGGATCACCCGCAGGAACTGCGAGACGTAGGCCAGCGTGGTGCGGCGCAGGCGCAGGATCTCGCGGGGGGCCGCGGCGGCGAGATCGATGGTCCGGTCGCCGTCGCGGACCCGGATGGCGCCCGTGGCGCAACGGTAATTGCCGTAGGCCATCTTGAGGAGCGAGGACTTGCCCGCCCCCGAGGCGCCGCCGAGCACGACGCACTCGCCGGGATGGACCGCCAGCGTCGCTCCCGCGATGACGGGGAGTACCGCCCCGCCGCGCAGGTGCAGGGTGAAGCTCTTGGCGACGTCCTGGAAGGCGAGCAGGGGCATCATGGGGGGCGGTGTCATGCGGCGAGGACCGAGGAGACGAGGAGCTGGGTGTAGGCGGCCTGCGGGTCGTCGAGGACCTGGTCGGTGAGGCCGGTCTCGATCACCCGGCCGCCGCGCATCACCAGGACGCGGTGCGAGAGCAGGCGCGCCACGGCGAGATCGTGGGTGACGATGATCACGGCGAGACCCAGTTCGGCCACCAGCCCCCGGATCATGTCGAGGAGGCGGGCCTGGACCGAGACGTCGAGGCCCGAGGTCGGCTCGTCCATCAGCACGAGGCGTGGCGATGTGACGAGGTTGCGGGCGATCTGCAGGCGCTGGCGCATGCCGCCGGAAAACCGCGTCGGCGGATCGTCGACCCGGTCGGGCGCGATCTCCACGCGGGCGAGCCAGTCGAGGGCGGTGGCGCGGATGCGGCCGTAATGGCGGTCGCCGATTCCCATCAGGCGCTCGCCGACATTGCCCCCGGCCGAGACGGCCATGCGCAGCCCTTGCGTCGCGTCCTGGCGCACGAAACCCCAGTCGGTGCGCATCAGGGCCCGGCGCTCGGCCTCGCTCAGGGCGGCGAGGTCGCGGGTGGCGCCGTCGCGCATGCGGTAGGAGACGCAGCCCGCATCGGCCGCGACCTCGCCCGCGATCAGCGAGAGCAGGGTCGACTTGCCGGAGCCGGATTCGCCGACCACCGCCAGCACCTCGCCGGGATCGAGGGAAACGTCGATCCGGTCGCAGGCGAGGCGCCGGCCGTAGCGCTTGGTCAGGCCGCTGACCGTGAGCAGCGGCTCGGTCGTCGGAAATTCGCTCATGCGGCCTCCCCCGTGTGGCCATCGGCGCGGCGGGTCTCGCAATGGTCGGTGTCCGAGCAGACGAACATCCGGCCGCCGGCATCGTCCAGCACCACCTCGTCGAGGTAGATGGCGCGCGCCCCGCAGAGGGCGCAGGGGCGCTCGAAGCTCTGGACCCGGAAGGGGTGGTCCTCGAAGTCGAGGCTGCGCACCCGCGTGTAGGGCGGGATCGCGTAGATGCGCTTCTCGCGGCCCGCGCCGAAGAGCTGGAGCGCGGGGCAATCGTCCATCTTCGGGTTGTCGAATTTCGGGGTGGGCGAGGGGTCCATCACGTAGCGGCCGGCCACCTCCACCGGGTAGGCGTAGGTGGTGGCGATGTGGCCGTGGCGGGCGATGTCCTCGTAGAGCTTGACGTGCATCAGGCCGTATTCGGCGAGCGCGTGGAGCTGGCGCGTCTCGGTCTCGCGCGGCTCGAGGAAGCGCAGGGGTTCGGGGATCGGCACCTGGTAGACGAGCACCTGCCCCTCGGACAGCGGCGCCTCCGGGATGCGGTGGCGGGTCTGGATCACGCTCGCCTCCGCCGTCCGGGTCGTGGTGGCGATGCCCGCCGTGGCGGTGAAGAAGCGGCGGATCGAGACCGCGTTGGTGGTGTCGTCGGCGCCCTGGTCGATGACCTTGAGCACGTCCGACGCCCCCAGGATCGCGGCCGTGACCTGCACCCCGCCGGTTCCCCAGCCATAGGGCATCGGCATCTCGCGGGCGGCGAAGGGCACTTGGTAGCCGGGGATCGCGATGGCCTTCAGGATGGCCCGGCGGATCATCCGCTTCGTGCCTTCGTCGAGATAGGCGAAGTTGTAGCCGCTGCCGGCGGAGACCGTGATGTCCGGGTTCGTCGCTTGCGCGTTCATTCGGCGGCCTCCCGCAGGATGGGTTCTTCGGGCTCGGCGGCGCGTGCCGCGTGCTCGGCGCGCAGCCGCCGGACGAGGTCGAGCTCGGCCTGGAAGTCGACGTAGTGCGGCAGCTTCATGTGCTCGACGAAGCCCGTCGCCTGCAGGCTGTCGCAATGGGCCAGCACGAATTCCTGGTCCTGGGCGGGGACCACCACGGCCTCGCCGAGTTCCGCCGCGCGCAGGGAGCGGTCGACGAGCGCCATGGCCATGGCCTTGCGCTCGCCCTGGCCGAAGACCAGGCCGTAGCCCCGGGTGAATTGCGGCGGCACCGGGCCGTTCCCGTGGAACTGGTTGATCATCTGGCACTCGGTCATGTCCACCGCACCGAGGCCGACGGGAAAGCCGAGTTCCTCCGGTGTGATGTCGAGCTCCACCGCGCCGACCCGGATCTCGCCCACGAAGGGGTGGGTGCGGCCGTAGCCGCGCTGCGTCGAGTAGCCGAGCGCCAGGATGAAGCCCTCGTCGCCGCGCGCCAGCGCCTGGAGACGCAGGGCCCGGTCGGCCGGGTAATCCACCGGCTCGCGGGTGAGGTCGCCGACCGGCGCGCCCAGATCCTCCGGCGAGGGTTCGAGCAGGCCGGCCTGGCCGAGGAGGTCCGTGACGCGCGGGCAGGCGGCGGCATCGGCGGCCGGCTCGGCCTCGGCGGCGGGCGCGGGGAGGGTCCCGTCGCCCAGGGAAAAGTCCACGAGGCGGTGGGTGTAGTCGAAGGTCGGGCCGAGCACCTGTCCGCCGGGCAGGTCCTTGAAGGTGGCGGAGATCCGGCGGCTCAGGGTCATCGCACCGGTATCGACGGGCTCCGTCGCGCCGAAGCGCGGCAGCGTGGTGCGGTAGGCGCGCACCAGGAACACCGCCTCGACCACGTCGCCGCGCGCCTGCTTCAGGGCGAGGGCGGCCAGATCGGGGTCGTAGAGCGAGCCCTCGGTCATCACCCGGTCGACGAGGAGGCGCATCTGCTCGCGGATCTGCGCCACGGTCAGATCGGGCACGGCCGGGTCGCCGCGCCGGGCCTCGGCGAGCAGCCGGTGGGCGTTGTCGATGGCGGCCTCGCCACCCTTCACGGCGACATACATGATCAGGCCTCCGGGATGAGCGGACGGGCGGAGCGGGGCAGCGCAGCGAGCTGTCCGGGCGCGGCGAACAGGAGGTCGATCCCTTGCGGGAAGCCGGCGTGGTTGCGAACCAGCCGCGAGGGCCAGTCCGCAGGCAGGGGCGCCGCGTCGAGGCGCGCCGTCCCCCGGATGCCCGGCCCTTCGAAGGCGAGGCCCGTCCCGTCCGACAGGGTCGCGACGGCGAGGATCAGGGTGGCGGAGGCGTCCGGATAGGCGAGGGAGCCTTGGGCGAACGCGGTGAAGGCCGGGCAGCGGGCGGGGTCGGCGATCAGCGCGAAGGCCGCCCGCCCCGGCTCGTCCACGATCGGCGCCCCGGTGTGGAAGCGCAGGAAGGCCGCGACCGCCGGGTTCGCGCCCAAGGGAGCGTCGAGCCAGACCGGCGTGTCGGCATCGGTCAGCGCCAGCGCAAGGGCGGCGAGTTCGGGCGTGAGCGGGGCAGGGGGCGCCAGGGCGGTGACGAGGGGGCGCAGGCGGCCGGGCCGGCTCAGGGCCTCCATCACGGCGCGGAACACCGCCTGCCCCTCGTGTACGGGGTCGGCGAAGCCGCGGGCGAGGGGTTGAGCGTGAGCTTGGGCCATCAATCCTCTCCCCGGGCCAGGGTGAAGAAGTTCACCCGCGTCGCCGCGACCTTACGGGCGGCGAGGGCCGCCGCGTGCGCCCGGCGCTCGGCGATTCCCGCCAGCGCCGCATCGAGGGCGGGCCGCGCCTCCGGGCGCTGCCAATGGGCGTCGAGGATGGCGGCGAGGCGGGCCCGCGTCCGGTCACGGCCGAGATGGTAGGCGAACCCCGTCTCGCCGCCGGGCAGGCGCACCGCCGCCCGGGTCACCGTGGCCTCGCCGGCATTGAAGGGCCGGCCGTCGCCGCCGATGCGCCCGCGCACCATGACGAGGCCGGTCTCCGGCGCGCGCAGATCCTCCGCCTCGGGCGCGACGCCCGCCTGCGCCAAGGCCGCGCGCAATTCGCTCTCCGTCGCAGCGCCCGCCCGCGCCATCGCGCGCCGGCGCATCGCTAGGTCTGGCATCCCGGGATCAGGTGGTGTTTGGCTGGCGCTCGGCATCGGGGCCTCTCTTCCAACATGTCTATATGTATAGACATGTGGATCGGCTGGCACAAGGGATTTTCGATCACGTCATGCAGGATGCGAACGACACGGGCGTGACGTCCCTCCAGCGCGGGGGCGGCCTCGCCGCCTGGCGCCAGATCGCGGATGCGCTGGCCCAGGCGATCCGCAGCGGGGAATTCGCCGCCGGGGCGCAGCTTCCCGCCGAATCCGCGCTGGCCGCGCGCTTCGGCGTGAACCGGCACACGGTGCGCCGGGCGCTGGGCGTGCTGGCCGAGGGCGGGCTGGTGCGGACGTCCCAGGGCAAGGGCACCTTCGTGGAGCAGGGGCCGCTCACCTACCCGATCGGGCCCCGCACCCGGTTCTCCGAGATCGTCTCGCGGGCCGGCCGCGAGGCCTGGGGCGACCTCGTCTCGTCCGCCGCCGTGCCGGCGGATGCCGAGTGGGCGGAGGCCCTGGGGCTCGCCCCCGGCGCGCCCATCCTCGAACTCCTGACGCGCCACCTGGCCGACGGCGCCCCGATCTCGACGGCACGGACCTGCCTGCCGCTGCCGCGATTCGCCGGCTTCGACGCCGCCTACGCCGCCTGCGGCTCGATCACCCGCGCCTATGCGCAGTTCGGGGTCGCCGACTACACCCGGCTCTCGACGCGGATCGGCGCGCGCCCCGCCACGGTGGCGGAGGCCGGGCGCCTCGACATCGCCCCGGGGCGCACCCTGATCGCGCTGACCAGCGTGAACGTGGACGGGGCGGGCCAGCGCATCCAGGCCACCCGCAGCCTGTTCGCCGCCGACCGGGTGGAGCTGGTGGTCGAGTGATCGACCTTGACCGACGTGTCGACACGCGGCCACCGGGCGAGGGCTGTCCCCGGACGGTCAGCGCGCATCGCCAATCTCCAGGCGGCCTCCCGACAGATCGAAGATCCGGCGTCCGGACACGGCGGCGGCAAGGACAGGCCGTCGACCGATCCTATGGCTTGGACGCCATGTTGTTCTTGACGAGATATCGGATGCCGCGATCAAAGGAGACGTCGTTGTCGCCCCTGATGTCGACGCTGTAAGCCTGCTCGGGCTTGTCGCTCCTGAGATCCTTGACATAGACGTTGATGTTCAGGATCAGATTGGAGACTTTCTGTATTTCACCCGTGATGGCGACGTCCGCACCGAGTGTCTTCGCGTATTCCTCGGCACAGCCGTTGCAGTTGCGCAGGCCCGGCCCCTTGGTGACCCGTTCCCTGACGGGGTCCGTCGACACGATGGAATAATGCCCGCTCTCCGACAGCAGCGAACGAAGCTGGTCGCTGAGCGGCTTCAGGCGTGCCGTGTCGGCATCGGTCGGCCCCTGGATCCCAAGGTTCGCAAGCTGAAAGTCGAAGACCGCAGCTTTCGGCGGTTCCGCACGCGCTCCGCTCATCGTTGTCAGCAGGGCGCTGATAGAAAATATCAGCATGCGAAATGTCTTCATCGGCGTTCCCTCGAGGTATTCATCCCTCAGGCTAACGCGCGTTACGGCGGATCGGCCATTTTCGCACGATATTCTATTTCGAAAAACGCCCCCTTATCCCGCTGACCATCGGCAAACATTTGCCCCCGGCACGCATGGCGGCCCCTCACACGTTCAAGCCGATCAGGTTCCGGCCCTGGCGCGAGGCGCCGCCGATCAGCGCCCGGCGCAGGCGGGTGGAGACGGCATCGATGGCCGCCACGGTCACCAGGATCATCAGGATCAGGAAGGCGACCTGGCGCAGTTCGAGGACGCGGATCAGTTCGGTGAGGTATTGGCCGATGCCGCCCGCGCCGACGATGCCGATGATGGTGGCCGAGCGGGTGTTCGACTCGAAGAAGTACAGCACCTGGCTGCCGAGCACCGGCAGCACCGCCGGGATGAGGCCGAAGCGGATGCGGTGCAGTTCGGCGCCGCCCGACGCGGAGACGCCCTCGCCGGCCTTGGCGTCCACGGTCTCGACGGCCTCCGAGAACAGCTTGCCCAGCGCCCCGAAATCCGCGCAGGCGATGGCGAGCGCCCCCGCGAAGGGGCCGAGCCCGACGACGTTGATCCAGATCAGCGCCCAGATCAGCACGTCGACGGAGCGCATCACGTCGAGGCCGCGGCGGAGGGTGAAGTGGACGAAGGGGTTCGGCACCACGTTGCGGGCGGCGAGGAACGCCATCGGAAAGGCAAGCAGCGCCGCCGCGAGGGTGCCGATGAAGGCGATGCCGAGGGTCTCGGCCAGCGCCCGCAGGAAGGTCCAGGCCTGCCCGGCGGGATCGGGCGGCAGCAGCATCAGGCTGAATTCGCCGAGCCGCCCGAGGCCGGCGAGGAGGCGGATCACGGAGAAGTCGAGCCGCACCATCGCGTCGCCCGCCAGCGCGAGGAGGCCGGCGACCGCGAGGCCGGCCAGGAGGCGAGGCCCCCGGGCCGACCGGAAGGCCCCGGGGTAGCGCTGGCGCAGAGCCGCGATCTCGGCCGGATTCAGGTCGCGGGGCGTCATCGCAGGCTCGCGGGGCGTCATCGCAGGCCTCCGAGGAGGTGATGGCGCAGGCGCTCGGTCCCGAGGTCGATCGCCATCACGGTGAGGATGATCAGGACCAGGATCGCGCTGACATCGGCGTAGTAGAAGTTGCGGATCGCCACGAGGAGTTCCTGCCCGATCCCGCCGGCGCCGACGAAACCCATCACGCCCGCGCCCCGCACGTTGATCTCGAAGCGCAGCAGCCCGTAGGAGACGAAGTTCGAGAGCACCTGGGGCAGCACGGCAAAACGCAGGGTCTCGATCCGGCCGGCACCCGCGGCGGTGAGGCTCTCCACCGGCTTCATGTCGATGTTCTCGACCACCTCGGCAAACAGCTTGCCGAGCGCCCCCGTGGTGTGGATCGCCAGCGCCAGCACCCCCACCATCGGCCCGAGGCCGAAGGCGATGACGAAGATCAGCGCGAACACGATCTCCGGCACCGTTCGGCAGAATTCGAGGGCGCGCCGGACGAGGAAGCATCCGGCCCGGCTGCGCGCCACGTTGCCGGCGGCGGCAAAGCACAGGAGAAAGCCGCCGATGGCCCCGAGCAGGGTGCCGAGATAGGCCATCAGGAGGGTCTCGCCGAGGAGCGCGAGCCATTTCGGCCAACCCCAGTACCATTCGGCGAGGTCGCCCCCGAGGTTCCCGAGGCTCAGGGCCGGCAGGATCTGGGCAAGGTAGTCCGTGAACTTCCCGATGTTGCCCGCCAGGACCCAGGGGCGCACCTCGGCGGCCTTCGCGGCGAGCCCCGTGAGGACGACGAGCACCGCGAGGCCGGCCCAGACCCGCCGCCGGCTCGCCGCGACGGCGCCGTCATAGGCCTGCGCCAGGGCGGCGGCGCGGTCGGGGGGCAGGGGCGTGATGGGCTTGACCATGAGCATCGGTCGACGAAGGCCCCGGGGGTGCTGCGCGGATCGGGACTTGTGATTTTACGACTTGCGTCGCTGGTCGTCGTTGAACTTCAGCATCTCGATGACCGGCTGGTAGTCCTTCAAGGTCACAGGGTTGAGGCCGAGGTCCTTGCCGTCGGAGAGCCGGTCGAAGGCCGCCTTGTCGGCCTTCGGCAGGTCCACCAGGGCTTGGCGGACCTTCGCCTTCAGGTCGTCGGGCAGGCTCGCCAGCATGGCGAAGGGGCCCTCGGGCAGGAAGTCCGACTTGAACACCACGCGGAAATCGGCCTGGCTCATCGCCGTGCCGTCGGGCTTCTTGAGCATGCCCTTGGCGGCCATGCGGGTGACCATGGTGTCGGTGTCGGTGTTGTAGAGGTTGGCGGCGGCGTCCACCGTGCCCTGGACGAGGGCGAGGACGGCGTTCTCGTGGCTGCCGGCATAGACGGTCTTGCCGAAGAACGCGTCCACCGGGTGGCCGGCCTTGTGCAGGAAGAAGCGCGGCGCCTGGTTGCCGGAGGTGGAGTTCGGGTCGACCAGGGCGAGGTTCCTGCCCTTCAGGTCCGCGATCGTCTTGTACGGGCTGTCGGCGCGCACGTAGATCACCGAATAGTAGCCCGAGGCGCCGGTGTCGTGCGTCTGGTTGACGATGGGCTCGACCTTGACGCCGGTCATCACCGCGCGGGCGAAGGAGGCGGGGCCGTAGAAGGCGAGCTGGGCGTTGCCGGCGCGCTGGCTCTCGATCACCGCGGCGTAGTCGTTGGCGATGCGCAGCTTGACCGGCACGCCGAGGCTCCGGGTCAGGTAGGCGGTGAGCGGCGCGTAGCGGTCGCTCGTGCCGGAGGCGTTCTCCGCCGGGATCACCGCAAGGGTCAGCTCCGGATAGGCCGCCTTCCAGTCCTGCGCGGCGGCGGGCAGGGCGAGGAGAGCGAGCGCGAGGGCGCCGGCGAGGGTACGACGGTTCAGCATGGGGTTCTCCCGAAGGCGAGACGGATCAGGCGACGAGGGCGGTGGGGTAGGCCTTGACGACGGGTGCGGGCGCGGGCGCGTCGAGCACCTCGCCGGCCTCGAGCCCATAGAGCCGGCGGGCGACGTCCTCGGTCAGCTCGGCCGGCGCGCCGTCGAACACGAGGCGCCCGTCGGCGAGGCCGATCAGGCGGTCGCAGTAGCCGCGGGCCAGATCCAGGGAATGCAGGTTGCACAGCACGGTGATGCCGTGGCGCCGGTTGGCCTCGGCCAGCGCGTCCATGACGATCCGGGTGTTGCGCGGATCGAGGGAGGCCACGGGTTCGTCGGCCAGGATGAGGTCGGGAGCCTGCATCATCGCCCGCGCGATGGCGACGCGCTGCTGCTGGCCGCCGGAGAGCTGGTCGGCCCGGTGGCCGGCAAAATCGCCCATGCCGAACTCGTCGAGGGCGGCGAGCGCCAGGGCGCGCTCATGCTCCGACCAGAGCTTGAGGAGCGAGCGGTGCCTGGGCACCTCCGAGAGGCGCCCCATCAGGACGTTGCTCAGGACGTCGAGGCGGCCGACGAGGTGGAACTGCTGGAAGATCATGGCGCAGCGGGCCCGCCAGCGCCGCAGGTCGCGGCCACGCAGGGCCGTGACGTCGAGGCCGTCGAACAGGATGCGCCCGCCCGTCGGTTCGGCGAGGCGGTTGATCATCCGCAGCAGGGTCGACTTGCCCGCGCCCGAGCGCCCGATGACACCCACGAAGCGGCCGCGCGGGATGGCGAGGGAGACGCCGTCCACCGCACAGCGATCACCGTAGCGACGGCTCAGATCTTCGAGAACCAGCATGAGACTGTCCGGCAGGAGCGATGAGCCACGGTAAACCCGCCCCGCGCGACAGAAGAATGACAGTTGTCCGGCTAATGATGAGCCGGCACTATTGTGCTTGCGCTTCGTAACGTTCGAGAAATGCCTCGATTTGCAGAGAGCGGAAATCCGGCAGAGCCTGGCGCAGGCGGTCGTGGTCCCAGTTCCACCAGGCTAGGGCCTGCAGGCGCTCGGCGATGAGCTCGGGGAAGCGCCGGCGCACCACGCGGCCGGGATTGCCGACCACGATGGTGTAGGGCGCGACATCCCGGGTCAGGATCGTGCCCGCGCCCACCACCGCGCCGGTGCCCACCGTGCGGCCGGGCAGGATGACGGCGCCGTGGCCGATCCAGACGTCGTGGCCGATGCGGACGGGCAGGGCCCGGCGCCGGGCGAAGAAGGCGGGCTCGTCCGCCTCCCCCGGCCAGTAGGCACTGGCGCGGTAGCTGAAGTGGGATTGCGAGGCCCGCTCCATCGGGTGGTTGCCGGGGTTGATCCGGACGTGCGAGGCGATGGAGCAGAACTTGCCGATACGGGTGTAGTTCGCCTGCCCGTCCTCGACGATGTAGGAATAATCGTCGAGCACCGTCTCGCTCAGCCGCGTGCGCGCGCCGACCTCCGTGTAACGGCCGAGGCGGCATTCCGAGACCTGGGCGGTGGGGTGGACGGCCGGTTCGAGGCCGAGGCGGTCGGACACCATCGCGTGCTCCTCACGGTTGGCAGGGATCAGGGCCGGCGGGGATCGAGGCTGGAAGGGATCAGGGCCGGAAGGGAATGCGGCGCAGGAGGCGGAAAGGCCCGGCGTCCTCCTGGATCACCAGGCTCACCGCGTCGATGGCGAGGTCCGGCAGGTCCGCGGCGGCCTCCGCCAGCAGGGGCAGGAACGCCTCGCGGTCCTCCGGGGCGAGGCGGCCGGTCAGCGTCATGTGGAACCGGAACGCCTCGAAGACGTGCGGATATCCCCAGCGCTCCAGTAGCGCCCGCCCGCGCGGGTCGAGCCGCTCGGGGCGGCGCTTGGCGCGTTCCGCCTCGCTGAGCGGCGCGCGCAAGGGATCGAGGGCGGCCACGCACTCGGCGGCCAGGAGGCCGAGGGCGGGCGGCGGCGCCTCCGGCACCAGGGCGACGAAATCGCCGAGAGCCGCGACGCGCAGACGCCCGACGGGGATGGGGGCCCGGTGCGCCGCCAGATCCCCGATGGCGGCGAGGAGGTCGGCCTGCGTCACCCCCGTCCTCAGGCGCATCGGCGCCTTCAGGGTGGCGTGGAAGCCGTAGACGCGCGGCTCCTCGGTGTTGGCGGCAAGGAAGGCCCGAAGCGCCCCCGGGCCGGGCAGGTGGCCCGCGCCGAGGATCGCCTCCCCGAAGGCGGCCAGGGCCGACCCCGGCGCCGGGGTGAAGTACAGGGCGTAGCGGGCGGGGCGGTCCACGATGGGTCTGTTCTCGTCGCGCGGGGTGCCGAAGCGCTCATAGGTGGCGGACCCGACGCTGATATGACAAGCGCGTTCTGGAACGGAGCCTGCCGGGTGCAGGACATGATGAGCCGGGGCGGCCGCCCCGGCTTCCGGCGTCACACGCGGCGAGGTCAGGCATGAGGGTGGTGTCCGGTCGCAGGCGCGGGATGCCCGTGGCGCTGGCGCTCGTCGGGCTCCTGTCCGGCGCTCCCGCCGCGAACGCCGCCGGGGACGCGCCCACGCGCCGCTTCACCGTCGCCTACGGCCTGAGCTTCCTGAACCTGCGGGTCGGGGAGGCGACGCTCGCCGTCGAGCGGGCGGGCGAGCGCTACGCCCTCGAACTCGAGGCGGGCCTGCGCGGGCTGGCGGGCTTCTTCCTCGACGGCGCGGGCAAGGCCACGGTCGCGGGGTCGACCGCGCGCGGCGGGGCGGCCACGTTCCGGGTCGACAGCCGCTATGCCGGCAAGCCGGTCGCCGTTTCGCTGGAGCTTGCCGGCGGGCGCGTGCGCAGCACCATGGTCGAGCCGCCCCCGACGCCGCGCCCGGACCGCGTCCCCGTGGCGCCGGACGACCTGATCGGCGTGGTCGACCCCCTGACCATGCTGACGATTTCCCTGAAGACCTCCGCCCTGGAGGCGGCCCTCTGCGACCGGCGCATCGCCGTCTTCGACGGGGCGATGCGGGCCGACCTGATGCTGTCGCGCGGGAGCGTGGTCGAGGTCACGGAGGGTGCCTATCGCGGCCCGGCCCTGGATTGCCGGGTGCGCTGGGTGCCGGTCTCGGGACACCGGGCGCAAGGCGCCAACGTCCGCCGCATGGCCGAGAACGACGACCTGCGCGTGCGCTTCGCGCCGATCCTCGACGGCACGCTCCTGCTGCCCGTCTCCATCTCGGTGGCCACCGGCTGGGGCACGGTGCGGATCGAGGCGACGCGCTGGGGCGGAGAGGCGCCGGCCGCGCCAGAGCAGGGGGCCAACGTCAAGGTCCGGCTGCCGAACGAGCGGTAGGTGCTAAGGGGTGGATCTGCGCGTGCCGCGCAGCACCGCATCCGCTCGGCACCGTGGAACGCCCTCACCTCCGCCGCGTTCGCCCCGCGACGCAGCATAGGAGACGCCAGCCATGGCCAATGCGATGATCCAGGACATCTTCAGCGGAACCCCGAACCTGACCACCACGGAACGCGCCGTCTCGGTGGTGCTCGGGCTCGGCATCGCCGCCGCCGCCGCGCAGCCGCGCCCCAACAAGTGGCTGAGCCTCGCCGCCCTCGTGGTCGGTGCCGGCCTGGCGATCCGCGGCGCCACCGGCCACTGCGCCGTGAAGGCCGTGACGCACGACGCCTGATCCGGGCCAAGCCCGGTGCCCTCCGGCATCGGGCGTTTCGATCATCGAAAGCAATAAAAAAGGGCGCCTCGACGAGGCGCCCTTCTTCGTCAGGTCCGGACCGTGTCCGACCTTCAGAGAACGGTGGTCGAGCGGCGGCCCTGGATGAAGCCGTAGATCGCCAGCACGACGATGGCACCGACGACGGCGCCGATGAGGCCCGCGCCCTGGTTCGGTCCGTACCAGCCGAGCGCCTGGCCGAGGAAGGTGGCGACGAAGGCGCCGATGATGCCGAGGATCGTCGTGAGAATGAAGCCCGACGGCTCGTTGTTACCCGGCATGATGAACTTGGCGATGAGACCGGCGACGAAGCCGATGATGATGGTCCAGATGATACCCATGAGCTGATCCTCGAACGTGGCCGAACCGGCCGGCCTTGTAGCCTTGGCCTTTGCGCCTGCGGGGAGAACGCCGCATCCGTGGGATGAGTTGCGCTGCAAGAGGCGACTTTGTCGCGTGGCACCCGAACGATCGCCGTCCGGGAACACGGGAACCCGTCCCCCTTTACGGTTGGGGCTTCGGCGCGGCACAACGCTTGCCCCGAGCCCGGGCGCCATGGGGGCGCCCGATCCGGCCCGCGACAAGGCACGATTCCCGACCATGACGATCCAGCGCTTCGAATCCGGTCCGCGCATGAGCCAGGCCGTCACCTACGGCGACATGGTCTACCTCGCGGGCCAGGTCGCCGGCACCGTGGTGGGCGCCGGCGTCACCGCGCAGACGCAGGAGATCCTCGGCGAGATCGACCGCCTGCTGGCGGCCGCCGGCACCGACAAGAGCCGCATCCTCACCGCCACCATCTATCTGGCCGACATCGCCACCTTCGCCGAGATGAACGCGGCCTGGGACGCCTGGGTGGCCAAGGACAACCCGCCGGCCCGCGCCACGGTGGAGGCCAAGCTCGCCGCCCCCGAATACCGGGTCGAGATCGTGGTGGTGGCGGCCAAGGGACACGCCACGGCATGAGGACACGCAAAGGCATGATGGGGGCCGGCACCCGCCGCGCCCTCCTGTCCGGGGGGCTGATCGCCGGGGCGCTCGCCGCCCTGGTGCTCGGCCCTTCGGCGCGGGCGCAAGGCTCCGCGCCGAAGGGCGAGCGCGTCGTCAACATCTACAACTGGTCGGACTACATCGACCCCAAGGTGCTGGAGGCCTTCACGAAGGAAACCGGCATCAAGGTCGTCTACGACACCTACGACAACAACGAGATCCTGGAGACGAAGCTGCTCGCCGGGCGCTCGGGCTACGACGTGGTGGCGCCCTCGGGACCGTTCCTGCAGCGGCTGATCCGGGCGGGCGTGTTCCAGCCCCTCGACAAGGCGAAGGTCCCCAACCTCGTCCATGCCTGGCCGGAGATCGCGGCGCGGCTGGCCACCTACGACCCCGGCAACACCTACGCCGTGGACTACATGTGGGGCACCACCGGCATCGGCGTGAATCTCGGCCTCGTGCGCGAGCGCCTGGGCGCCGGCCAGCCCCTCAACACGTGGAGCCTCGTCCTCACTCCGGGCCTGATGGCCAAGCTCAAGGATTGCGGGGTGATGCTGCTCGATTCGCCCGAGGACCTGATCCCCAGCATGCTGCCGTTCTACGGCTTCAAGCCGGATTCCAAGCGCTGGGACGACATCACCCAGGTCACCGACGCCCTGTTCAAGGTGCGGGGCTCGGTGCGCAAGTTCCACTCCTCGGAATACATCAACGGGCTCGCCAACGGCGATCTGTGCCTCGCGGTGGGCTATTCCGGCGACGTGATGCAGGCGAAAAAACGCGCCGATGAGGCCAAGAACGGCATCGAGATCGCCTATGTGGTCCCGCGCGAGGGTGCGCTGATGTGGTTCGACGCCCTCGCGATCCCCAAGGACGCCCCCCACGCGGCCGAAGCCCACGCCTTCCTCGACTACATGATGCGGCCCGAGGTGGCGGCGGCCAACACCAACTTCGTCTCCTATGCCAGCGGCAACGGCGCGGCCAAGAAGTTCGTGAAGCCCGAGATCCTGGCCAATACCGGCATCTACCCGGACGAGGCGACGATGCAGCGCCTCTCCAGCAACACCGCCTGGGACGACCGCACCCAGCGCTTCGTCACCCGCAGCTGGACGCGGGTGCGCACCGGGCGCTGACGCGCGGCGGTGCACGCAAACGGAAACGGCGGCCCCGAGGGGCCGCCGTGCCGTGTCGTCGGTGACGATGAAATCAGTTGCTGGCGAGGTGCGGCATCGGGTCGACCGGGGTCGCGCCCTTGCGGATCTCGAAGTGGAGCTGGGGCGAGGTCACGTTGCCGGAGGCGCCGGACTTCGCGATGGTCTGGCCGCGCTTGACCTTCTCGCCGGGGCGGACGTCGAGTTCGCCATTGTGAGCGTAGGCCGAGACGTAGCCGTTGGTGTGGCGCACCAGGACGAGCTTGCCATAGCCCTTCACGTCAGAGCCCGCATAGGCCACGGTGCCGTCCTCGGCGGCCTTCACCGCCGTGCCCTCGGGCACCGAGATGTTGATGCCCTCGTTGCCGGACGAGCCGTAGCCCGAGATCACCCGGCCCTTGGCGGGCCAGCGGAAGGACTGCTCGGCGGCCACCGAACTCGTGGTCGCGGGTTCGGCCTTCGGCGCCTCGACGGACGCGACCTTCACGGGCGCCTTAGCCGATTCCTTGGCGGCTTCCTTGGCCGTGGCCTCGGCGGCCTTCGCCTCGGCAACCTTGCGGGCGGCGTCCTTTGCGGCGTCCGCCTTGGCGAGCTTGGCCTCGGCGTCGGCGGCCTTCCGGGACGCTTCAGCCTTCTTGGCGGCCTCGGCCTTGGCCGCGTCCACCTTGGACGTGTCGGCCTTCGCCTCGGCCTTGGCTTCCTTGATCTCGATTTTGCGGACCGGCTTGTCCTCGACCTTGGCCACGGCCTGGCCGGGGCGGACATGCGCCTTCCTGGCATCCGCGGCGGCCTTCTCCGCCTTGGCCTCGGCGACCTTGCGGGCCTCGACCAGCTTCTTCGCCTCGGCGAGCTTGCCGGCATTCGCGGCCTTCTCGGACGCCTTCCTGGCCTCGGCGAGCTTGTGGGCCTCCGCGAGCTTGGCGGCCTCGGCCTCCCGCTTCGCCTCGGCCGCCTCGCGGGCCTCGGCCTCGCGGCGGGCATCGGCGGCGCGCTTCTCGGCGGCGCGGTCGATCGCCTTCGGGGCGGGGGCGAGCGGCACCGCGCGGGTGGTCATGCCGCGGCCGGCATCCGGGTTCATGCCCGAGACCCCGCCGCCGGACGCCATGCCGCCCGAGACCGGCTCGGTGGAGGCGAGGCGGCTCGTCTGGGGCCGGGCCGGGACGGGCGCGGCGGCCATGGGGCGCGGCGACATCGCGACGCCCGGGGCGCCGAGCGCCTGGGACTGGATGCGGCTGGTGCGCACCACCGGCGCCGGAGCGATCTCGCCGTCGGGCAGACTGCCCGTGGCGGATGGCTCGCTCGAAATATTCGACGCGAAGGGGTTCCCGAAGGGATCGCCCAATCGGGACGCATCCGAAGAACAAGCGGCCGCACCGCCCCCAATCACGCCGATGAGCGCGAAGCGCGACAGCGTCCTCAACCCTCGACCAGTCCCGCGAACCCGCATCGACGCACCTGTTTGCCTGACGCAACTTGATGACGTCATTCAAAGCGGATTCAGGTTAAGGGACCGTTCCGATTCACCACGTTTGCGCCACGAACAGCGTCGCGGAAACCTTGCTCGGCCCGCCTGTGACCTACAGGACGCGGGCACGGCCGGGGGTGAGGGGGGCGAGACGCAGGGGCACGCCGGGGCGCGCCTCGAGACTGCCGTCGGCACGCCGGACCAGGGTCAGGAGCGCGGCCGCCTCCGGGCCGCCGACGGGGGCCACCAGGCGGCCGCCGGGTGCCAGCAGCCGGGCGAGGTGATCGGGAATCACCGCCACCGTGCCGTTGAGGAGGATGCGGTCGAAGGGCTCGGCCTGCGCCAGCGTCCCCGCGTCGAGCCCGTCGCCGAGGACGATCCCGGCGAGCGGCCGGTCCTCCGGCACGAGGTTGTTGCGCGCGTCCTCGGCAAGCGTGGCGTAGCGCTCGACGCTGTGGACGTGGCGGGCGCCGAGGCGGATCAGCAGGGCGGTGACGTAGCCGGAGCCCGTGCCGATTTCGAGGATGCGGGCGCCCGGGCGCACGGCGAGCGCCGTCAGCATGCCCGCGACCGTGGTGGGCGCCGTCATGGTCTGGCCGCAGGGGAGGGGCAGCGCGAGATCGCGCCGGGCGAGGTCGCGGTGGGGCGCCGGCGCGAAGCGCTCGCGCGGCACCCGCTCCATCGCCCGCAGGGTGTCGGTGTCGCGCACGCCCCGGCCCCGAAGGGCCATGACGAAGGCGGCATCCTCGATCGAGTTCTCGGTCGTCATGGCTGGATCCGACCGCCCTTCGCGCGTCGAGACGGGCGTGGGCTTACGCCGAAAACCCTTGCGCGAAGCGGGTCAGGCTCGGCTCGTCGGTGAGGTCGAGGCGCAAGGGGGTCACCGAGATGCGCTTCTCGGCGATGGCCTTGAGGTCGGTGCCGTGGCCGGGCTGGAACGTCGCCTTGGCGAAGGCGAGCCAGAAATACGGGTTGCCGCGCCCGTCCTGGCGCGCGTCGATGGCGAGCAGCGCCTGGTTGCGGAACCCCTGCGCCGCCACCGCAACGCCCTGGACCTCCCCCGGCTCGCAATCGGGAAAGTTCACGTTGACGACGATGCCGGGCTCGATCCCGATCTCCAGGATTTTTCGGACGACACCCGGCCCGTGCTCGGCGGCGCAGTTCCACTTGATGGCGCCGCGCCCACCCGCCCCGTAGGCCTGGCTCAGGGCGATCGAGCGCACGTTGAGGATCGTGCCCTCCATCGCCGCCGCGATGGTGCCCGAATAGGTCACGTCCTCGGCGACGTTCTGGCCCCGGTTGACGCCCGAGAGCACGAGGTCCGGCCCATGGTCCTTGAGGATGTGGCGCACCCCCATGATCACGCAGTCGGAGGGCGTGCCCTTCACGGCGAAGCGCTTCTCGGAGACCTCCCGCAGGCGCAAGGGGTCGTTCAGGGAGAGCGAGTGCGAGACGCCGGACTGGTCGGTCTCGGGCGCCACCACCCAGACGTCGTCCGAGAGGGCGCTGGCGATGCCCACGAGGGTCTCGAGCCCCGGCGCGTGGATGCCGTCGTCGTTGGTGACGAGAATGCGCATCAGCTCTTCAATCCCTCGATCCGGTCGATCCCGCCCATATAGGCCTTGAGCACCGACGGCACCGTGACGCTGCCATCCGGGTTCTGGTAGTTCTCCATCACGGCGATGAGCGCGCGGCCGACCGCGACACCCGAGCCGTTGAGGGTGTGGACGAAATTCACCGCCTTGCCATCCTTGGCCCGGACGCGCGCGTTCATCCGCCGCGCCTGGAAGTCGCCGCAGACCGAGCAGGACGAGATCTCGCGGAAGGTCTCCTGGCCCGGCATCCAGACCTCAATGTCGTAGGTCTTCTGGGAGGCGAAGCCCATGTCGCCGGTGCAGAGCGTCATGATCCGGTAGGGCAGGTCGAGCTTCTTCAGCACCGCCTCGGCCGAGCCGAGCATGCGCTCGTGCTCCTGCGCCGACTGCTCCGGCGTGGTGATCGAGACGAGCTCGACCTTGTTGAACTGGTGCTGGCGCAGCATGCCGCGGGTGTCCCGCCCCGCCGAGCCGGCCTCGGCGCGAAAGCACGGGGTGAGGGCGGTGAAGCGCAAGGGGAGTTCCTCCTCGCGCAGGATCGACTCGCGCACGAGGTTGGTGAGGGGGACTTCCGCCGTGGGGATGAGCCAGTGCTCGCCCGCCTGAAACTGGTCGTCGCGAAACTTCGGCAGCTGCGCGGTGCCGAACATCGCCTCGTCGCGCACGAGGATCGGCGGCGCCACCTCCGTGTAGCCGTGCTCGCCCGTATGCAGGTCGAGCATGAACTGGCCGAGCGCCCGCTCCAGCCGGGCGAGCTGGCCTTTCAGCACCACGAAGCGCGCGCCGGACATGCGCGCGGCGGCCTCGAAATCCATCAGGCCCGAAGCCTCGCCGATCTCGAAATGCTGCTTGCCCGTGGCGAGTTGCGGCCGGTGGGCCTTGAACTGGCGATACTCGACGTTGCCGTGCTCGTCGGCGCCCTCGGGCACGTCCGGGTTCGGGCGGTTCGGGATCGCGGCGAGGCGTTCGTCGAGGACCTGGGCGGCTTCTGCTTGAGCCGCGTCCAGCGCCGGCGCCTCGTCCTTCAGGCGCGCGACCTCGGCCATCAGACCTTGCGCCCGGGCCTCGTCCTTCGCCTTCTTGGCGCCGCCGATCTCCTTGGCGAGGGCATTGCGGCGCTCCTGGTTGGCTTGGGCCGCCGAGATCGCGGATTTGCGCGCGTCGTCCAGGGCGACGAGCTCGGCCGAGAGCGGCGCCAGCCCGCGCCGGCGCAGGGCGTCGTCGAAGGCGTCCGGATTCTCGCGGATGGCGCGGATGTCGTGCATGGCTCGGCTCGTCGTGAAGCGAGCCCGACGCTTTGCCGCATCGGCACCGGCCCGACAAGGTCGGGCCGGGAAACGCTGCGCTACTGCGCGCGGATCTGGCGTTCGGCCGCCTTGTCCTCGGCGCGGCCGTAATTGATGAAGAACGCCCCGCCCTCGACGGCGCGGCCCTTCTGCAGGTTCGAGAGCTGCACGGTGGTCTGGTAGCCCTGCGGGTCGGTGATCCGCCACTGGCTCAGGGTCTTCACCTCGGCGTCGAAGAACAGCTGGATCTTCGAGGTGCCGCCGAGCGTCGCGCGATCCTCCATCGAGATCCGCACCCCGCCCGGATCGTTCGACACGTCGTTGACGGTGAGATCCTTGGCCAGATCGATCTTTTCGCGCAGCAGGAATTTCAGGGGCGTCTGCGAGATGAAGTAGAGGTCCTGGGTGCCGAGCTTGCGGTCCTTGACCGCCACCGAGGTGCCGTCCGCCACGATCTCGAGCGGCGAGGGCTGGTCGTAGTCGAAGCGCAGGCGCCCGGGCTTGGCCAACGTGATCTTGCCGCCGATGCGCCGCCCGTCCGGGCCGATCTGGACGAAGCTGCCGGTGAGCGTCGTGATGCCGTTGAAGTAGGCGTTGGCCTGCGCGAGCACGGTGGCGTCGTCCGCCTCCGCCCCGAGGGCGGCGGCGGGCGCGCCGACCGCCGCGACCTTGGCGGGGTTCTTTTGCGCATCCGGCGCCTTGGCGGCCGCCTTCGCGTCCGGCGACTTCGGCGCGGAAGCCTTGTCCGTCGCGGTCTTGTCGGCGGCAGACTTGTCGGTCGCAGACTTGGCCGGCTTGGGCGCCTGGGCCACGGGCTTCTTCGGCGCGGCGGGCGGGGCCGCCGGGGCGGGCTCCGGCTCGGGGGCGGGGGCCGGCTGCTCCTTGCGGCCGAACAGGCCGTCGAGGAACGAGGAGACCTGGGCGGAGGCCGGCTGCGGCAGGGCGAGGCCCGCCGCCAGGACGAGCAGCGGACCGGCGGCGAGGCGGTGACGGCGGCCGATCATCGGGACGCTCTCCTGAAGCGGTTCGAACGGTGCGGGTGGTGCCCGCTTAGAAGCCCGCCCTGTGGCGAATATGCGACGGGTGGGCGTGAACCTCGCGGAGCGCCGGTCCATGAGGCCGGATCGATGGTCCGCGACGGGCCCCTCGCCTGGAAGGAGGGGGCCCGCCGCGGGTCGCGGCCGGGAGGCTCAATCGTCGTCGTACATCATGCCGGAGGCGGCGTGACCGCCCTCCATCAGGATCTCGCGCTTGCCGGCGTGGTTGGCCGGGCCGACGATGCCCTCCATCTCCATCCGCTCCATGATCGAGGCGGCGCGGTTGTAGCCGATCTGCAGACGGCGCTGGATGTAGCTCGTCGAGGCCTTGCGGTCGCGCATCACCACCTGCACCGCCTGGTCGTAGAGCTCGGCGCCGGGGTCGATCCCGCCGCTGCCCGCATAGGCCCCGGCGTCGAAGATCGGGGCGTCGAGGTCCTCGATCTCGGCGGCCTGGGCCTTCTCGGCCCGGTCGGCCTTGTCCGCCTTCGAGCCCTTGGCCGGCTTCTCGTCGCCGCTGCCATCGTCCGCCGTGACGGCCTCGAGATACGAGGGCCGGCCCTGGCGCTTGAGGTGGGCGACCACGCTCTCGACTTCCGAATCCGAGCAGAACGGCCCGTGCACGCGGGTCGTGCGCCCGCCGCCCGCCATGAACAGCATGTCGCCCTGGCCGAGAAGCTGCTCGGCGCCCATCTCGCCGAGAATCGTGCGGCTGTCGATCTTGCTCGTGACCTGGAAGCTGATCCGGGTCGGGAAATTCGCCTTGATCGTGCCCGTGATCACGTCGACCGAGGGACGCTGCGTCGCCATGATCAGGTGGATGCCGGCGGCCCGCGCCATCTGGGCCAGACGCTGGATCGCGCCCTCGATGTCTTTCCCCGCCACCATCATCAGGTCGGCCATCTCGTCGACCACGATCACGATGTAGGGCAGGGCCGAGAGGTCCATCTCCTCCGTCTCGTAGACGGCCTGTCCGGTCTCGCGGTTGAAGCCGGTATGGACCTCGCGGGTGATGACCTCGCCCTTGGCCCGGGCTTCCGCCATGCGCGCGTTGTACCCGTCGATGTTGCGCACGGCGATCTTCGACATCTTCTTGTAGCGCTCCTCCATCTCGCGCACGGCCCATTTGAGGGCGATCACCGCCTTCTTCGGGTCGATCACGACGGGGGAGAGCAGGTGCGGGATGCCGTCGTAGACCGACAGCTCCAGCATCTTCGGATCGACCATGATCAGGCGGCACTCCTCCGGCTTCATCCGGTAGAGGAGCGACAGGATCATCGTGTTGATGGCCACCGACTTGCCAGAGCCCGTGGTGCCCGCCACCAGCAGGTGGGGCATCTTGGCGAGATCGGCGATGATCGGCTCGCCGCCGATGTTCTTGCCGAGACACAGGGCGAGCTTGTGCTTGCTCATGCCGAAATCGGCCGAGGCCAGGAGTTCGCGCAGGTACACCGTCTCGCGGGTGTCGTTGGGCAGTTCGATGCCGATGACGTTGCGGCCGGGGACCACGGCGACGCGGGCCGAGATCGCCGACATCGAGCGGGCGATGTCGTCGGACAGCGAAATCACGCGGCTCGACTTGGTGCCGGGGGCGGGCTCCAGCTCGTAGAGCGTCACCACCGGGCCGGGGCGTACCGCGAGGATGTCGCCGCGCACGCCGAAATCCTGCACCGTCTGCTGGAGGTTGAGGGCGTTCTGCTCCAGCACGTCGGCATCGACCTCCTCCGTCTCGTTCAGGGGCGGCTCGGCCAGGAGTTCGAGGGAGGGGTGCTCGTAATCCGCGTTCTCCACGAGCGACATCGGCATGTGCCGGCCGGCCGGGATGAGGAGCGGGCGCTCGGGCAGGATCGCGCGCGGCATATTGACGGAAGGCATGATGGCGGTGGGCACGGTGGCCGGAGCCTCCGGCGCCACCTCGATCACCGCGAGTTCGGCGATTTCGGGCTCCGGCGCCGCGACCGGCGCCTCGGGCTCGGCGCTCGGCGCGCCCTTGGGGTTGCGCAGCAGCACCGTGCGCGCCGGGATCGCGGCCGGCACGAAGGCCGGTGCGTCCGCGCGGGGGGCCTGGGCGCGGGGTTCCGGGGCGAAGGGAACCGGCACGAAGGGCGCGACCGGTACGAAGTGCGTCGCCTCCGGCAGGGCAGGGGAGGGGGCCGGAAGCGCGGCCTCGGCGGTGGGCAGGGGCTGCACCGCGATCTGGGACGTCGGCCGGCCGGCGCGGATCGCCGCGCGCGCCGCCATGGCATGGAGCGGCGCCGAACGGACCGGCGCGGGCAGCGCGTTGTCCTGGCCCTCGACGGGGCGGGGCGGGCCGAAGGGCTCGAACCGGACCAGGTGCTCCAGGCGGTAGGCCGGAGCGGTCAGGCGGGCCGGCTCGGGGGCCACGCCCGCGACGGCGTCCGTCACCACGATCCCGGGCTCGTCCTGGAACGCCGGCAGCGGCGCGGATTCGGCCTGGATCGCCGACCAGGCATCGAGGGCGGCGCCGTCGCGGCCGTCGAACCAGGCATGGACCTCGGACCAGTCCGGCACGTCCGACCAGTCGCGATCGTCGGGAACGGCGATCTCGGCCACCATTTCCGCAGGCTCGGACACGGGCAGGGGCGCCTCGGTCGCGGGCAGGGGAACCTCGGTCGCGGGGCGGCTCTGGCGGCGGTCGGGGCTGCGGAAGAAGCGCACGCCGGGGGGGGCGACGAAGGGCTGGCGCCACAGGGGCTCGGGCACCTGCGCTGCCTGAACCTCGGCCTGGGCCTGCGCCTCCTGCGCGGCGCGCTCACGGGCCTCGATGTCGGCGCGGACCGCATCCTGATCGGCCTGGAGGCGAAGCGCTTCGGCCTCGGCGTCCGCATGGGCCTGCGCGCGGGCGGCACGCTCGGCGTCCAGGGCGCGCTGGCGCCGCTCGTGCAGGACCGGATCGGGGGTGCGGGTGTAGCGCACGGCCGGGCCCGGCTCCGGCATCGCCGGCGTGGCGGGATAGGCCGGGGCCTGACCGGCCTCGGGCATGATCGCGGCAGGCCGGCGGGGCGTCCGCAGCAGCACGCGCGGGACGGGCGTCTCGCCCTCCAGGAATGCGTCGTCGTGCCGGGCCGCCACGGCGCGGGCCGGGATCATGTCGAGGGTGGCGCGGTCGTCGAAGACCTGGGCGGGCCAGGCCTGGATCGCCGGGGCCGGCCGGAAGGCAAGCCCGACTTCGCCACGTCCGACTTCGCCACGCCCGACTTCGCCACGCCCGACTTCGCCCCTGCCGACAAGGGTCTGCGGACTCGTCATCCAGCTCGGGGCCGGGCGGGTGGCGGCGACCGTGTAGTCCGGCCTCTGGGGGGAGCCCCCGAGGCGCCGGGAGAGGGTGGCCCGCAGGTTCATCAACCGATGCGCGAGGGCGCCGATCGACAGGCCGAGGCGGTCGCCGCCGCGAACGGGGCGCGAAGGATCACGATGGGAGTAGGGGAGCCGTCCCGATGCGCGCATGATTGGCCGGATGTACTCAAAACGGGTCCGCCGCCGGGAGCGGCGCGGTTCGGCCAAGAGTTAGCGGCATCGTCGTTAACAGACGCTTGACCGGATCCCGCGCCCGGCGCGCCATTTGCGGGCCCCCTGCCCTGAACCTTTGCCCTGAACCCTTGCGCTGAACCCTTGCCGTGAACCCTTGCGCTGGAGGCGGATGGCGCCAGGGGTTAAGGTGCGCCTGCGATCAGCCCGGAGCCCCGCCCCTTGTCCAACCCCTCGGCGCCCGCGCCAGCCTCGGCCCCGCCCCCGCGCGATCCGAACTTCCACTCCCTCTACCGGCACGGCTTCGCCCGGGTGGCCGCCTGCACCACCCGCAGCCACCCGGCGGACCCCGCCCGCAACGCGCAGGCGATCCTCGACCTCGCCCGGTCCTGCGACGCGGCCGGCGCCGCCCTGGCGGTGTTTCCCGAACTCTGCGTCTCGGCCTACGCCGTCGAGGACCTGTTCCTGCAGGTCACGGTGCTCGACGCGGTGGAGGCAGCGGTCGCCCGGCTCGTCGCGGACTCGGCCTCGCTCCAGCCCGTCCTCGTCGTCGGCGCGCCCCTGCGCTGGGGCCACCGGCTCTACAATTGCGCGCTCGCCATCCACCGCGGCCGCCTGCTCGGGGTGATCCCCAAGAGCTTCCTGCCGAACTACCGGGAATTCTACGAGAAGCGCCACTTCGCCTCCGGGGCCGGGATCACGGGCGAGACGATCCGTGTGGCGGGCCTGGACGCGCCCTTCGGCACCGATCTGTTGTTCCAGGCGCAAGACCTGCCGGGCCTCGTGCTCGGCATCGAGGTCTGCGAGGATCTCTGGGTGCCCGCCTCCCCCGGCACCGAGGCGGCGCTCGCCGGCGCCACGGTGCTCGCCAACCTCTCGGGGAGCCCGATCACGGTGGGCCGGGCGGAATCCCGCGCCATGCTCACCCGCGCGGCCTCGATGCGCTGCCTGTGCGCCTACGTCTACGCGGCGGCGGGTGTGGGCGAATCCACCACCGACCTGTCCTGGGACGGGCAGACCAGCATCGACGAGAACGGCGTGCGCCTCGCGGAAGGACCGCGCTTCCCCGACGAGCCCGTGATGACGCTCGCCGACATCGACCTCGGGCTCCTGGCGCAGGAGCGCCTCCAGATGGGCAGCTTCGACGATTCCGGGCGCGGACAGGCCCGCACCTATCGCCGCGTCCCCTTCCGGCTCGATCCCCCGGCCGGCGATCTCGGCCTGATACGCCGGGTCGAGCGCTTCCCCTTCGTGCCCGCCGATCCGGGCCGCCTCGCGCAGGATTGCTACGAGGCCTACAACATCCAGGTGGCGGGCCTCGCCCAGCGCCTGGAGGCGACGGGCACCCGGAAGGTGGTCATCGGCGTCTCCGGCGGCCTCGATTCCACCCACGCCCTGATCGTGGTGGCCAAAGCGATGGATCGGCTCGGGCTGCCGCGCGCCAACATCCTGGCCTACACGCTGCCGGGCTTTGCCACCTCGGAGGGCACCAAGGCCAACGCCCACGCGCTGATGGACGCCCTCGGCACCACCGCCCGCGAGATCGACATCCGCGAGACCGCGGGCGTGATGCTCACCGCGATGGAGCACCCGTTCGGACGGGGCGAGCCGGTCTACGACGTCACCTTCGAGAACGTGCAGGCGGGCCTGCGCACCGACTACCTGTTCCGGCTGGCCAACCAGAACGGCGCTATCGTCATCGGCACCGGCGACCTCTCGGAACTGGCGCTCGGCTGGTGCACCTACGGCGTCGGCGACCAGATGAGCCATTACGGCGTCAATGCGGGGGTGCCAAAGACCCTGATCCAGCACCTCATCCGCTGGGTCATCGGCACGGGCCAGTTCGCGCCGGAGGTCGGCGCGACGCTCGGAGCGATCCTCGACACCGAGATCTCGCCCGAACTCGTGCCGGTGGCGGCGGGCGCCACGCCCCAGAGCACGCAGGCCGTGATCGGACCCTACGCGCTCCAGGACTTCACCCTGTTCTATACGCTGCGCTACGGCTTCCCGCCCTCGAAGATCGCCTTCCTGGCCCTCCGGGCCTGGGGCGACGCGGCGCGCGGGGCCTGGCCACCGGACTTCCCCGAGCGCGAGCGCGGCGCCTACGACCTGCCCGAGATCCGGCGCTGGCTCGAAGTCTTCCTCAAGCGCTTCTTCGGCTTCAGCCAGTTCAAGCGCTCGGCCCTGCCCAACGGCCCGAAGGTCTCGGCGGGAGGCTCCCTGTCCCCGCGCGGGGACTGGCGCGCGCCCTCCGATGGCAGCGCCCGGCCCTGGCTCGACGAACTCGCCCGCAACGTTCCGGAGACCTGATCGACACAGTGCTGTCCGATTGGCCCCATAGAGCGTAGCCTCAGGCGGGCGAATCGGAGATTGACCGATGCAGAATTACAACGTTTTCTGCTTCCGAAGCGTCGAGGGCCTGTGCTGCGCCGTGCCCGAGAGCCGGGTGGTGCCCACCTTCCTCGGCAGCGGGCGCTGGGCCTTCGGGGGCAAACTCGGCCTACCCGGCGACGCCCCCGCCGACTTCGACGACCGCGCGGCCGAGACGGCGGTGCGCTTCAACGGGTTCTACCTGTTCCAGACGATGGACAGCCGCTTTCATTGATCCCGGCGGCCGGCGGGGCCGTCGGATCGCGGGCGGGCGCGCTCGGGCGTTGGCAAGATGCCCTGAGATGACGCTCCCGGCTGCGCGCTCGTCGTCGAGTCGCGCATCGCGGCGAACATTCCTTAAGGGGCGGCGTGCCAGGATGCGGCATCCTGGGGAGACCGGTTTTGGAGACCGACCCCACGTGGGAGAAGGCCATGTCGGAGAAGGCCATGTCGGAGCATCGCAGCGAAATTCGCCAGAGGACTTTCCTGAAGGGACGGATCCTCTTCAACAAGGGCGCCTCGAGCATGGATTGCCTGGTGCGGGACATGTCCGCCACCGGCGCACGCCTCGCCCTGAGCGAGACCTCGACCCTGCCCGAGAGCTTCGACCTCTACATCCCGCAGAAGGACAGGACCTACCGCGCGAACCTGTGCTGGCGCCGGGCCGACGGCATCGGCATCACCTTCACGGACGAGACCGCGCCCGGCCCGCAGGCCACCGCGCCGACGCTCATGGCATCGGCGGTGGTGCCCGCCGCCGCCACGGCACCGGACGACACCGCCTCGGTCCTGGCGCTGGTGCGCCGGATCAGCGAACTCGAGGCCGAGAACGCCGCCCTGCGCCGGCTGCTCACCAGCCTGCCCGCCAGCGCCGCCTGAACGCCCCTATCCCGGCGCGGCCTCGCTTCCCAGTGCCGCCCGGATGCGCGCGGCGTGCTCGGCGAGCAGGCCCTTGTCCGCCATGCCCCCTGTGTGCCGCTGCAGCGGCACGCCCTCGAAGCGAGGCAGGATGTGGACGTGCAGGTGGAACACCGTCTGCCCGCCCGCCGGCTCGTTGTACTGGAACACCGTCAGCCCGTCGGCCCCGAAGGCCGCCTTCACCGCGCGGGCGACGCGCTGCACCGTGCGCGCCACGGCGGCGAGCGTCTCCGGATCGGCGTCGAGGAGCCCGCGCGCGGGGGCCTTGGGGATGACCAGGGTGTGGCCGTCCCCCTGGGGCATCACGTCCATGAAGGCGAGGGTGTCGGCGTCCTCGAAGACCCGCTCGGCCGGGATCTCCCCGCGCAGGATCTTCGCAAAGACGTTGTCGGAATCGTAGGCGGGCGCGGGGCGCGGGGATGTCGTGGCGGATGTCATGCTGGATGTCATGGCGGCGGTCTCCGGTTCCGGGGGTCACGCGATCGGCGGCAGGTTGCACAGGCCCCCACGCGGCGTCCACAGCCCGGCCTGCCGCCATCCCGCACAGCGCCCAGAACCTTGGCCCCACTCCGTGCGTTGGATGCGCTTCGGACCGGGCGCACCACTTAACCGCAACGCTCCGGAGCGATCCCGGGCGATACACCGCCCGTCCCGCACACGTCCCAACCGTCGAGAGATCCACCCCAGCATGGCCCATGAGAGCACCAGCGCCATCTACACCGCGGCCGGGGCCAACCTCGCCATTGCGGCGGCCAAGTTCGTCGGCGCCTTCCTCACGGGCAGTTCGGCCATGCTGGCGGAGGGCGTGCACTCGATCGTGGACACCACCAACCAGATCCTGCTCCTCATCGGCATGAAGCGGGCGGGCCGCCCCGCCACGGAGAAGCATCCGTTCGGCTATGGCCGCGAGATCTATTTCTACGCCTTCATCGTCGCGCTGTTCATCTTCCTCGGGGGCGGCGCCTTCGCGATCTACGAGGGCATCCACAAGCTCCAGCATCCGGAACCGTCGGCGGATGCGACGCTCTTCGGCCACCAGATCTCCGGCTTCTGGGTGAACGTGGCGATCCTCGGCTTCTCGGTGCTCGCCGAGGGCTATTCCTGCTACGTCGCCTTGAAGGCGTTCTGGGCCGAGAAGGGCAGCCGCCCGCCGCTCTCCGCCATTCGGCGCAGCAAGGATCCGGCCCTGTTCACGGTGCTGGCGGAGGACGTCGCCGCGCTGCTCGGCCTCGTGGTGGCGCTCGCCGGCGTAATCCTCGCCCGCGTCCTCGACATGCCCGCGCTCGACGGCTGGTCCTCCATCGGCATCGGCCTGATCCTGGTCGGCATGGCGATCTTCCTGATGATCGAGACGCATGGCCTCCTCATCGGGGAGGCGGCCGATCCCGAACTCGTGGCGGCGATCCGCGCGGTGGTGCGCGGGGAGCGGGGCGTACACCACGTCAACGCCGTGCTGACCCAGCATCTCGGGCCCTCCGACGTCCTCGTGAATGTCAGCCTCGACATGGACGACGACCTCAGCGCCGGGCAGATCGAGGCCATGGTCGAGCGCATCGAGGGGAAGCTCCGGGCGCGCAGCCCCGACGTGACCCGGGTGTTCATCGAGGTCCAGGCCCGGGCGGGCGCCACGGCCGACCCGGTCACCGCCGTCGCCTGATCCTCAGGGCGCCGGCTCCGCCAGGGCGGCGGCGACGTCCGCCTCGAGCGCCTCGGGCTTCGTCTGCGGCGCGTAGCGGGCGATGACCCGGCCGTCCCGTCCGACGAGGAACTTGGTGAAGTTCCACTTGACGGGGCGGCTGCCGAGAAGGCCGGGCTTCGCCTGCGTCAGGTGCGAGAAGACCGGGTCGGCCTGCGACCCGTTCACCGCGACCTTGGCCAGGATCGGGAAGCTCACCCCGTAGGTCAGGTCGCAGAAGCCGGCGATCTCGGCGGCGCTCCCGGGCTCCTGCGCGCCGAACTGGTTGCAGGGAAAGCCCAGCACGACGAGGCCTCGCGCACGGTGGCGGCGCCAGAGCGCCTCCAGACCGGCATATTGGGGCGTGAAGCCACATTTCGAGGCGACATTGACGATGAGCACGACCTGGCCCCGATGCTGCGCCAGCGGATAGGGCGTGCCGTCCGCGGCGTTCGGGGTCAGATCGTGCAGGGTGCCCACGGTCAGGCGGCGCTGCGGCGCTCGACGAGGCGGGCGAGGAAAGCCGAGCCCAGCGGAATGATGCTGTCGTCGAAGTCGAAGCTGGCATTGTGCAGGCCGGGGCCCGGCGTCGCGCCGATCCACGCATAGGCGCCGGGAACCCGCGCCACCATGTCGGCGAAATCCTCGCTGCCCATGCGCGGCCGGGACGCGTCGTCGACGCCCTCGGGCCCGAACAGCTCGCGCCCGATCTCGGCCGCGGCCGCCGCGTGCTCGGGGCTGTTCATCAGCACCGAGAACACGTCGCGGATCTCGACGTCGATGGTGGCGCCGTAGGCCACGGCGATGCCCTTGGCGATCTCGCGGATGCGCGCCGAGACGAGGGTGCGCAGGTCCGCGTCGAAGGTCCGCACCGTGCCGGTGATGTGGGCGCCCTCCGGGATCACGTTGTAGGCGGCGCCCGCGTGGAACTGCGTCACGGACAGGACCGCGCTCTTCAGCGGATCGGCATTGCGCGAGACGATCGATTGCAGGGCCTGGACCAGGGTGGAACCCACGATGATCGGGTCGATGCCCTGCTGGGGCTGGGCCGCGTGCGCGCCGCGCCCGGTGATGCGGATGTCGAAGAAGTCCGCCGCCGCCATGGCGGGGCCGGGGCGCAGCTTGATCTTGCCGTGCGGGCCGTTGGGCTGGTTGTGGATCGCGTAGATCTCGTCGCAGGGGAACTTTTCGAAGAGCCCGTCGGCGATCATCGCGCGGGCGCCGCCCTGGCCCTCTTCCGCCGGCTGGAACACGAACAGGGCCGTGCCGTCGAAGTCGCGGGTCTCGGCGAGGTAGCGCGCCGCGCCCAGCAGCATGGTGGTGTGGCCGTCATGCCCGCAGGCGTGCATCTTGCCCGGCACCGTCGAGCGATAGGGCAGGTTGGTCTCCTCCTCGATCGGCAGCGCGTCCATGTCGGCGCGGAGCGCGATGCGCCGGCCCGAGCCCGTGCGCCCCTCGAGCACCCCGACCACGCCCGTGCCGCCGATGCCCCGGTGGACGGTGACCCCGTAGCGCGCGAGTTCCTGCGCCACGATGCCGGAGGTGCGGACCTCCTCGAAGCCGAGTTCGGGATGGGCGTGGAAGTCGCGGCGGATCGCGACGAGGTCGTCGGCGAAGGTCTTGATGCGATCGATGGGACTCACGGCTTTTCCTTGGGCTTCTGTGTCGCGTGCGCGGAAGCTTTCGCCTCCGGCGGGGCCTCAGGCAAGTCGGATGCCGGGCACTCGCCGGTTTCGCGCCGGAACGGCGTCAGGGTCCCCAAGACGTCGGCCGCCTCGATCACGTGCTCGCGCTCGCGCCGCAGGTAATCGGCCACGGCCCGACGCAGGGCCGGGTCGGCGATATCATGGGCCGAGTGCATCAGGACTGGCCGGTAACCGCGCGCGAGCTTGTGCTCGCCTTGGGCGCCGGCCTCGACACGCTTCAACCCGCGCGCGATCGCAAAGTCGATGGCCTGATAGTAGCAGACCTCGAAATGCAGGAAGGGATGGTCCTCGACGCAGCCCCAGTTGCGGCCGTAGAGGGCGACATCGCCGATGAGGTTGATGGCACCGGCCACGTAGCGGCCTTCGCGCCTCGCCATCACCAGCAGCACCCGCTCGGGCATGCGCTCGCCGAGGAGCTTGAAGAACCGGCGGTTGAGGTAGGGCCTGCCCCATTTGCGCGCGCCGGTGTCGGCGTAGAATTCGTAGAACGCGTCCCAGTGGGCGGGCGTCAGGTCGGCCCCGGTGACGTGCTCGATGGTGATGCCGGGGCCGAGCGCGTCGCGGCGCTCGCGCCGGATCGCCTTGCGCTTGCGGGAGGCCAATGCACCGAGGAAATCCTCGAAGGTGCCGTAGCCGGCATTGTCCCAGTGGAACTGCTGGTCGATGCGCTGCAGGAAGCCGAGCGCCCCGGCCTGTTCCCATTCCCGTTCCTGCATGAAGGTGACGTGGATCGAGGAGGCCTTGGTCTCGGCCCGCAGCGCCCGCAGGCCGGCGACGAGGGCGGAGGCCGCCTCGTTCACGTCGCTTCCCGGGGCGATCAGGAAGCGCGGGCCGGTGACGGGGGTGAAGGGCACGCTGACCTGGAGCTTCGGGTAGTAGCTGCCCCCTGCGCGCTCGTAGGCGTCGGCCCAGCCGTGGTCGAAGACGTATTCGCCCTGGCTATGGGATTTCAGGTAGCAGGGTGCCACCCCGACGAGGCGGCCCTCGCGCTCCACCGCCACGTGGAGGGGCAGCCAGCCGGTCTTGCGGGAAACGCAGCCGGACTCTTCCAGCGATGAGAGGAAGGCGTGCGAGATGAACGGGTTGTGGGTCTCGTCGCCCCCCGAGAGGGTCTCGGGCGAGGTGGCGCAGGCATCCCACTCGGAGGCGGCGATCCCGGTCAGCCCCGGCACCGCGCGCACCTGCAGTTCCGTCACGGTCTCGGCCGGAGCGCCGGGTGTTTCGCCGGGAATATCCATTGCCCGGCAATCTAGTCCCCCAGCCCGAGCGGGCCAAGGGCGGCGCGGGGCCGCGTGCCGTCGCAGGCGTCAGGGATGGAACCCCTCGAACACCATCTGGTCGGCATGCGTCCCGGCGAGGCGGCGCTGGTCGGGGTTGCGCACGGTCCAGGCCATCACCGGCCGGTGGCCCAGGAGCCGGCACAGGACGGTCGGCGCGCAGGGTAGGTCGTCCACGCGCCAGGACAGGAAGTCCGGCCGGGTCTCGCCGAAATGCAGCAGGTCGGAGAGCGAGCGCCGCAGGCTCGGGAGAAGCGCCGCGTAGGCCGGATCGTCCTGGCGCGTCTCGGCGACGATGCCGCGCGGGATGCCGGGCAGGAGGTCGCGCAAGGCTGCCACGAGCTGCGGGTCGAAGGATTTCACCGCCACCGGGCCGTCATAGGCGGCGACGCATTCGGCCACCCGCTGCATCAGCCGGAGATCCCCGCCGTAGCGCGACTTCACCTCGATCACGAGGGGCGTGCGCCCGCCGATCCGCGCCAGGAACTCCGGCAGGGTGGGAATCCGCTCCGGGCTGCCCGCCACGGTCAGGGCGGCGAGATCCGCGGCCCTGCGCGCGCCGACCGCGTCCACGGCGGAGGTCAGGCGGCCCAGGGTCTCGTCGTGGAAGACCATCGCCTCGCCGTCGCTGCTGCGCTGCACGTCGCACTCGATGGCGTAGCGCCCGTGGATCGCCGCCTCGGCGGCGGCAAGCGTATTCTCGGGCACGCCGCCCGCCCGGTCGTGCAGGCCGCGATGGGCGATGGGCCGCGCGGTGAGCCAGGCGGGGGCGTTGGGGCTCATTTGACCTCGAAGATCGCCTCGACCTCGACGGCCGCGTCGAGGGGGAGTTCGGCGACCCCGACCGTGGAGCGGGCGTGGCGTCCGCGCTCGCCGAGGATCGCCACCATGAGGTCGGAGGCGCCGTTCATGATGCCGGCCAACCCCGCGAAGGTCGGGACTGCGTTGATGAAGCCGCCCAGCCGCACGCATTGCACGACGCCCCGGTCGAGATCGCCCACCGCCGCCTGCGCCTGCGCCAGCACGTTGAGGGCGCAGAGCCGGGCCGCCGCGATGCCGTCCTCCACCGAGACCTCGGCGCCGAGCTTGCCCTTGTGCGCGTCGGCGAGGGTGCCGTCCGGGCCGAAGCAGATCTGGCCCGAGATCACCACGAGGTTGCCGCTGCGCACGAAGGGCACGTAATTCGCGACGGGGGCCGCCGCCTTCGGCAGGGCGAGCCCGAGGGCCTCCAGGCGTTCCGTGACGGTGCTCATGCGTGCGGTTCCTCGTCGAAAAGGCCGGATCGCCCGGCCGGCATGGCGCGGCTCTGAGCATTTCCGGGAGAAAGGCGCAAGGCATGGCGCGGAGGCCGCCCGTCAAAGCCTAATTGGCAGGCATGTCAGGGATGTGAAGGGGCTCCGTCGTTGACAGAATTGGGCTTTTCTCTAGTAATCGCGCGCGTGCCGCCCCATCCGAGGCGGCACTTTCATTTGGTGCGGTCGCTCGCGGTGCGGGCCCGCCAGAGACACGGGAAGACGGGATCGTGACATCCGCCCTTCTGCCGACCTATGCCCGGGCCCCCATCGCTTTCGAGCGTGGCGAGGGCGCATGGCTCGTGGCGCGCGGGGGTGAGCGATACCTCGATTTCGGCGCCGGCATCGCGGTGAACGCGCTGGGCCACGCCCATCCGCACCTCGTCGAGGCCCTGACCTCCCAGGCCCAGAAGCTCTGGCACACCTCGAACCTGTTCGAGATCCCGGAGGGCGAGCGGCTGGGGCGGCGCCTCGTCGATGCGACCTTCGCGGACGTGGCGTTCTTCGCCAATTCCGGTGCCGAGGCCAACGAGGCCGCCATCAAGATGGCGCGCAAGTACCACGCCGTGGCGGGGCACCCGGAGCGCTTCCGGATCATCACCTTCGAGGGCGCCTTCCACGGGCGGACCCTGGCCACCATCGCGGCCGGCGGCCAGCAGAAATACATTGAGGGCTTCGGCCCGAAGGTCGACGGCTTCGACCAGGTCCCCTTCGGCAATCACGAGGCCCTGCGCGCGGCCATCGGCCCGGAGACGGCGGGCATCCTGATCGAGCCGATCCAGGGGGAGTGCGGCGTGCGCCCGGTGCCGCCGCAATGCCTGCGCGGCCTGCGCGCGCTCTGCGACGAGCACGGCATCCTGCTGATCATGGACGAGGTCCAGACCGGGGTCGGGCGCACGGGCCGGCTGTTCGCGCATGAATGGTCGGGGGCCACCCCCGACATCATGAGCGCGGCCAAGGGCATCGGCGGCGGCTTCCCGCTCGGCGTCTGCCTCGCGACGGCCGACGCCGCGCGCGGCATGACGGCGGGCACCCACGGCACCACCTTCGGCGGCAATCCGCTGGCCATGGCGGTGGGCAACGCGGTGCTCGACGTGGTGCTGGCCGACGGCTTCCTCGAGCACGTCTCGGCGATGGGCATCCTCCTGAAGCAGCGGCTCGCCGCCGTGCAGGACCGGCACCCGGACGTCATCGCCGAGATCCGCGGCGAGGGTCTGATGCTCGGCCTCAAGCTCCATGTGCGCAATGCCGAATTCGCGGCGGCCGCGCGCGAGGAGCACCTGCTGGTGATCCCGGCCGGCGACAACGTGGTGCGCCTGCTGCCGCCCCTGATCATCACCGAGGCCGACGTGGCGGAGGCGGCCAAGCGCCTCGACGCCACGGCGGGCCGCTTCGCGGCGCGCCTGCGCGGGGCGGCCGCGTGACCTCCGGATCCCTCGCGACCGGGCCCCTGCCCGCCGGGACCTCGAAGACCGGCACTTCGAAGACCGGCGCCTCGCATACGAAGGCCGGCACCTCGCATACAAAGAACGGACCGATGACGACGACGCCCACCGGGACCGGGCACGGGACCCGCCATTTCCTCGACCTCAAGGATTTCTCGTCCGAGCAGCTGCGCACGATCCTGGATGCCGCAGCCGGCATCAAGGCGCGCCGCCGCAAAGGTGAACTCGCCGAGGACCGGCCGCTCATCGGCAAGACGCTCGCGATGGTGTTCGACCGGCCCTCGACGCGCACCCGCGTGTCCTTCGACGTCGGCATGCGCGAACTCGGCGGCGAAACCCTGATGCTGACGGGCAGCGAGATGCAGCTCGGCCGGGGCGAGACCGTGGGCGACACCGCCCGCGTGCTCTCGCGCTACGTCGACGCGATCATGATCCGCATCCTCGACCACGACCTGATGCTGGAATTGGCCGAATACGCCACCGTGCCGGTGATCAACGCGCTCACCAAGGTCTCGCATCCCTGCCAGATCATGGCCGACCTCCTGACCTTCGAGGAGCATCGCGGGCCGATCAAGGGCCGCACCATCGCGTGGTCGGGGGACGCCAACAACGTGCTCGCCTCCTGGGCGCACGCCGCCGCGCGTTTCGACTTCACCCTCAACATCGCGGCCCCTCCGGAACTGGCGACGCCCCAGCCGCTTCTGGACTGGGCCCGCGCTCAGGGCGCCACCCTCAACGTCACCACCGATCCCTACGAGGCGGTCGACGGGGCGGACGCCGTGGTGACCGATTGCTGGGTCTCGATGGGCGACGAGGACGACCAGCACCGCCACAACCTGCTCGTACCCTACCGGGTCGACGCCCGGCTGATGGCGGCCGCGGCCAAGGACGCGATCTTCATGCATTGCCTGCCGGCCCATCGCGGCGAGGAGGTCACCGCGGAGGTCATCGACGGCCCGCAATCGGTGATCTTCGACGAGGCCGAGAACCGCCTGCACGCGCAGAAGGGCATCCTGGCCTGGTGCCTGCGGGCGAACGGCCTCTGAGGGCGCCGGCGCGAACCCGCGCGCCGGGCCTGTCGCGCCGCAGCGCCGGACGGCCTATATAGGGCTCATCCTTCCCTTGAGGGTTGGGCGCGGCCTCGCGACGAACGCGGGCCGTTCCGACCGGTGCACCGCCGACATCGGTCGGCGATCCCCTCGCCTTGGCCTTCGCCGGGGCCCGAGAGGTCCGTGGCCCAGCCCTCGCGTTCGTCGAGCCCGATCGGAGCCGCCATGACCTCTGGAATTCCCGCTGGACCGACCCCTGAACACGCGCTCGCGCCCCTCATCGAGGGCGACGACGACGTGGTGCTGCCGTTCGCCGTCGAGGCGCTCGATGTCCGCGGCCGCGTGGTCCGCCTCGGCCCCGCCGTCGACACCATCCTGCGCCGGCACGGCTACCCCGACGCGGTGGCGCGTCTGCTCGGCGAGGCCGCCGCCCTCACCGTGCTCCTCGGCTCGTCGCTGAAGTTCGAGGGACGCTTCCAGCTCCAGACCAAGACCGACGGCCCCGTCGAGATGATCGTGGTCGATTTCGAGGCGCCCGACCGCCTGCGCGCCACCGCGCGCTTCGACACCGCGCGGGTGGAGGCCCTCGGCCCGGGTCCGCTGCAGGATCAGGACCTGATCGGGCAGGGGCATCTGGCCATGACCATCGACCAGGGCCCGGCCAGCAGCCGCTACCAGGGCGTCGTCGCACTCGAAGGCCAGAGCCTGGAAGAGGCGGCGCACCAGTATTTCCGCCAGTCCGAGCAGATCCCGACCCAGGTCCGCCTCGCGGTGGCCGAGCAATATGCGGGGGGCATCACGACCTACCGGGCGGGCGGCCTCCTCGTGCAGTTCCTCCCCCAGTCCATCGACCGGGCGCGGCTGGCCGACCTGCCCCCCGGCGACATCCCGGAGGGCCACGTGCATTTCGATGCGCACGGGGCGCCCGAGGACGATGCCTGGGTCGAGGCGCGCAGCCTGGTCTCCACCATCGAGGACCACGAGCTCGTCGACCCGGAGGTCTCCGCCGAGCGCCTGCTCTATCGCCTGTTCCATGAGCGCGGGGTGCGGGTTTTCGAGGGCCAAGCGGTCCACGAGCAGTGCCGCTGCTCGCCCGAACGCGTGATGGGCATGATCGTCGCCTTCTCGGCCCAGGAGCGCCGGGACATGATCGCGGACGATGGCCGCATCGGCATCACCTGCGAGTTCTGCTCGCGCCGCTACGATCTCGATCCGGAGGCCGTCGAGGCCGAGGTCGCCGCGCAATCGAACCATTGATACGGAGCAGCCGAGCAAGGGCCAAGTCAGTATCGACAAGCTTGGCCATAGTGCAGAGCAACATGGTCCAAAGGTCGGAGGCCACAGCCGAAACTTACGTTTGAACCGTTTCCAAGCTTTCGACGTTTGAGGTTTCTCAAGTGTGCTCAATGAGAACTCAGGAGAAACGTCGATGAAGAAATTCGTGGTCGGTTTGACGGCACTGCTGATGACGACGTCGGCTTACGCGCAGGGCGCGGGCCAGGCGGGCGCCTCCGTCGGGGCCGGCGAGGCCGGTGGCCGCTCCGGCGCCACCGCCCGGGGTCAGGGTGGCGGCACCGAGGGTGCGGGTGCCCGTGGCGAGATGGGGGGCCGGGCCGAGGCCGGCGGCCGGCGCGACGCAGGCACGCGCAACGAGTCCGGCGATCGCGGTGACACGGCGGCCCAGCAAGGCCGGGATTCGCAGAACCGCAGCGCGGATCGCGGTGGCGACACGGGGGCGCGCGCCGAGCGCTCGGGCGAGCGCGGTGACCGCTCCGGCGACCGGGGGACCCGCAACGCGGCGCGCGAGGAGCGCGGTGGCGGCCGCGAGCGGCACGACCGGGTCTCGGTCAATGCCCGCACGGACTCGCGCAGCGAGCGCTTCGAGGGCGGACGCCGCTCCGGGCGCTTCGTGTTCATCGGCGGCCAACGCGTCGTCTACGGCTCGCCTCAGTACCGGCGTCTCGTGAGCGTCGAGCATCGTGGCGGCGACCGCGTCGTCGAGCTTTCGCGTCGGCGCTACGTGACCATCCGGGGCCAGCGCGTGCTCTACGGTTCGCCCCAGTACCGCCGCCTCGTCAGCGTCGAGGAGACGACGACGCGCCGCCCCGGAACCCGCTACGTGGTCGTGCGCGGGCAGCGCGTGCTCTACGGCTCGCCGGAATACCGTCGCCTCACCGTGACCGAGCACCGTGGCGGCCGCGTCGGAGCGCGCTTCGAGGAGCGTGGTCTGCGTGGCAACGCGGTCTCGTCCTCGTCCCGTACCGAGGAGCGGGGCACGCGAAACGTGCGCTCCACCCAGGGCGAATCGCGAGATGGCATCCGTAACGCCGACACCCGCCAGACGGGTGAGCGTGACCGCAACCACCAATCCGCCGACCGGGATCAGAACGGCAAGCGCGGCGGCGAGGGCTCGGGCATCCGCAACGCGGCCGACCGGTCCGGCGGGGCGGAGCGCGGCACCATGAACACCGGCAGCCGAAGCGGCGGCGGTTCCGAACGTGGAACCTCCGAGCGTGGCGGCATGGGCGGCGGTTCGAACGGCGCCGGCTCCGGCGAGCGCAGCGGCGGCCAGGGTGGCGCGAGCCGCAACTGAACCCGGCGACGCGAACTCAACGTGCCGGAAACATCAGTGCCGGGCCCTCGCGGAGGGCCCGGCACGCCCTATTCGGGGGCAGGGCCGAACCGAAGGCGTTCAGGCCTTCAAGACCGGGTCTGCGATGTCGGCCCCCGCCCGGCGGGCGAGATATTCCGGCTGGAACAGGCACATCCGCACCGCGTCGCGGTACTTGCCGTTGACGAAGAACTCGTCCTTGAGGATGCCTTCCGGCACGAAGCCGCACCGCTCGTAGATCCGCACCGCGCGGGCATTGTCCTTGTCGACATGCAGGTAGAGCTTGTGGATGTTCAGCACGCTGAAGGCATAATCCATCGCGATACGCGTGGCGCGCGGGGCATAGCCCTGCCCCTGGAAGGCGGGGTGGATCGCGATCTGGAATTCGCAGCGCCGGTGCAGGTGGTTGATCTCCACGAGCTCCACGAGGCCGGCCGGCGCGCCATCCGAATTCGCGATGATGAAGCGTCGTTCGGTCTGGTTGTGGATGTTGCGCTCGTAGAGCTGCGCGAGTTCGGCGAAGGACTCGTAGGCCTCCTCGAACCAGTAGCGCATGATGCTGTCGTTGTTGTTGAGCTGATGCACGAACATCAGGTCTTCGCGCTCCAGGGGGCGCAGCTTCACCGGGCCGTCCGCCGCGATGGTCCGGGGGATGAAGGCGCTCACGGGCGCGGGTCCCGTCATGGTCTCACGCATTCCGCGATGAGGCGGTCCATGAAGGCCTCGCCGGCCCGTAGCGCCGCCAGCGTGATGTATTCGTCGGGTTGGTGGGCCTGGTCGATGGAGCCGGGACCGCAGACCACCGTCGGGATGCCCGCTCCTTGAAAGCGACCGGCTTCCGTCGCGTAGGGCACCGAGATGGTGTGGTTGCGCCCCGCCACCCGAAGCGCCAGGCGCTCGGCGACCGAGCCCGGCTCCGGCGCGAGGCCCGGCACCGAGACCTCCTCCAGCGTCTCGATGCGCCCGTATTCGCCGTAGCGGTTGAGCCGGTCCCGCAGCACGCTGGCGACTTTCGCCTCGAACAGGGCGGGGATCTCGCCCATGTCGAGGTCGGGCAGGCCGCGAAATTCCCAGTGGAAGGTGCAGACCTTGGGCAGGATGTTGCGCGCCGTGCCGCCCGAGATCGTGCCCACGTGCACGGTGGTGGCGGGCGGGTCGAAACGCCCGGAGGCGTCACCCCGCGCGATCATCGCGTCGGCGATGCGGTTCAGCTCGGAGACGAGGTCGGCCGCCGCCATGACGGCGTTGGCGCCCAGCATGGGCTTGGCCGAATGCGCCTCGTGCCCATGCACCGTGGTGAAGTAGGTGACGATGCTCTTGTGGGCGTCGGCGACCTCCAGGTCGGTGGGTTCGCCCACGATGACGGCCCCCGGGCGCGGCAGGTCGGCCCCGAAGCGCGCGATGGTGTCGGCCACCCCGAGGCAGGTGGTCTCCTCGTCGTAGGACAGGAGGATGTGGATCGGGCGCTTGAGGTCGGCGGCGAGGAAATCCGGGATCGCCGCCAGCGCGAGGGCGCAGAAGCCCTTCATGTCCACGGCACCCCGCCCGTAGGCGCGTCCGTCCGCCACCCGCAGGGCGAAGGGATCGCTGCTCCAGGCCTGGCCGGTCACCGGCACCACGTCGGTATGGCCGGAGAGCACGATGCCGCCATCGACGGCCGGACCGATGGTTGCGAACAAAGCCGCCTTGTCGCCGGCGGCGTTCGGAACGCGGACGAAGGGCACGCCGAGATCGCCGAGGGAGGCCGCCACGCTGTCGATGAGCGCGAGGTTCGATTTCGAACTCTCGGTGTCGAAGGCCACGAGCCGCGCCAGCCAGTCGAGGGTTTCCGAACGCGGGCCTTCGGCGGGCATCGTTTCAGTGCACGCTGCGGCGAACGTGCGGCGAATCGAGGGAGAAGGCCGGGATCTCGGCCTCGAAGCTCTCGCCCGCATCCGTCGCCATGGTGTAGCTGCCGGCCATCAGGCCGTCCGGCGTGGTGAGCGGGCAGCCGCTGGTGTAGCTGAACGACTCGCCGGGCTCGAGCACCGGCTGCTTGCCGACGACGCCGGCGCCGCGCACCTCCTGCGTCTCTCCGCGCCCGTCGACGATGCGCCAGTGGCGCGAGCGCAGCTGCACCTGCTCCGAGCCGTTGTTCACGATCTCGACCGTATAGGCGAAGAAGTAGCGGCTCTCGGCCGGCGACGACTCTTCCTCGACGAAGCGCGGCATCACGGTCACGCTGATTCCGCGCGTCTGAGCCTTGTACATCGCCGTCATGCCTCCCTGGCCGGACCTGAACCCCGAGCGCGCTGAGTCCGCGACAAGCCCAGGGCGCCGTGGTACGGCCCTGCGAAAACCGCGTCAATCGTGACGAATGCGGGGGTGCCCGCAGAAAAAATCGAGGTCTGTCCCCGTGGTCGAGGAGACCGTTTCGCGCAGCGCCGTTCCGCTCCCCGGCCGGGCCCTCCTCGCCAGCCTCGGGATCGCGGTCCTGGCTTGCGCCTTCGCGTGGCAGGCGCCCGAGCGGAACGGCTGGGCCGCTCTCGCCCTTGCCCTCGCCCTCGGCCTCGACGGGCTGGCGCGGCTCGCGGGAGCCTGGCTCGCCCGGCGCGGCGGGGGACCGCCGCGCATCGCCGGCCTGCCCTCCCTGGTGCTCGCCTTCGGCCCGGGGGCCGGCCTCGGCACGGTGCTGTTCGCCCTGGCGCTGCTGGCCTGGCCCGCCGGCTTTCCGCCGCTCGCCAGCGCGCTCGCGGGGCTCGTCGCCATGGGCGCCATCGCCCGCCTCGTCCTCGCCTGGATGGTCCTGCGCATCCGCGAGGAACCAGAGGCTTAACCCGGTCTTAGCCCAATCGACGCGACACTCGCGGCCCATGCGGCGTTCCCGCCCCGTCCGGCGGGGTGGCACCCGAGTCGTGAGCGGGTAGGGCCCAAGCGGATGCAGGACACGTCAGCGCGAGAGACGTCAGCGAAGAGCCGTCACGGGATTCTGGCGGCGCAAGGGATCGAGGCCCTGACGCGCTCGGGCGCGATTCTCCCCGACACGCCCTATGCCGCCGACCAGATCCAGCCCGCGAGCCTGGACCTGCGCCTCGGCGCCAAGGTCTACCGCGTGCGCACCAGCTTCCTGCCCGGCACCCGCACGGTGGCCGCCTGCATCGAGGCCTTCGTGCTGCACGCGATGGACCTGACCGAGGGGGCCGTGCTGGAGACGGGCTGCGTGTACATCGCCGAATTGCAGGAGCACCTCGCCCTGCCGGCCGACCTCGCGGCCAGCGCCAACCCGAAGAGCTCGACGGGCCGCATCGACGTGTTCACCCGCGTCATCACCGATCGGGGCGCGGCGTTCGACCAGGTCGAGGCCGGCTATCACGGGCCGCTCTATGCCGAGATCTCGCCCCGCACCTTCCCGGTGAAGGTGCGCACCGGATCGCGCCTCTCGCAGATCCGGTTCCGCCGGGGCGAGCCCCGCCTCAGCGACGCGGACCTCGCGGGGCTCCATGCCGTCTCGCCCCTGGTCGACGCCCCGGCCCCGACCTTCCAGGGCGGCATCGGCGTCTCCATCGATCTTTCTGGCTTCTCGGGGCTCGTCGGCTACCGCGCCCGGCGCCACACCGGCCTCGTCGACGTCGATGCCCCGGGCGCCCATCGCACCGCCGATTTCTGGGAGCCCCTTGGGGCCGACGCCTCGCGGGCGCTGATCCTCGATCCGGGCCAGTTCTACATCCTGGCCTCGAAGGAGGCGGTGCAGGTGCCGCCGGATTACGCCGCCGAGATGGTGCCCTTCGACCCCCTGGTGGGAGAGTTCCGGGTCCATTACGCGGGCTTCTTCGATCCGGGCTTCGGCTTTGCCGCCGCGGGCGGATCGGGCGCGCGCGCCGTGCTCGAAGTGCGCTCGCGCGACGTGCCGTTCCTCCTGGAGGACGGGCAGATCGTCGGCCGTCTCGTCTACGAGCGCATGATCGAGCGCCCTGCCACGCTCTACGGGACGGGCGCCGGCTCGAACTATCAGGCCCAAGGGCTGAAGCTGTCGAAGCACTTCGCCTGAGTACTTAGCCTGAAGGCCGCGCCACCGCGATCGGAAGCCCGCGCGTCGGGGTACGGATGCCGGAAACCGCGTGGCGGTGGTCGCTTCGTTCGTCGCCCCCGCGCGATCACCCGATCCGCGCGAGGACCTGTCCTGACACGCCGGATGGAGCGGCTCGTCTCCACCCGAGGTCCGCCGGGGTGATGGGTCCGCCAGGATCATGGGTCCGGACGCGCCTCGCGTCGCCTGCCGCAAGGTTTCGGCGCACGGGCCGAGGTCTCCGTCACGTGGCCGCCCCGCGAAGACCGGCTG
>NZ_JAQGKL010000201.1 GCF_028290105.1 Methylobacterium sp.
GGCGTCGAGGTTGCGCCGGAAGCGCGCCACCGCCTCGGCCGAGGGCGGCCCCCCGGCGGTGTAGGCGGCGAGATCCGGGACGGGCGGGCTCAACCGGGCGGCCTGCGCGCGGATCGACCCGGCCTCCCGGGCCAGGGTGGCGTCGAGGTCGTCGCGCCGGTCGCAGTCGCGCCGGAGGGTGGCGAAGGTCTTGAGGTCGGCCCGCAGGGGCGCCGGGTCGGCGAGCCCGCCGGCCTCCGCCATGGTGCCGGCGAGGCGGTCCTGCTCGGCCCGGCGGGCGGCGAGGTCGTGGCTCAGGCGAGCGATCGCGGCCGCATCCTCGCGGCCGGCGCGGATCAGGCCCTCGATGCGCGTGCGGGCTGCATCGGAGGGCTGGCGGGCGTGCAACGCCTCCGCATCGGGCAGGCCGATTCGTGTCGCAAGTTGCAGCACGTCGCGCCCGAACGCGTCGGCCTCGCCCTGGATGCGCGGCAGGTCGAGGCCGCCCTTGTCGAACCGGTCCGTGCCGCGAAACGCCTCCAGGATCTCGTCGGCGCGGGCGAGCAGGCCCTCGTCCACCGGCACCCGATCGAGGGCCAGCGCCGCCTCCGCGAACGCCGTCCCGGTGCGACCTGCGGCCTCGCCCGTCGTCCTCAGGACGTCGAGCGCCTGCCCGAGGCGGTCGATCCAGGCCTCCGGAACCGCGATCGGGTCGGGCTCGGCCCCGGCGCGTTCGTCAACCGCATCAATGGCCTGGAGCAGGGGGCCGACCCGGCGCAGGCGGGTGAGGCGTGCCTGCTCGGCGGCGATCCGCCCACGCGCCGCCTTGATCTCGGCGAGCCTGGCCCCCGCCGCCTCGATCTCGGCGTTGAGGTCGCGCCAGTCGCCGGCCCGCAATTCCCCGGCGCGGATCGCCTTGCGGGCCTCGTCGTAGCGCCCGAGCGCTTGGTAGAAGGTGCGGCTCTGGGCGGCGCGCGGCATGAAGATGCCGGCGGCCTCCCCCTCCAGTTCGGACTGGAGATGGCTGTAGCCGCGAAGCCCCGAGGCCGCCGCGAACAGGCTGGCGCCGACCTCCCCCTCGGCATCCATCATCTCGGCCGCCCCCGCCCTGAGCGAGCGGGCATCGAGGCCGAAGGCGCGGCAGAACACGTCCCGGGCGAGCCCCCCGAGGAAGGGCGCCAGGGCGTCCTCCGGCAGGGCCGCGTCGGCGGCGTCGACAAGGGTGTTCCTGGTGCCCTTGCGCCGGCGAAAGCTCAGGCGGCGTCCGTCGGCGGCGCGGATCTCGGCGCCGATCCGCAGTTGCGGCATGTCGTGCAGGAAATCGTAGCGGGTGCGCGTCTCGATGCCGAACAGGAGGTCCGTGACGGCGCTCAGCGCCGAGCTCTTGCCGGCCTCGTTGGCCCCCAGCACCACGTGCAGGCGGGCGTCCTCGCGGAATGTCACCGTGCGGCCCGTGAAGGGGCCGTAGCGTTCGAGGGCGAGGCTGAGGAGACGCATCGGGACCTTGGGGACAGGATCAGCAGCTGCGGCCGGAGAGGCGCCCGAGGATCACCGCCTCGGCCTCCGCGCAGAGGGCATCGAGGTCGGCGGCGAGGTCGTCCTCGGCGAGGGCGCCTTCGGAAAGCCCGCCCGGCATCGCCGTGTTCGGCATCATCGTGTTCGGCATCTTGGCGATGATCTCGGCGAGCGCCGCCCGGGCGCGGGCGCGGAACTCGGGGTCGTGGTCCACAGCCGCCAGCAGGGTCGCGGGATCGATGGCCGCGAAGGCGTCGGGGCGCGCCTCGGTGCGGGCGCGCCGAGGGCGGGCGGTCTCGATCTTCAGGCGCTCCAGCCAGATGTCCTCGTGGATGCGGTGCGCGGCGGCCTGGATCTCGGCGGTGAGCCCCTCGCGGTCGGCCGCGAGGCGATCGTGGGCGGGGGTCTCGCCGTGAAGGCGCACCCGCACGGCCACGAGCCGCTCGGCGGCGGCCTCGGACAGGGGGCGCAGGGCCTCCTCGATGGCGGCGACCGCCTCGCGCTCGCTCGGGGCGCCGGAGAGATCGACCTCCAGGTGGTGGAAGCGCGCATGGTCGACCACGAGGCGCTCGACGCCGAGCACCCGTCCGTCGGCGACGGACACGGCGACCGCGCCCTTGGGCCCGCATTCGCGGATGCTGCGCCCCTGGAGATTGCCCGGAAACACGATCCAGGGGTCGCGGGAGAGTTCGGCGTAGTCGTGCACGTGGCCGAGCGCCCAGTAGGCGTAGCCGCGGCCCGCGAGGTCCGCCACCGAGCAGGGCGCGTAGGTCGCGTGCGCGGCGTGGCCCGTGCAGGAGGTGTGCAGGATTCCGATGTTGAACCAGCCGGGGAGGGCGGCCGGGTAGGTGAGGGCGTAGTTCTCCTCCACCGCCCGGTTGGGGAAGCTGCGCCCGTGCAGCGCGACTTTCAACGCCTCGAGGCGGTGGGTCTCGGCCCGGGTGGCGGAGAAGTTGCGCACGGAGGGCGGCAGGGTGATGGAGCGGGTGATGACGCTCTCGGCGTCGTGGTTGCCGCGCACCAGGATCACCGGGATGTCCGCCCGGTCGAGACGGGCGACCTGGCGGGCGAAGAACAAGCCGATGGTGTTGTCGGACCAGTCGCCGTCATAGACGTCGCCGGCCACGATCAGGAAGGCGACGCGCCGCTCAATCGCCAGGGTGACGAGGTCCTCGAAGGCCCGGCGCCCGGCCGAGGCGAAGCGCCGGGCGATGTCCGGGTCCTTGAGCGCGAGGCCCGCGAGGGGGCTGCCGAGATGGAGGTCGGCGGCGTGGATGAAGCTGAACGCGGACATGGACGCCGGGTGTTAGGACATGGATGCCGGGTAGAAGACCTGGACGCTGGATCGAAGACCTGGACGCTGGGTGGGAGGCTGCGTTGGACGGCCCTCGTCGGGCGAGGCGCCGCAACGTCGCGGGTTTGGTCCGAGATTGCAACGCGGCGCGAGACGCGCGCCCACATCGCATTGCCGCGACGAATGTTTTCAGTCCAAATCGGTTTCCAGCGCCGCGCGAACGGAGCCGGCACCGGCGGTACTGCGACGTCCCGGATCATACCTAGGATTGCACAAGTATACCGATTGATGCACTCTGAAAGCCCCGAAGGAAGTCCACGCTTTATCAATGGATCGCGCCGACGCACCCGCCGCAGAGGTTCCTCTTCGAGCCAGCATGGACGCCCCTTTCTCCTCCCGCGAGACGCTCCGCATCCTCGAAGGCTTCGGCCTGACGGGCCAATGGGCCTGGGACCTCGCCGAGAACACGCATGTCTGGTCGTCCGGCCTCTATGCCATCCTGGGCCTTCCCCAGGAATCCGTTGCGGCCGATTACCGACTCCTGCACAGCCTCATCCATCCCGACGATCGCCCGCTCGCGATGAGCCCCGCCGAGGTGGAAGAGCGAGGCGTCCTGCCCGCGTGCACGGTCCGGATCCTGCGCCCGGATTCGACGATCCGCACCGTGATGAGCCGTGCCGAGGTCAGGGTCTCGCCGTCCGGGCGGCCACTCACGGCGCACGGCGTCCTCATCGACGTCAGCGACCGCGAGACGATGGCGCGGGCGCAGGCGGCTCGGCGGCGCCAGGAGCGCGCGATCTTCGAGCGGGTGCGCGCCTTCACCTCGACGACGGCGATCTACCCGTTCCGCGCCTTCTCGGCGGAATGGCTCGAACTCGTGGGACTGCCCGAGGAGGAGCTCCTGGAGGAGCCGACCCGTCCGGTCCTCCCGAGCGAGCGTCGCCACTGGCGGGATTATGGCCGCGAACTCTACCTCACGCAGAACATGGTCCACACCACTCCGGCGCTCAAGCTCGCGAACGGAGAGACCGTGCGGTACCGCATGGTGATGATCCCCATCCTCGATGCGCAGGGCGCGTTCGAGTGCTGGACCAACTACATCGGTCCGGTCGACGTCCCGGCGCGGGCCTCCGGTCCGTTGCTGCAGGGCCTGGAGCAACGGGTGGAAGGCCGGCATATCCGCGCCGCCCGTGCCCTGCTCGACTGGTCGATGACCGACCTGTCCGAAGCCAGTGGATTGTCGTTCTCGACGGTCCGGCGACTCGAGGGCGATTCCGCGGCCCTCGCCCCATCGAGCCGCCACCGCGCCCTTGCGGCCCTGCGGGCCGCCGGAATCGCCTTCTCCCTCACGCAGGGCTCGACCATCGCGGTGGGCAAGGCCCGTTGAGACCCGGCCGTCGCGCGGGAGGGCCACGCCATGGTCGGGATCGGCGTCCTCAGACGAAGACGACGTCGAGATGCCCTTCGGTCTTCAGAACGATGCGGCAGAGACGGGAGAACTGATCGGCAGCGATGGCGAGCTTGAAGGTCTCGGGCACCCCGATGGAGCTGACGACCTTCAGGCCCGCCCCGTCGTCGGAGAGGCTTCGGACGGTGCAGTCGATCACCGAGCGTCCGCCGTTGAACGAGATCTGGCCTGCCTTCAGCACGCGCCGGCGGACCACCTGCGGCGGCACCGGCGCCGGCCGGCACGCGACGCAGCGATTCCGGCCCTCGGCCTTGGCCGCGTAGAGCGCGGCATCGGCATTCCGCAGCAGACCGTCGAGGTCGGTCACCGTGGGGTCGAGGGCCGCGACGCCGAAACTCGCGGTGAGCCGGAGGGGGCCGTCCGGCGTCGGTACGCTGAGCCGGGCGATCGCCGCGCGCAGCTTCTCGGCGACCGTCATCGCGGCGGCAAGATCGGACAGGGGCAGGAGAACGGCGAATTCCTCGCCGCCCACCCGCCCGAATGCATCGGAGGTCCGCAGCTCCGCACGGCAGACCGCTGCCATCTCGGCCAGGACCTGATCGCCGACGGGATGCCCGTGGCGGTCGTTGACGGACTTGAAGTGATCGAGATCCAGCATGATGCAGCTCATCGGATGCCGGTGGCGCAGCGCCAGCGCGAGGGTGCGGCCGCACTCGTCGCGGAAGGCACGGCGCGACAGGGCGCCGGTGAGGCTGTCGGTCATGGCGACCCGGCGCAGCTCGAGCTCACTCATCACGATGTGCGAGAGATCGGCGAGGGTCTCGACCTCGTCGTCGCGGAAGGGACGGGGACGCGTGTCCATGGCGCACAGGGTGCCGATGCTGAGGCCCTGCGGGGTTCGCAGCGGAACGCCGGCATAGAACCGGATGTGGGGCGGGCCGAGCACGAAGGGGTTACTGGAGAAGCGCGTGTCGACGAGGGTATCCGGCAGGACGAGGCCCTGCGGCTCCCGCATGGCGAAGCTGCAGAGCGCCGGCCCCCGCGGCGTCTCGCAGGCCTCCACGCCAGAGCGGGACTTGAACCATTGCCGATGCCCGTCGATCAGCGTGATCGTCGACATCGGCACGTCGAAGATCCGCCGCGTCAGCCGCGTGATGCGGTCGAAGCCCTCCTCCTGCGGCGTGTCCAGAATGTCGTACCGGTCGAGGGCGGCCAGCCGCTCCCCGTCCTCGATTTCCTCGATCTGCGCCTGGGGCTGCATCGCGTCGTCTCGTGACATCCCGTTTTCCGATGGTTCCAGCAAGGTCTATCGAAAATCGATTACGAAAATCTTCACGGTCTCGTTCACGTGCGACGCAATCTGTGGCTGATCGGACGGGTATTTCACAAGTCGAGACGCCACCACGTGTCACATACCCCGCCCTTCGGTCCCGCGCGTGCTTCAGTAACTCTGCGTCGGACGGTCGAGGACGCGGCGCCCCATCAGGCTCGCGGCGAGGTCGACCATGAGGTGGGCCGTGCGCCCGCGTTCGTCGAGGAAGGGGTTGAGCTCGACGAGGTCGAGGCTGCCGACGAGGCCGGAATCGTGCAGCATCTCCATGATCAGGTGCGCTTCACGGAAGGTGGCGCCCCCCGGCACGGTGGTTCCGACGCCCGGCGCGATGCCCGGATCGAGGAAATCGACGTCGAGGCTGACATGCAGGCGGCCCCTCGCCGCCGCGACGCGGCCGAGGAAGTCCCGCAGGGGCGCGACGACGCCGGCCTCGTCGATGGTGCGCATGTCGTGGACGAGCACGCCGGCCTCGCGCACCGCGACCCGCTCGGCCGGGTCGAGGCTGCGCGTGCCCATCAGGCAGACATGGCCCGGGTGGATCGGCGCGGGCGGGGCCGGCAGGTAGCCCGCAAAGCCCCGGCGCCCGGTGGCGTAGGCGAGGGGAACGCCGTGCAGGTTGCCGCTCGTGGTCGTGTCGAGGGTGTGGAAATCCGCGTGCGCGTCGAGCCAGAGCACGAAGAGCGGCCGCCCCTCCTCGGCCGCCCGGCGGCCGAGGCCGGAGAGGGTCCCGGCCGAGAGGCTGTGGTCGCCCCCGAGGAAGATCGGGATGCCCTCGGCGCTCGCCGCATGGGCCGCCTCGGCGAGGGTTTCCGTCCAGGCCGCGAAGGCCCCGAGATGGCGTAGCGCCCCGTTGGGATGGGGGCGCTCGACGAACGGCCCCGGCACGAGGTCGCCCGCATCGACGATGTCGAGGCCGAGGCCGGACAGGGTCTCGGCCAGGCCCGCCGCCCGGTAGGCGCTCGGCCCCATGTCGCAGCCGAGGCGCCCGGCCCCCACCTGCACGCGGGCGCCGATCAGGGTGCAGCGTGGGTTCGTCATGGCGTCTCTCGCGTCGCGTGACCATCGGGGGCGGTGGACCGGCCGGCCCCTGCCAGAGCCGTGCCGCATCCCGGTCGAGGCCCCGCCAGCGGGACAGGTAGGGCGGCGGGTGCCTCCGTGGCGCATCTTCCGCTCGCGCTTGGGCCGAATCCTTCATTCATCTCCAGATCAGAACGAAAGCATTCTGAGGTTCTGTTGGATCGAATGGTTGGGAGGTGAAACAACGCCGGTCATGTTCCTTGAGCCGATCCTGTCCGCCCCCCGCCCGCAGGGCCGTGTTCGCCAAGCCGGCGCGCATCTGCGCGCGCTCCTGCCCGGCCTCGCGCTCTGCCTCGCGGTGACCGGGGCGGCGATGCTGCTCGAAGCCGTCGAGGTGCGGGCGTTCGGCGGTGCCTGGCTCGAATCCCTGGTGCTCGCCATCCTGATCGGGACAACGCTCCGGACCCTGTGGGCGCCGGCACCGCGCTGGGAGACCGGCATCGCCTTCGGGGCCAAGACAGTGCTCGAGCTCGCCATCGTGCTCCTCGGTGCCTCGCTGAGCCTGACGACGCTGCTCGATGCCGGCCCGGGCCTGCTTCTCGGCATCGCGGGCGTCGTCGCGGCGGCCATCGCGTCGAGCTACGCCATCGGCCGGGCACTCGGCCTTCGCCACCGGATGGCGATCCTGGTGGCCTGCGGGAATTCCATCTGCGGCAACGCGGCCATCGCCGCCACGGCGCCCGTCATCGGCGCGAAGGGCGAGGATGTGGCCGCCGCCATCGCCTTCACGGCCGTGCTCGGCGTGCTGGTGGTCCTCCTGCTGCCGCTGCTGGTGCCCCTGCTCGGCCTGTCGCCGATGCAGTACGGGGTGCTCGCCGGGCTCACCGTCTACGCCGTGCCGCAGGTGCTCGCCGCCACCGCCCCGGTCGCCGCGCTCAGCGTGCAGGTGGGCACCCTGGTCAAGCTCGTGCGGGTGCTGATGCTCGGCCCCGTGGTGCTGGCGCTCTCGCTGGGCCGGCCGGGAGGCGGACGAAGCCCCGCGGCGGGCCGCGTCGCGTTCCGTCACCTCGTGCCGTGGTTCATCCTCGCCTTCCTGGCGCTCTCGGGGCTGCGCTCGGCCGGGCTGATCCCGGAGGCCGCCGTGCCGCCCCTCGCCACGGCCGCCAATGCGCTCACCGTGGTGTCGATGGCGGCTTTGGGCCTCGGCGTCGACGTCCGGATCGTCGCCCGCGCCGGTCTGCGGGTGACCCTCGCGGTCGTCGCCTCATTGCTGGCACTCGGCGGCATCAGCCTCGGGCTGATCCACGGCCTCGGCATCCTCTGAGCGACGCTCAGGCGCCGGTCTCGTGGGCGATGAGCGCGAGGAGCGCGTCCGCCGCGCGGCTGCGATAGCGCGCCTTGTGCCGCAGCACCCGGAAGGGACGCGCCGGCAGGGCGAGATCGGCCCGCACCAGGGTGCCGGCCCGCAGCGCGCCCGAGACCACCGAGGCCGAGAGCACGCTCGCCCCGCCGCCGGCCTCGACGGCCGCCCGCACCGCCTCGTTCGAGGGCAGTTCCAGGGCGACGCGCAGGCGGGCAGGGGAGAGCCCGCGCGTCTCCAGGGTGGCCTCGAAGGCCGAGCGGGTGCCGGAGCCCGGCTCGCGCAGGACCCACGCGGCGGTGGCGAGTTCGTCGAGGCCGACCACCCGGCCGTCCGCGAAGGGATGTCCGGGCGCCACCACGAGCACGAGTTCGTCCTGCGCCACGTCCGTGCTGGCGAGAACGGGATCGTCAAGCTCGCCCTCGACGAAGCCGAGCTCCGCCCGGCCCTCGCGCACGGCGGCCGCCGCCTCCGCCGTGTTGCCGACCTCCAGGCGGAGCACGATCTCGGGGTAGGCCCGGCGGAACGCCACGAGATGGGCCGGGAGCCAGTGGCTGGCGATGGTCTGGCTCGCCTGGATGGCGAGCGTGCCCCGGCGCAGGCCGCTGAGATCGGCGAGCACCAGTTCGGCCGCCTCGGCCCGGGCGAGGACGGCACGCGCCTCCCCGAGGAAGACCCGGCCGGCCTGCGTCAGCGCGATCCCGCGCCCGACCCGATCGAACAGCTTCGTGGCGTGCCGGGCCTCGAGGGTGGCGATCGCCGTGCTCACCGCCGACTGGACGAGGTTCAACGCCTCGGCGGCGCGGGTGACGTGCTCGCGCTCGGCCACCGCCACGAAGATCCGCAACTGGTCGAGGGTCATGGTGTCAGACGTGCCCTGATCTTGGACGCGGCATCGCGCGTCGAATATCCCGGACGAGGGGGGCGCGGGTTTCCGTCGGTGATAGGCGCGCGCCCGAGGCCTGCCTATCCCTCGCGCCGGTTCGCCTGGATGCCGCGTCGAAAGCGGCGCTCCCCGAACCCGGCGCGCACAAGGGTTTGTTAACCAAACCGGTCACAGCCTTCGGAGCGGTCGTCGCGCCGGATCGAAGCGGGAAAGACATCGGATACCGGGGCGCGAAGGTCGGGAGGCGTGAAGGTCTTCGCGATGGCGCAGGCCGTCGAAAGCCCGCGCGGCCAAACGTTGTCCTTAATCCCGCCCCGTTCTCCGAGCCCACTGCGCGAGACCGGCGGCCCTGCCGAAAGCAGAGCCGGCCGCCCCCGAGACCAAGGAAACTAACCCATGATCAAAACGTTGCTGGCGCTCTTCACCGTCGCCGCCGTCCTGACCATCCGGGCGTTCCTCAAACTGCTTTGGCTGCCGTTCCAAAGCTTTCGCGGACTCTTTCGTAATCGCCCCGCCGCCACCTGAGGCGCGAC
>NZ_JAQGKL010000203.1 GCF_028290105.1 Methylobacterium sp.
GGTCCGTCGCGTGATGGCCTCGGGCGGCGGCGAGTAGGATCAGCATGTTCGAAGGCCTGTCGGAACGCCTCTCCGGTATCCTCGATACGCTCACGCGCCGCGGCGCGCTGACCGAAGAGGACGTCAACGCCGCCCTGCGCGAGGTGCGTCGCGCCCTGCTCGAGGCCGACGTCGCGCTCGAGGTCGTGCGCTCCTTCATCGACAAGACGCGCACCCGCGCGGTCGGGGCGAATGTCGTCAAGTCGGTGACGCCCGGCCAGATGGTCGTCAAGATCGTCCATGACCAGCTCGTCGAGATGCTGGGCTCGGATGCCGAGGTCATCGACCTCAATGCGCCGGCGCCCGTCGCCATCCTGATGGTCGGCCTGCAGGGCTCGGGCAAGACCACCACCACCGCCAAGATCGCCCGCCGGCTGGTGTCGCGCGACAAGCGCCGGGTGCTGCTGGCCTCCCTCGACACCCGCCGCCCGGCGGCGATGGAGCAACTCGCGATCCTCGCCAAGCAGGTCGAGGTCGAGTGCCTGCCCATCGTGGCGGGGCAGTCGGCGGTGCAGATCGCCCGGCGCGCCATGGACGCGGCGCGCCTCGGCGGCTTCGACGTGGTCATGCTCGACACGGCCGGCCGCATCACCCTCGACGAAGCGCTGATGGCGGAGGCGGCCGAGGTCAAGGCCGCCACCAACCCGCACGAGGTGCTCCTCGTGGCCGACGCGCTCACGGGTCAGGACGCGGTCAACACCGCCCGAGCCTTCGACGAGCGGCTCGGCGTCACCGGCATCGTGCTGACCCGGATGGACGGCGATTCGCGCGGTGGCGCGGCGCTCTCCATGCGCGCCGTGACCGGCAAGCCGATCAAGCTCGTGGGCACGGGCGAGAAGGTCGACGCGCTGGAGGAGTTCCATCCCTCGCGCGTCGCCAACCGCATCCTCGGCATGGGCGACATCGTCAGCCTCGTCGAGAAGGCGGCCGAGACCATCGACCACGAGCAGGCGCTCCGCACCGCGGAGAAGATGCGCAAGGGCAAGTTCGACCTCGACGACCTGTCGATGCAGCTCGCCCAGATGGAGAAGATGGGCGGCATCGGCGGCCTGATGGGCATGCTGCCGGGCATGGGCCAGATGAAGAAGCAGGTCGAGAGCGCGAACCTCGACGAGAACATGTTCAAGCGCCAGCGCGCCATCATCTCGTCGATGACCGCGCAGGAGCGAAAGAATCCCGACATCCTCAAGAATTCCCGCAAGAAGCGCATCGCTGCGGGCTCGGGGACGAAGGTGGAGGAGCTCAACAAGCTCCTCAAGATGCACCGGACCATGGCCGACATGATGAAGGCCATGGGCTCGGGCAAGCGCGGCATCGGGCAGGCCCTCGGCTCGATGTTCGGCATGGGCGCAGGCGGCGGCGGGATGAGCGGCATGCCCGGCCTGCCCCCCGGAATGGCGGAGCCGACGCCGGAGATGATCGCCGACATGCAGAAGCAACTCGGCGGCAAGCTCCCCCCGATGCCTCCGGGCCTCGGGGCCAAGATGCCAGGCCTGCCCGGTCTTGGAGGACCGAAGGGTCCGGGCGGCCTGCCCGGCCTCGGCGGCTTCCCGTTCGGGAAGAAGAAGTAACCCGGGGCGCCGGTGGGCAGCGACGAGCGAAGGGGACGACACAACCCGCCTCCGCTCATCACTGCCCATCGGTCGCCTCAGACGAAGCACCTACCCCCTCTCAGGAGAAACCATGTCCCTCAAGATCCGTCTCACCCGTGGTGGCGCCAAGAAGCGCCCGTACTACCGCATCGTCGTCGCCGACGCCCGCGCCCCCCGCGATGGCCGCTTCATCGACAAGGTCGGCGTCTACGATCCCATGAAGCCGAAGGATGATCCGGCCCGTATCGTTCTCGAGGCCGACAAGATCCAGGCCTGGCTCGCCAAGGGCGCCCAGCCCACCGATCGCGTGCTGCGCTTCCTCGATGCCGCCGGCCTCGCCAAGCGTCCGGCGCGCAACAACCCGCAGAAGGCCGAGCCGGGCGAGAAGGCCAAGGAGCGCGCCGCCAAGCGCGCCGAGAAGGCCGCCGCCCCGGCCGAAGACGCCGCGGCCTGAGGCTGAGGTCCGCGCATGGCTCGCCGTCCCGGAGGCAACACACCCCACGGTGACGGCGGCCGCCGTGCGCGGCCCGGCCGCATCGGCAGCGAGGCGGCCACCTCGGCCCACCGGCCGAAGCTGGACGTCGACATCGCCCTGCCCGAGACAGACCCGAGCCTCGTCCGGATGGGCGAGTTCGGACGGGCCCACGGCCTCAACGGTGAAGTCCGCCTGAAATCCTACACCGGCGATCCGCAGGCCATCGGAGCCTACGGGCCGTTGATCGGCGGCGACGGGCGCCGGGTCGAGCTGACCGACCTGCGCCGGGCCGGCGGGGCGTCTGCGGACCTGCTCGTCGTGCGCGTGAAGGGCGTGGCGGACCGGACCGGCGCCGAGGCGTTGAACCGCCTCGCCCTCTACCTGCCGCGCGAACGCCTCGGCATCGCTGCGGACGAGGACGAGTTCTTCACCGCCGATCTCGTTGGCCTGACCGTGATCGATACGGCAGGCGTCGTGCTCGGCACCGTCGCGGACGTGCCGAATTACGGCGGCGGCGATCTCCTGGAGATCAAGCCGGCGCTCGGCGGTGCCACCGCGCTCCTGCCCTTCACCAAGACCTTTGTGCCGACGCTGCAGATCGCCGAGGGACGGATCGTGGTCGATCCGCCGGAAGACCTTTTTGCGCCGGCCGGACCGCGCCCGCCCGACGAGCCGATCTGAGCGCAGGCGGCGCTCGAACGTTCATCCGCGCCAGCCGCACTCAGGTGGCCCCGATCGGGTGCCAACCTGCCTCATGCCCCGTCGCTTCGCTACCGCGCGGCGCCGACCGGGTCTGATTTCGCCCAGCGGCCTTTGCCTCGTAGAGCGCGGCGTCGGCGTGCCGGTACAGGTCGGACGGACCGGCGGAATCGCTGGCCCAAGGCCCGGTGCTCGCAAGCCCGATGCTCACCGTGATCGCCCCGGGACGGATGCCCGCTGGGACGACGGCCAGCTTTGCGACCTCCGCATGGACCTTGTCGGCGATGCGCCGTGCCCCGGCCTCGTCCGTCTCGGGGAGGAGCATCACGAACTCCTCGCCACCGACACGGCAGACGAGATCGTCCGGGCGGTGGACGCTCGCCGTCAGGCAGCGCGCCAGCCCGATCAGCACCGTGTCGCCGACCGAATGGCCGTGCCGGTCGTTGACGGCCTTGAAGTGATCGGCATCGATGACGAGCAGGGCGCGGGGACGTGCCGGATCGGACGGGCCATTCCAGGCACGGGCCATCTCCGCCTCGAAACGGCGTCGGTTCGGAAGGCCCGTGAGGGCGTCGGTCAGCGACAGGCGGGACAGTTCGACCTGCATCAGGGCACGCTGGCGCAATTCGCGTCCGAACAGGAGCGACAAGCTGATCGTGAGTCCGCACAGGGCCAGCACCGTCAACCCGATGACAAGCGCCTTCGTGCGCCATTCGGCTTCGATCTCGTGTGTGGCAAGCGCGACGTTGAGGATGAGAGGCAGCGTGCCGACGCCCGTGAAGGCGTAGAGGCGCCGGACACCGTCACGCACGGAATCCCCCACGAACAGGCCGCTTCCGTCGCGCCGGAATCGCTCGAACGTGGGGGCGCCGGCGATGTTCGCACCGATGTCCGCCTCGACGCTCGGGTGGCGCATCAGGCGCGTCCCGTCACTCAGGTAGAGGTTGATCGCGCCGCTCGTCCCAAGCGCGATATTCTCGAACAGCCGGCTGAAGTAGGACAGCTTCAGCGACGCGGACACGACACCGCCGAAGCTGCCATCCGGCTTGTCGATGCGCCGGCTGAGAACCACCACGGGAACGCCCAGGAGGCGGGAGACGATCGGCCGGCTGATGACGAGCCCGAGATCGGCGCGCTTCGCATGGGCCTGGAAGTAATCCCGGTCGGCGTTGTTGAGCGTGCGGGCAGGCATCGCGTTCGATTCGATGATCGTATCGCCGTGCTCGTCGACGACGAGCATCACGCCCATGTCCGTGGCGGTGGCGGCGCGATCGAACAGGACGAGTTGGCGCAGTTCCGGACTGATCTCGGCGATCCCCGGGGCCGACAGGTTGTCGATGACGGCGCGCAGGGAAAGATCGATGATCTCCATGTTGCGGGCGACATCGCGCTCGATCACCTGGAGCAGGTTGCGGGAGGTCTGGGTGGCCGTCGCCCAGGCGTCGTTGCGCAGGTCGAGCAGCATCAGCCCCGAGATCACGAGCATGCCGATGGGCGCCAGCACACCGAGGACGATCCAGGTGCGCGCCGAACGGAGCCATCGGTCGAGTCGAGGTGGCAGACGCATGGTGAGCCGTGCCGTCATTCGAGGACCCCACGGCATTCGTCACACGCCAATCCCTAAGCGACGCTTGCACGTCGAGGCGATATTGGTGCGACCCTCACAACCTAACGCATGCGCGCCGCGCCGCGCGTGGTCTCGTCCCGGCAAGGCCGAATCGAACCCGGCGCCGGCCGCGCGTCGGGTGCCGGCGCCTCGAAGGTCGCGAGGTAGCCAACCCCTCCGTCGAGGGTGGTGAAGCCGGTGGGGCGGTAGCCGGCGGCGGCGAGTTCGCAGGCGAGTAGCGCCGGCGGCGTGCCGTGGCGGGCCGGCACGTCGTCGGCATCGACGATGCCGACGCGTCCGCCGGGCTTCATCGCGGCGGCGAGGTTGTGGAGCAGGCCGAAGGGCTGGGCGATCTCGTGGTACATGTGGACCAGCACGGCGGCGTCGAGGGAGCCCCGCTGCAGACGGGGGTCGTGCGGCTCGCCCCGAACCACCGTGACGTTGGCGAGCCCCAGCTTCGCGATCCGGGTTTCGAGACCGGCAAGGTAGCGCGGCGTCACGTCCTCGGCAAAGACCCGGCCCTCCGGCCCGACACGCTCGGCGAGCCTCACGGTGTAGTAGCCGCTGCCGGCGCCGAGATCGGCGATGCTTTCGCCGGGGGACAACCGCATCAGCCGCGCGACCTGCCCGACCTCGTCCACCGAATCGCGCTGCTTCTCCGAGGCCCAGAGCGGCGCGACGATCTCGGCCACCGGCCGGTCGGGCTTCGGGAAGGCCTCGGCCGGCGCACCGGGCGGGGCGAGGGGCTCGGCCGCCGTGGCGGGCGCGAGCATCAGGATGCAGACGAGGGGCAGCCAGGAGCGGATCATGCCGGGACAACAGCCCGCCGGCCCATCGGTGCCACGTTGACCGCGCAGCGTGCGGCACGCCATCAAGCGCCATGACCACCGCGACGCCGCCGACCTGGAACGCCACCATCCTCACCCTCTACCCGGAGATGTTTCCGGGCCCGCTCGGGCTCTCGCTCTCGGGGGATGCCCTGGCGCGCGGCACCTGGGGGCTGGAGGCCCGCGATATCCGCGAGCATGGCCTCGGCCGCCATCGCGCGGTGGACGACACGCCGGCGGGCGGCGGCGCCGGCATGGTCCTGCGCTGCGATGTGCTGGGGGCCGCCATCGACGCCGCCTCGGGCCCTGACGATCCCCGCCCGCGCCTTCTCATGAGCCCGCGCGGACAACCCCTGACCCAGGCCCGCGTCCGGCGCTTGAGCGAGGGACCGGGAATCGTCGTCGTCTGCGGCCGTTTCGAGGGGGTGGACGAACGCGTCATCGCGGGCCGTGGTCTCGAGGAGGTATCGATCGGCGACTACATCCTGTCCGGCGGCGAGATCGCCGCACTGGTGCTCCTCGATGCCTGCATCCGCCTCCTGCCGGGCGTGATGGGCAAGGTCGCCTCCGGCGAGGAGGAGAGCTTCGAGACCGGCCAGCTCGAATATCCGCACTACACGCGGCCCCGCGACTGGGAGGGCCGGGCGATTCCCGACGTGCTCACCGGCGGCAATCACGGCGCCATCGCGGCGTGGCGCCGGGCGGAGGCCCTGCGCCTCACCCGCGAGCGCCGGCCGGATCTGCTGCGCAGGAACGAGGGCTGACCGCGCTTCGCGTGCGGATTGATCCGCTGCGGGGGCGCGGCTGCTTGCGTCTTGGCAATGGCGGGTTCATTGGCGTCTTCGGGATACTCCTCCCCGACGAGGAGCTCTCATCTGTAAGGATGACGTCACGTGACCAACCGACCCGCCACGCGCCCCCGCGTGCCGTATTTTTCGTCCGGCCCCTGCACCAAGCGCCCGGGCTGGAGCCTGCAGGCCCTGGAGGGAGCGGCGCTGGGCCGCTCGCACCGTTCGGCCATCGGCAAGGCCAAGCTCAAGGAAGCCATCGACCTCACCCGCAGCGTGCTGCAGGTGCCGGCCGATTACCGGATTGGCATCGTGCCGGCCTCCGATACCGGCGCGGTCGAGATGGCGATGTGGTCGATGCTCGGCCCGAAGACCGTCGAGGTCGTGGCCTGGGAGGCGTTCGGCCTGGAATGGGTCACCGACGCCCTGAAGGAACTCAAGATTTCGCCGCGCATCCATGTGGGCGAATACGGCGTGCTGCCCGACCTCTCGGCGGTCGACACGCAGCACAACGACGTGATCTTCACCTGGAACGGGACGGCGGCGGGCGTGCGCGTGCCGAACGCCGACTGGATCGCGGCAGACCGCGAGGGCGTCACCCTCTGCGACGCCACCTCGGCCGCCTTCGCGATGCCGCTGGATTGGGAGAAGCTCGATGTCGTCACCTTCTCCTGGCAGAAGGTGATGGGCGGCGAGGCCGCGCACGGCATGATCGTGCTCTCGCCCCGCGCCGTGGCGCGCATCGAGGGCAACGTCCCGGCCTGGCCCGTGCCGAAGGTCTTCCGCATGGCCAAGGACGGCAAGCTCATCGAGGGTATCTTCAAGGGCGACACCATCAACACGCCCTCGATGCTCGCGGTGGAGGACTACCTCGACACGCTGAAATGGGCGCAGGGCATCGGCGGCCTGCCCGCGTTGCATGCGCGCGCCGACGTCAACGCGAAGGTGATCCACGACTGGGTGGCACGCACCCCCTGGATCGGGCACCTGGCTGCCGATGACGGCACCTACAGCAACACCGGCGTCTGCCTCGTGATCACCGATCCGGACGTGCTCGCCCGGGGTGACGCCGCCGTGGGCGCGGTCGCCAAGGGCATTGCGGACAACCTCGACGCCGAGGGCATCGCCTACGATATCGGCGCCTATCGCGACGCGCCCGCCGGCCTGCGCATCTGGTGCGGCGGCACGGTGGAGCGCGCCGATCTCGAGGCCCTGACTCCGTGGCTCGACTGGGCCTTCGCCACCGAGAAGGCCAAGCTCGCCAGGGCGGCCTGAGGCGTCGGTCTTGAACTCAAGGTTGCCGCTCACGATTCCTAACCCCAAGCCGAAGCGCGCAGAGATCGGCGTTGAGAAACGCGAACTCGACGCGCTCCGGGTGCGCCGGCCCGATGCGATCGGCGTTCAGTTACTGGACACGGGGTGGAGACGGGCGCAGATGGCGAAATTCCCCAGGATGCACCGGGTACGGGCAGCACGGTTCTGACAGGCTTGCCACGAAGCGGTTGCCCGGTGATCCTGAAGACACGATTCAGGAGTTGTACGATGCTTCGTCACGCCGTCATTCGCTGCTCCTGGGACCCGGATGCCGGCGTCTGGTTCGTGCAGGAAACCGACATCCCAGGCCTCGTCACGGAGGCGCCGACCCTCGACGTCTTACGCGCGAAGCTGCCCGGCATGGTTCGCGATCTCATTGACGAGGATAGCGAAATCGAGCTCGACCTCATCGCCTATGCGCACGATCGGGTGCGGGTCGAGGCTGCCTGAGATCCAAGACACTCGGACCGCCGCAGGATAAATCAAGAAACGGTGTCAAAACTTGAAATATGTTCCTACGATCGTGAACATCTCAGGATTGTTTGGAGTGCAGGTTAGCGCGTGACGGACTTTACTCCAGACCTGAAGAAGCTGTTGCGGAAAAGTGGGTACGTATTCTGGCGCAGCGGTCGAGGCGATCACGAGATCTGGCGTCACGATGAGACCGGACGAAAGGTGGTCGTCGACAATGCCATCAAGTCACGCCACACAGCCAACGGCGTCCTAAAGCAGGCTGGCCTCGCCAAGGCGTTCTGACGTAAACGCGGGGACGCGGAGGCCTTCCGGCCTCGAAGCCCCCACGAGCATCCGGACGCGCGGCATGAAGATCGACGGCAAGCCCTACCGCACCATCTTCCCCGCCGAGGACGGGGCCTCCGTGGCGGTGATCGACCAGACGCGGCTGCCTTTCGCCTTCGAGCTGAAGACGCTCGTCACCCTCGACGACGCGGCGGTGGCGATCCGAACCATGGTGGTGCGCGGTGCGCCGCTGATCGGCGTCACGGCGGCCTATGGGCTGGCGCTCGGGCTGCGCGACGACGCATCCGAGGCCGGCCTCGACCGGGCGGTGGCGACGCTCGCCGCCACGCGACCCACCGCGATCAACCTGCGCTGGGCCCTCGACCGGGTCGCGGCCAAGCTCCGCACGGTGCCGGAGGCGGAACGCGCCGGCTTCGCCTACGCGGAGGCCGGCCGCATCGCCGAGGAGGACGTGGAAAGCTGCCACGCCATCGGCGTCCACGGGGCTCGGATCCTGAGCGACCTGCACCGCAAGACGGGGCGGACCGTCAACGTCCTGACCCATTGCAACGCCGGCTGGCTCGCAACGGTGGATTGGGGCACGGCGCTCGCGCCGATCTACGTGGCCCACGATGCCGGGATGCCCGTCCACGTCTACGTGGACGAGACCCGCCCGCGGAACCAGGGCGCGGCGCTCACCGCCTTCGAGCTCAACGCGCACGGCGTGCCCCACACGGTGATCGCCGACAATGCCGGCGGGCACCTGATGCAGCACGGGGCCATCGACGTCTGCATCGTCGGCTCCGACCGCACGACGGCCTCCGGTGACGTCTGCAACAAGATCGGCACCTACCTGAAGGCGCTGGCGGCCACCGACAACCGCGTGCCGTTCTACGCCGCCCTGCCCTTCTCGACGATCGATTGGACCCTGAACGACGGCGTCGCCGAGATCCCGATCGAGGAGCGTGACGGCCGCGAGGTCACCCACCTGACCGGACGCCTCGCCGATGGGGGCTTTGCCACGATCGAGGTCGTCTCGCCCGGCAGCCCGGTCGCCAACCCCGCCTTCGACGTGACGCCGGCCCGCCTCGTCACCGGCATCATCACCGAGCGCGGTGTGGCATCCGCCGATGCCGAGGGGCTGCTGTCGCTCTATCCGGAGCGTCGCAGGGCGGCTTGAAACCTTACGCCTCGGGCGCCCACTGCCAGAACACCGAACCGGTGAACGTGAAGACCGTCTGGCCGCGCTGGTTGACGCCGGTGTTCTGGTGGGTGGCGAGCCCCCAGCCGGGGCGCGAGGCGGTGGCGCGCTTGTCCGTCAGCGTGCAGGTGTAGCGGATGGTGTCGCCGGCATAGACCGGCACCAGCCAGCGCATGTCGCGAAAGCCCGGCGAGGGGCCGAGCTGCGGCACGGGACCGGATTTCGCCGTGTGAGCGATGTCGCGTTCCCGCGTGATGTGCAGGCGCTTCATCCAGGCGGCGGCGGTGTGCCAGCCCGAGGCGCACAGGGCACCGAAATGCGTCTCGCGGGCGGCTTCCGGATCGAGGTGGAAGGCCTGCGGATCGTACGCCCGTGCGAAGGCGACGATGGCGTCCGGCGTGAAGCGATGCCGGCCGAGATCGCGCGTGGTGCCGAGCGGCGCCGATTCGAGGAAGTGCAGCGGCTCGGAATCTTCGGCCTCGACGAGGGGTTCGTCATCGGCCGGCGCCACCACGCGCGGTGGCAGCGGAGTCGTCCCGCGCCGGGCGAACATCACCGTGAAGGCTTGCGTCATCACCGTCTTGCCGGCGCCGTTCAGCACCGTCATGGCGAAGGTGACGAACCCGCGATCCGGCTTGGTGTTGGAGGCCCGGCAGGTCTCCACCTTGACCGAGATGCTCAAGGTATCGCCAGGCAGGACCGGCCGCAGCCAGCGCAATTCCTGGATTCCGGGGGACCCCATCGAGGTCGCACCCCGGAAGACGTGCTTCTGCGCGAGGCGCATGCCGAAGCCGGCCGTCTGCCAACCGGAGCCGATCAGCTGCCCGACGAAGGTCGCCTTGGCCGCCTCGGCGTCGAGGTGAAACGGCTGCGGGTCGAACTCCGCCGCAAAAGCGACGATCTCGGCCTCCGTCACCGTCAGCGGCCCGCCCTCGATCATCGAACCGGGAGTGAAATCCTCGAAGGCGATGCCGGTCATGCGGGTCCTTTCCGCCGGAGATGTTTCTCGCAGAGACAAAGCGAGACCGGTGCCGTAGGTCTCGGCACCGGTAGGATCGTCTAGGTGGCGCGGCGCGGCTCAGTTGGCGAAGCGGAAGTGGAGCACGTCGCCGTCCTGAACCACGTATTCCTTGCCCTCGAGGCGGAACTTTCCGGCCTCCTTGGCGCCGCTCTCGCCCTTCAGCGTCGTGTAGTCGTTGAAGGCGATGGTCTCGGCCCGGATGAAGCCCTTCTCGAAATCCGTGTGGATCACGCCAGCGGCGGCGGGGGCCCGGGTGCCCTTCTCGATGGTCCAGGCGCGCGCTTCCTTGGGGCCCACCGTGAAGTAGGTGATGAGGCCGAGGAGTTCGTAGCCGGCGCGGATCACCCGGTTCAGGCCCGGCTCGACGAGGCCGACGGCTTCGAGGAAATCGCCCTGGTCGGCCGGCGGCATCACGGCGATCTCGCTCTCGATCTTGGCGGATACGACCACGGCCTTGGCGCCCTCGGCCTTGGACTGCGCCATCACCGCGTCCGAATAGGCGTTGCCCTTGTCGGCATCCCCCTCGTCGACGTTGCAGACGTAGAGGACGGGCTTCGCCGTCATCAGGCCCAGGCTCTGGAACAGCTTCTCCTCGTCGGCCTTGCGCTGCACGAGGCGCGCCGGCTTGCCCTCGCGTAGCAACGGCAGGGCGCGGTTCACGAGATCGAGGGCCTCCTTGGCCTCCTTGTCGGCGCCCTTGGCCTTCTTCTCCAAGGCGATGACGCGCTTTTCCAGGCTGTCGAGGTCGGCGAGCATCAGCTCGGTCTCGATGGTCTCGATATCGGCGGCCGGGTCGACCTTGCCCTCGACATGGGTCACGTCGCCATCGGTGAAGCAGCGCACCACGTGCGCGATGGCATCGACCTCACGGATGTTGGCGAGGAACTGATTGCCGAGGCCCTCGCCCTTCGAGGCGCCGCGCACGAGGCCGGCGATGTCGACGAAGGTCAGCCGGGTCGGGATGATTTCCTTCGACGCGGCGATCTTCGCCAGATCGTCGAGGCGCGGGTCCGGCACCGCCACCTCGCCGACGTTCGGCTCGATGGTGCAGAACGGATAGTTCGCCGCCTGCGCGGCCGCCGTCTGCGTCAGCGCGTTGAAGAGGGTCGACTTACCGACGTTCGGCAGGCCGACGATGCCGCATTTGAAGCCCATGGGTCACCTGTCTGTTCGCGAGGCCGCTGTTGAGGTCAGCGCGCGTGAAATCCGATGTCACCGCCGCGGTCAATCGCGGGCGTTGACCTGCTTGACGTCGTCCCAGCCCCGCCCCGCCATGGCGAGATGCACCTTGTTCTGGAAGCTCGCATCCTCGCCCGCCGCCAGCAGCGGCGCGTGATCGGCGATCCCCCGGCAGAGATCGTCGACCCAGGCCTCCTCGCCCTTGCCGAAGTCGTTGAGGACGTAGGCGTGGACCAGGGCCTTGTCGCCCGGATGGCCGATGCCGAGGCGCACCCGCCTGTAATCGTTTCCGCATTGCGCCGTGATCGAACGCAATCCGTTATGGCCCGCATTGCCGCCACCGGTTTTGACGCGGAGCTTGGCCGGCGCGAGATCGAGTTCGTCGTGCAGCACGATCACGTCGGCCAGGGCGATCTTGTAGAAGCGCTGCGCCTCCTGCACGGCGCGGCCGGATTCGTTCATGAATGTCAGCGGCTTCAGGAGGATGGCCCGCTCGGGCCCGAGCGTGACCTCGGCGATCTCACCCTGGAACTTGCGCCGCCACGGCCCGGCGCGGTGCACGCGCGCGATCTCGTCCAGCGCGAGGAAGCCGATGTTGTGCCGGTTCTTCGCGTAGCGGGGGCCGGGATTGCCGAGTCCGACGATCAGGCGCATGGCGCGAATCGATCCTGACAGAAACCTTCATGGGCGATGCGAAGGCATCCCCCGAAACGGAGATGCCCCGGCCTGATGGCCGGGGCATCTGCCTGGATGGCGTGAAACCGGGCTCTCGCCCTGGCCTCAATCTTCCTTCTTCTCGTCTTCGGCGGCCTCGTCCTCGGCCTTTTCTTCCTCGGCCTTCTCCTCGGCGGCCTCGGCGGACTGCGCCTCGGCGATCGCGGCCTCCTCGGCCTCGACCTCGGCGCCGAGCACGGTCGGCGGCACGATGTTGGCGACCGTGGCGTCCGGCTCACCCGTGAAGGTGGCGTTGGCGGGCAGCTTCACATCCGTGATGTGGATGGCATCGCCGATCTGGCGTCCGGTGAGGTCGATCTCGATGGCGTCCGGGATCGCGTCGGGCGCGACTTCGAGGGCCAGCGTGTGGGACACGATGTTGAGGGTGCCGCCGTTCTGCTTGATGCCGGGGGCCGCGTCCTCGTTCACGAAGTGCACGGGCACCTCGACGACGATCGACTGGCCGGCGACGACGCGCAGGAAGTCGACGTGGATCGGAACGCCGGTCACCGGATCGAGGTGGAAGTCGCGCGGGATCGCGCGGGTCTTCTTGCCGCCGGCATTGATCTCGAACAGGGTGGTCTTGAAACCACCGGCGTAGATCAGCGTCCGCGTGCGGATGAGGTCGATGGCGATGGATTGCGGGGCCTGACCGCCTCCGTAGATGACGGCGGGAACTTGACCCTGGCGACGAACGGCCCGGGCGGCCCCCTTGCCGACCCGGTCGCGTGCCACGGCCTCAAGCGTCTTGACTGCGCTCATGGCGTGATCCTTTTGAAGATGAAAACCCGGGGAAACGCGAAAGGCCGCCCAAAACGGACGGCCATGCCCCGATCCCCGAAGCGCCCGTGCCTCCAAGGGTGTCTGGCGGGCGCTGGTGCCGCACATACGCGGATGTGTCCGCGCCCGCAAGTGTCGGCGGCCACAAGTGTCCGCGCTCCACCGGGCGTACAAAGGAAACAGATCTCACCGCGCGTTGCGCGCCACCTTCCACGAGAGGGCATATCCCTCGCACCGCCACGGAGAGGGATGCCTACCGCATTAGGGAATTCGCAACCGTCGCTGCCGGTCTCCCGCGTTGCGCGAGAAAATCGACCAAGACGCCGACGTTTCGTTCACCCTGGCGATCCTAACCTGACATCCTTTGGGACGGGTGAGATCGATGACGCGGCCGATCGTGTGGGCGTTCGGGGTGACGACGGCGGCGGCGATCTGGGCCATCGGCCTCGCGGAGCGTTTCGATCGCTCGACGCCCGCGGCGGCGGCCGTGACCAAGCTTTCGGCCGACAATCTGGCGCCGCGTCCGCCGATGCAGCCCAACACCGAGACCCTGTATGCCAATCCCCAAGGCCACTTCGCCACCGACGCGGTGATCGACGGGCGGCGGTTGCGCATGCTGGTCGACACAGGCGCCACGAACTGCGCCTTCACCTACGAGGACGCGGAGCGGGCCGGCCTGCGTGTGAACGAAAGCGATTTCCGGATTCCGGTCCAGACGGCCAACGGCACCGTCATGGTCGCCCGCATCCGGGTTCCGTCGATGCGGGTGGGCAACATCGTGGTCGAGGGAGTCGACGGCATGGTGATGCCGCGCGGGCGGTTGTCGACGAGCCTGCTCGGCATGTCGTTCCTGAAGCGGCTCTCGGAGTTCAACATGAACGGCGGGCGGCTCACGCTGCGGGGATGAACTCCGGACGGCCTGCCGTATCCGCCGGATGGTGCCTCAGGCCCTGTCAGCGTTCACCGCCTTCAGGCGATACAGAGCCTCCAGCGCCTCGCGCGGCGTCAGCGAATCCGGGTCGACGGCATCGAGTGCGAGGCGCAGTTCGTCGTCTATCGCCTCGGCTACGGGCTCGGGCATCGGCGGTGGGCTGAGATTGGCAAAGAGCGGCAGATCGTCGATGCGCGGCTTCGAGGGCCGGTCGCGCTCGGCTTTTTCCAGGTGTTTGAGAATCGCGCCCGCACGCACGATCACGCCGGCCGGCAGACCCGCGAGACGCGCCACCTGCAGGCCGTAGGAGCGCTCGGCGACTCCAGGCACCACCTCGTGCAGGAACACCACCTCGCCCTTGTGCTCGGCCACCCGCAGGGTCGCGTTGTCGAGGTGCGACAGCCGTTGCCCGAGGGCCGTCAACTCATGGAAATGGGTGGCGAACAGGGCGCGGCATCCGTTCTGCTCGTGCAGGTGTTCGAGGCAGGCCCAGGCGATGGAGAGGCCGTCGAAGGTTGCGGTGCCACGCCCGATCTCGTCGAGGATGACCAGCGAGCGACGCGATGCCTGATTCAGGATCGCGGCGGTCTCGACCATCTCGACCATGAAGGTGGATTGGCCTCGCGCGAGGTCGTCGGCGGCGCCGACCCGGGAGAACAGGCGATCGACCAGACCGAGCCGGACGCGGGTGGCGGGCACGAAGGCGCCGACCTGCGCCAGCACGGCGATCAGCGCGTTCTGGCGCAGGAAGGTCGACTTGCCGCCCATGTTCGGGCCGGTGACGAGGCGGATGCGCCCGCGCCCGTCGCCGGAGAGGTCGCAATCGTTGGCGATGAAGGGCTCGCCCGAGTGCCGGAGTGCGGCCTCGACCACGGGATGGCGTCCGCCCTCGACGACGAAGGCATAGCTCTCGTCCACCACCGGCCGGCGCCAATCGCGCTCGACGGCGAGCTCCGCGTGCGAGGCGGCGACATCGAGGCCGGCCAATGCCTCCGCGACCTCGGCGATCGCCGCGGCTTGCGCCAGGATGCGGCCTGCGAGGGCATCGAACACCGCGCTCTCCAGCGCGAGCGCACGGTCGGACGCACCGGAGATCCGGCTCTCCAGCTGGCCCAGTTCGACGCTGGTGAAGCGCATCGCGTCGACCATGGTCTGGCGATGGATGAAGGTCTCGCGCAACACGCCCTTGAGGCAGGCCTCGCCTACCCCCTGCGGCACCTCGATGTAGTAGCCGAGCATGTTGTTGTGCTTGATCCGCAGGGTGCGACAGCCGGTCTCCTCGGCGTAGCGCGCCTGCAGGGCGGCGACGACCTTGCGGGAATCCTGGCCGAGCACGCGGCATTCGTCGATCTCGGCGTCGTAGCCGGCTCGAACGAAACCGCCGTCCTGCCGCTTCAGCGGAAGATCGTCGGCGAGTGCCGCGCGCAGCTCGGCCACGAGGTCCGCGTCCACCGCCGCAAGGCGCGTCGCGAGGCGCGTCAGGTCCTCGGGTAGGCCGGTGAGCTCGGCGCAGCGCGCCGCGAGGTCCTGCGCCGCGTCGAGCCCGTCGCGCAGGGCCGCCAGATCGCGCGGTCCGCCCCGCCCGAGCGCGAGCCGCGAGAGCGCACGCGCGAGGTCCGGCGCGCGGGCGAGGTTCTCGCGCATGGCCGCGCGGGCCGGGGCGTTCTCGGCGAGGAACTCGACGGCCGCGTGGCGGCGCCGGATCGCGTCGACGTCGGTGAGCGGTCCGGCGAGATGTTCGGCCAGGAGCCGCGCCCCGCTCGCCGAGACCGTGCGGTCGATGGCATCGAGCAGACTGCCCTTGCGCTCTCCCGACAGCGTGCGGGTGAGTTCGAGGTTGGCGCGGGTCGAGGCATCGATCGCGAGGGTCGACCCGGTGCTCTCCCGCGTCGGGGGCGAAAGCGTCGGCCGGGCGCCGATCTGCGTGCGCTCGATGTAGAGGAGGGCCGCGCCGGCCGCCGCGAGTTCGGCGCGCCCGAACTGGCCGAACCCCTCGAGGGTCGAGACGCCGAACTGCGCCTTGAGGCGCCGCTCCGCCGAGGACGGCTCGAGTTCGGCCTGGGGCAGCGGGGTCACGGGTGCGGAGACCTCGCGCCAGAGACGGGCCAGGGTGGGATCGGCATGGATCGCCTCTGACATCACGATCTCGCGGGGCTCGTGGCGGGCGATGGCCGAGGCGAGCTCCCCCGCCGGCACTTCGCTCAGGGAGAAGCGGCCCGTGGAGATGTCGAGCGCGGCGAGGCCGTACACGGACGAGGTCTCACCGGCCTTCCGCCGGCCGATGGCCAGCAGCACGTTGGCGCGGGCGGGATCGAGAAGGCGGTCTTCCGTGATGGTGCCGGGGGTGACGAGGCGGACGACCTCGCGCCGGACCACGGATTTCGGCCCGCGCTTCTTGGCTTCCGCCGGGTCCTCGGTCTGGGCGCAGACGGCGACGCGGTGGCCGAGCGCGATCAAGCGGCTGAGGTAGTCGTCCGCGCGCTCCACGGGTACGCCACACATCGGAATGTCGGCGCCGCCATGCTTGCCGCGCTTGGTCAGGACGATGCCGAGGGCGCGGGACGCGATCTCCGCATCCTCGAAGAACAGTTCGTAGAAATCGCCCATCCGGTAGAACAGCAGGCAATCGGTGTTGGCGGCCTTGATCTCGATGTACTGCGCCATCATCGGCGTCGCGCCGGCGGTCTCGAGGATCGCGGCGCTCGTCGTGTAATCGGACGGGGCGGCGCCGGTCTTGGCGAGCGATCGAGCGGGGCGCTGTGACATGCCGCGAGCATAACAGAGCGGGCGGGCGGGCATCAGCGCCGCGCCACGCTGGCCTGGGGAGAAGGGTGGAGAAGCACTCCATTCGCGCAAAAGAAAAGGCCGGCACGCCCTGCGTACCGACCCTCTCCGTCAGGTCGACCTGTGGTCCGGTCGATCGATTTTAGTAGCGCGGGCCGCCCGAGGTGGTGCCCTTGCGCTGCATGTAGCCCGGCTGCGACGGGTTGCGCGAGTTCGGATCGCCCATCATCCGGGACTGCGGCATGCGGTGCATGCGGCGGTGATGATGGTGGCGCATGCCATGGTGACGACGATAGGCCACCTGATCGACAGCCAGATCGCCGGCGAGGGCGACGGCCGGAGCCGGCATCACCGGGGCGGCCGACGCGGACGTCAGGCCGAAGGCGCCGAGCAGGGTGCTCGCCGCGAGTGCAATCGCGAGTTTGTTCATGGGGTTCATCTTCCGTGGCGCGCTTGTCGCGCTTCGAGCCAACAAGTCGGCCGCAGGGAATCCGTTCCCACGTCACAGTGCCGAGAAGGGGGAATATCTCCGCTCGCCCGGCAGGATTGGAAAATCGTCGTAAACGTGTGCTGAAGCGGGGTGACTTGCGGATCCCCGCGGATCGCGGCACCACCGCTCCCGATGGCCCCTAGATCCCTGAACGCCGAGGCGGCGGACCGTTCGAGCGGATCCGCCCTCCCCATCGAATCCGCTCTGCCCGCCCTGTGCGAAGCCCTGGCGCGCGGTGCGTCCGCCGTGCTCGTCGCCCCGCCGGGCGCGGGCAAGACCACCCGCGTGCCCCTCGCTCTCCTCGACGCGCCCTGGCTCGGACCGACCGACCGGATCATTCTCCTTGAGCCGCGTCGGCTCGCGGCGCGGGGTGCGGCCGAGCGCATGGCGGCGACGCTGGGCGAGCGCGTCGGCGAGACGATTGGCCTGCGTGTGCGGCTCGGCTCGAAGGTTTCCGGACGGACCCGGATCGAGGTCGTCACCGAGGGCGTGTTCACCCGCATGATCCTCGACGACCCCGAACTGACGGGCATCGGCGCGGTGCTGTTCGACGAGTTTCACGAGCGCTCGCTGGACGCCGATCTCGGCCTCGCCCTGGCGCTCGACACCCAGGGCGCCCTGCGCGAGGACCTGCGCCTCCTCGTGATGTCGGCGACCCTGGACGGTGCCCGCGTCGCCAGGCTTCTGCACGACGCTCCGGTGGTCGCCTCCGAGGGCCGTGCCTATCCCGTCGAGACCCGGCACTGGGAGCGCGATCCCAACCGCCGCATCGAGGACGTGATGGCCGACGCCATCCTGCGGGCCCTGCGCGCGGACCCGGGCTCGGTGCTGGCCTTCCTGCCGGGCCAGGGCGAGATCCGACGGGTCGCGACGCTTCTCGCGGACAGGGTCGACGAGACCACCGAGATCGCGCCCCTCTACGGCGCCCTCACGCCCGCCGAGCAGGACCGCGCGGTCTCCCCTGCTCCTCCGGGAAAGCGAAAGGTCGTGCTCGCCACCAGCATCGCCGAAACTTCGCTGACCATCCAGGGCGTGCGCATCGTGGTCGATTCCGGCCTGTCGCGCGTGCCGGTCTATGAGCCGGGCCTCGGGCTGACGCGCCTTGTCACCGCGCGCGCCTCGCGAGCCTCCGTCGACCAGCGGCGGGGGCGCGCCGGCCGCACCGAACCCGGCATCTGCCACCGCCTCTGGTCGGAGGCCGCAACCAGCGCGCTGGAACCGTTCACCCGGCCGGAAATCCTGGCCGCCGATCTCTCCGGCCTCGTCCTCGATTGCGCGGCCTGGGGTGTCGCCGATCCGTCCACCCTCGCGTTCCTCGATCCGCCGCCCGCCCCTGCCCTGTCGGAAGCACGCGCGATGCTGCGCGACCTCGATGCCATTGATGGCGATGGGCGGCTCACCGAGACCGGACGCGCGCTTCGCGCCCTCCCCCTGCCCGCGCGCCTCGCCCGGATGGTCGTCGGTGCGGCGAGCGCGGGCCGGGCACGCGAGGCCGCCGATCTCGCGGCGGTACTGGTGGAGCGGGGCCTTGGCGGCGACGAGGCCGACGTCACGCAACGCGTCGAGCGCTTCGTCCGGGATCGTGGCCCCCGGGCGACGGACATGCGACGCCTCGCGCAGGGCTGGGCGCGCCAGGCCGAAGGCTTCGCGCGTTCATCAAAAGCGGGGCCGAACGTCGACCTCGCCGAGGCCGGACCGCTGCTGGCACTGGCCTACCCCGATCGCGTGGCGCGGGCGCGCGGACGCGACGGCGAGTTCGTGATGGTCAACGGCCGGGCCGGGCGGGTCGATCCGGCCTCGGCGCTCGCGCGCGCCCCGTTCTTGGTGGTCGCGGACATCACCGGGACGGCCGCCGCCGCCCGCATCCTGGCCGCGGCCCCGATCACGCTGGAGGCGATCGAAGCGCTGTTCGGGGACACGATCGCGGCGACGACGCAGGTCGTGTTCGACAAGACCGCCCGAGCACTGCGGGCTCGCTCGCTGCGGCGCCTCGGAGCCCTGACCTTGGGCGAGCGCACCCTTCCGGTGCCCGGGGACCGGGCTTCGGCCGAGATCCTGGCGCGGGGCATCGGCGAGATCGGGCCCCAGGTGCTGCCCTGGACGCCGGCTCTCGCCCAGTGGCGGGCGCGCCTGACATTCCTGCGCGCCGCCGATCCCGCGACCTGGCCCGACCTGTCCGATGCGCAGCTGACCGAGACGATCACGGATTGGCTGGCCCCCGAGATCGTCGGCCGGGCGAGCCTCGACGCGATCACCACCGACGATCTCGGTCGCGCCCTTCAGGCGCTTCTGCCCTGGAACCTGCGCGCGCGCCTGGACGCCGAGGCCCCGACCCATGTCGAGGTGCCGACCGGTTCGCGCATCGCCCTCGACTACGAGGCCGGGGGTGGCCCGGTGCTCGCGGTGCGGGTGCAGGAACTGTTCGGCCTCGAGCGCCACCCCAGCATTGCGGGTGGGCGTATCCCCCTCGTTCTGCACCTGCTCTCGCCGGCCTCGCGCCCGATCCAGATCACCCGGGACCTGCCGGGCTTCTGGCGCGGCTCCTGGAGCGCCGTGCGCTCCGAGATGCGCGGACGCTATCCCCGCCACCCCTGGCCGGAAGACCCGGTGGCCGAGCCGCCGACCCGGCGGGTCAAGCCGAGGGGCACGTGAACCGGGTTGTGCGCACCGCGCTCACTCCGTTCGACCCGCGCGGACGGCTCTCGGCACCCGCCTTCCGGCACGCCGTGATCCGGCTGTTGCTGACCGCCGCCGGGCTCGTCTGCCTGTCGATCTGGCTCGCGTCCCTCGGCCTGCGCTGGCCCGGCATCCTGACTTTCGCGAGCACGTTTCTCGTCGTCCTGGCGGCACTCGCCCAGACGACCCGCCGGCTGCACGACCGGGATCGCACAGGCTGGTGGCTCGGTCTCTACGTCCTGATGGAGGGCATGACGACGCTGCCCCTGGAGGACGCCGTCGAGACCGATTCGGTCCCGGTGACCGCCCTCGTCGTCACGATGCTCGGCTACTTCGCCTGGTTCTGCAAGGAGACGCTGCTGCGGCCCGGCACGACGGGCCCGAATCGCTACGGCCCGGCACCCTCGGATCCGACCGGGTAGCGCGGCTGGTTCAGAGCGCGCGCTCGGCCGATAGGACGATGCGGGCCGCGCTCCGGCTCGGCTCGTCGTCGCCGGAAAGACGCATCAGGCTGTCGATGCGCGCCAATGCGGCCACCTGCGCGTCGCGTTCGGGACCACCGGCGATGAGCGGCGCTAGCGCCTCGGCAAGCAGGGGCGCCGTGCAGTCCGCCTGAATGAATTCCGGCATCGCGTTCTGCCCCAGGATGAGATTCGGCAGGACGATGGTCGGGACCTGGATAAGGCGGCGGGCCACCGCCTCCTCGATGCGCGAGACCTTGTAGGCCACGACCATCGGCACGCCGGCTAGCGCCAGTTCCAGGGTGACGGTGCCGGAGGCCGCGAGGGCTGCCCGCGCGCGCCGGAAGGTGGCGTGCTTGGCCGCCTCGCCATGAACGAGGGTGACCGGCGCCTCCCAGGCCAGGGCCAGCCGCTCGATCAGGGCGCGATGGCGTGTGACGGCCGGCAGGACCGCCTCGATGGAGCCGAAACGCTGGGTCAATCGCGCGAGCACGGCGCCGAAGACCGGCATCAGCCGCTCGATCTCGGAACGGCGCGAACCCGGCAGGATCGCGAGCACCGGAGGCCCGGTCATGCGGGCTGCGGACTCGGCCGGACCGGGGCGCAGTTCCGCGAGACGCTCGATCAGCGGGTGGCCGACATAGGTGCAGGCGGGTCCGTTCAGGCGCCGATGCGCCTCGGGCTCGAAGGGTAGCAGGGCGAGCACATGGTCGATGAACGGGCGCATCCGTGCCGCCCGCCACGGGCGCCACGCCCAGACGCTGGGCGAGACGTAGTCGACGATAGGCAAGTGCGGCATCCGCTTGCGCACCCGCGACGCCACGGCGTGGGTGAAGCCGGGGCTGTCGATGATGACAAGGACGTCGGGACGGGCCTCGACCACGTCGCGCACGGTCTGGCGAATACGGCGCAGGAGGGTGCGCAGGCGCGCGGCCACCGGCAGGTAGCCCATCACCGCCACGTCATCGATGGGGAACAGCGAGCGGAAGCCCTGTTCGGCCATGGCCTCGCCGCCGACCCCGCCGAAGCGGATCGGGCGATCCGAGAGTTCGGTGAGGCCCCGCATCAGCTTGGCCCCGAGCTGGTCGCCGGAATCCTCGCCCGCCACCAGCCAGATCGTCCGCTCGGCCTGCGGCCCGCTCATACGCTCAACCCGGTTTTCGCGCTCGATCCCGTTCCCGCCTCCGTGGCGAGTCCGATGAGGAAGAGGCCCATTCGGTCGGCCGCCGCGATGGTGGCCGGGCGGTCGATGATCAGGGTAAAGCCCGCCTGGACGGCAAGACCCGCGCAGCCGGCGGCGGCCGCGTTCGCGACGGTGCGTGGTCCGATGGCCGGGAGGTCGACCCGGAGATCCTGGCCGACCTTGGCGAGCTTGACCAGGACGATCCCGGCCTGCGGGCTGCCGTAGCCGAGGGGCCGGCGTGCCAGGGTTCGGGCGCGGGCGAGCATCCGGTCGGTGCCCTCCGGCCCCTCGACGGCCAGCGCGCGCTGGCCCACGAGCACGGCGGCCTGTCCGACATCGTAGGGCGAGAGCGCACCGAGCAGCGCCTGCCCCTGGGCGATGGATTCGCGGGCGGCCTCGTCCGGGCGATGCCGTCCCATCGCACCGAGCGGGCTCAGGAGGTCGGGCGCCACCTCGTGCACGCCGACGACGGCGTGGCCGTTTTCCTCCAAGAGAGACAGCGCCCCGCGCAGGAGGCGGTCGTCGCCGCCGTCGGAGAGCGCCTTGAGGGCTTCGCGATTGCGCAGGGCGGCGGCGGCGTTGAGGATCGCGGCCGGATTGGGGCGTGAGACGCCGCCCGCCGGCACCACGCTCACCGGCCCCCAGGCCCTGAGGATCGCCAGGATGCCGGCGATGTCGAGGAGATCGACGGTGGCCTCGGCCCGGGCGCGCATGGCCCGCTCGGCAAAGCCCCGGATCGCCAGAACCCGGAACGGGCGTCCCGATCGTTCGAGGGACGCCGCCACGAGTTCCGGCAGGCGCCCGGCGCCCGCGACGAGCACCAGGGCCGCCGGCTCCGGATCTGTGCGCTCCACCGGGGCCGGGTTCGCGCTCAAGGGGAGCCCGGCGTCTCGCGCGGGGTGCAGAGCGAACGCTTCCCGCCCGCGCGGATGAAGGCGACGATCTCCGCCACGGCGGGATGGCTCTCGAACTCGGCGGCCACGTCCTCCAGACGCTCCATGAGCGTGCCCTCGTTCGCAAAGAGCAGCCGGTAGGCCCGACGCAGGGTGTGAATGTCCTCCCGGGCAAAGCCGCGCCGCTGCAGGCCGATGATGTTGAGACCCGACAGGTAGGCCCGATTGCCGAGCGCCATGCCGTAGGGGATGCAGTCGTTCTCCAGGCCCGACAGGCCGCCGACGAATGCGTGTGCGCCGACGCGAGCGAACTGGATCACGGCGGCGCCGCCACCCAGGATCGCGTAGTCGCCGACGCTGCAATGGCCGGCCAGCATGACGTTGTTGGAGAAGACGACCCCGTCTCCCACGCGGCAATCGTGGCCCACATGCGAATTGGCCAGGAACGTGCAGTTGTCGCCGACCGTAGTCTCGAGCCCGCCCCCTGCAGTGCCCGGGTTCATGGTGACGCCCTCGCGGATCAGGCAATCGGCGCCGATCGTGAGGGTGGAGGCCTCGCCCCTGAACTTCAGGTCCTGCGGCGGGTGGCCGATGGAGGCGAAGGGATAGAGCTTCGTGCGCGGCCCGACCGTGGTCGTACCCGCGACCACCACGTGGCTGACGAGTTCGCAAGCCTCGCCCAGGCTGACACCCGGGCCCACATGGCAGAACGGACCGATCCGGACGCCGGCGCCCAAGGTTGCACCATCCTCGACAACGGCGCTCGGATGGATGTCCGCCGCGCTCACTCGGTCACCAGCATGGCACCGATCTCGGCCTCGGCGACCAGCACGCCATCGACCCGGGCCTCGCCGCGGAACCACCACATGGTGCGGCGGTGATTGATCTTGGTCATGTGATAGCGGACGGTGTCGCCCGGAACGACGGGCTTGCGAAACTTGCACTTGTCGATGGTCATGAAGAACACCTGCTTGGTCTGCAGGTTGTCGCTCATGATGTGACGGCAGCAGATGGCACCGGCCGTCTGGGCCATGCCCTCGATCAGCAGGACGCCCGGGAAGACCGGCAGGCCGGGAAAATGCCCCGTGAACTGCGGCTCGTTGATCGTGACGTTCTTCACGCCGATGCAGCTTCGGTCACCGTCGATCTCGACGATCCGGTCGATCATCAGGAAGGGGTAGCGGTGCGGCAGCAGTTCCAGGACCTTCTGGATATCAGCCGAGCCGAGCTCACGCGGCATGTCGTTCATCGATCCGATCAACCTCACTGAGCGCGTCGACGCCCCCGCCGCCCCGCCTCGTTTCCAAAGAATTCGTTATCCCACAGAGCCCGCCTTCTGACGGCAGAAGCCCGGCGGATGCAAGCCCTCGCGAAACATGCAGGGTCGACGCCCGCACGCGGGTGCCTCAGCCCTTCGGCTCGTCGCCGCCCGTGGAGCGCTCCGCGAGGCGCGCCAACGTGGTCAACTCGCGGAACCAGGCGCGCACGGGCTTGGCCGGCGTGCCGCCCCAGCGGCTGCCCGGGGGCACGTCGCGATTGACGTTCGAGGAGCCGGCGATCTGCGAACCCATGCCGATGCGCAGGTGGCCGACGACGCCGACCTGTCCGCCCAGCACCACATAATCCTCCAGCGTCGTCGAGCCGGAGATGCCGACGCCCGAGACGATGACGCAGTGGCGTCCGATGACGACGTTGTGGGCGATCTGAACGAGGTTATCGATCTTGGTGCCCTCCCCGATCACCGTATCGCGGCTGGCGCCGCGATCAATCGTGGTGTTGGCGCCGATCTCGACATCGTCCTGGACGATGACGCGGCCGATCTGCGGAACCTTCAGGTGCCCACCCGGCCCCATGGCGAAGCCGAAGCCGTCCTGGCCGAGCCGGGCGCCCGGATGGATGATGACCCGGTTTCCAAGCAGCGCATGGGTCAGGGTCGCTCCGGCCCCGATCGCGCAGTCCCGCCCGATCCGGACACGGGGGCCGATGCTGGCATTCGGGCCGATGACGGTACCCGATCCGATCTCCGCGCCTGGACCGATGACGGCACCGGGATCGACGTGGACACCGGGCTCGAGGCGGGCCTCCGGATGGATGTGGGCGCCGGGCGCCGCGCCCACGGCGCCGAAGAGCGAGCCGGGGCGCATCGCGTCTGGGTGCAGCCGGGCGAGCAGCCCCGCATAGGCCCGGTAGGGATCGCGCAGGACGAGCGCCACGGTGCCGGCCGGCACACGCGGGGCGAAGCGCGGCGAGACGAGGCATAGGCCCGCGCGGGTCGCGGCGAGCGCGTCGCCGTAGCGGGCATTGTCCATGTAGGCGACGTCGTGCTGCGTCGCCGTCTCGAGGGGGGCGGCCCCGGAGATCACGCCGTGCGGATCGGCGCCGTCGGGCAGTGAAACGCCAGCAGCCTCGGCGATGGCGCCGAGGCTGAGGGTGGTGGACGCGTGGAAGAAGACCGGATCTGACATGCTGTCACAACGCGCCGCCTCCCGAAAAGGAGGCGGCGCTCGGTGTCAGAACCGCGAGCCGCCGGAGAACCGGAAGGCCTGCTTCTGATCCTGGCCGACACGGCCGAAGGCCGTCATCACGCCCCGGTCTTCCGACAGAGCGTAGGCGTAATCGAACCGGATCGGACCCAGCGGCGAGTTCCAGAGGATCGAGGCACCGACGGAGGAGCGAATGATCATCTTGTCGCGGACGTTCACGCACTCGGGTTCGACACCGATGGTCGACTGGTTGAAGTTACAGCCACCACCCGGCGCGATGCCGTTGATGAAAGTATCGCCGTTCACGTCGAACGTGGTGCGGCCGTGATACCCGAACAGGGTACCGGCATCGGCAAACACCGCGCCCTTCAGGCCGAGATCCCGTGGGATGCCCGGAAGCGGGAACTGAACTTCGAGGGTTCCACCGAAGTAGGTCGAGCCGCCGATGGCGTTCGAACGGGAATCGGTGGTGCCGACGTCACGCGGACCGATGCCGTTGGGCGCGAAGCCGCGCACCAGCGATGGGCCGAGGAAGAACTGATCCGTAATGCGAAGCGGCTGGTCGTTCAGGGCCTGAATGTGACCGCCCTGGAAGCGCACGAAGCCGACGATGTCTTCGTAGAACTCCTTGTAGTAGCGCGCATCGCCCGTCACGCGGAAGAACTTGGAATCGCCGCCGAGGCCAGCGATGTCCGGCTTCAGTTCGGCGTAGAGGCCGTTCCGGGGAGACGCGAAGTTGTCGAGGGTTGAGTAAGCGAGGGTCAATCCGGCAAGCGAGGTCAGCGTGCTGCCTTGCGAACCCTTGAGAGCGATCGAAGCTTCACCATCGAGGGCACAGGTCGGATAGATCGATTGTCCGCCGACGTTCCGAACCGGATCACCGACATTCAGACCCGGAAGGGTCGTGCCAGCAGCATAGGTCGCGGTGTAGCCGGAGATCGGGTTCGAACAGTCATTGTACGGCCGCTTGACCGTGTTCGGGACCTTCAGCTCGGTGTTGTAGAGCGAGTAGCGCAGCGTGATGCCGAACTCTTCCGTGATCGGCAGGCCGACGCGGAGCTGACCGCCGTAGACGGTGGTCTCGTAGCGCGAGTAGCGGGTCTGGTCGCTGTACTTGTAGAAGGCGTCGAAGCCTGCGGCGAGGCGGTAGCCGAGGAAGTACGGCTCGGTGAACGAGAAATCGAGACCGCGCGAATACTGGCCGCCGGTGCCGGCGACGCGGACATACTGGCCGCGTCCGAGGAAGTTGGACTCGGAGACTGAGACTTCGCCGATGATGCCGTCCTGGGTCGAGTAGCCACCCGCCACCGAGAACGAGCCCGTGGGCTGATCCTCGACATCGATGTTGATCACCACGCGGTCGGCGGACGAGCCCGGCTCGTTGGAGAACCGGACCTTCTTGAAGAAGCCGAGACCGTTCAGGCGGCGCTCGGCACGGTCGGTGAGCACCCGGTTGTAGGCATCGCCCTCGGTGATATCGAGCTCGCGCCGGATGACGTAGTCGCGGGTGCGGGTGTTGCCGCGGATGTTGATGCGCTCGACGTAAACGCGGGGGCCGTCCTCGACCACGAAGCCGAGGGCCACCGTGTGGGTGGCGCGGTCGCGCTGGCCGGTGGGACGCACCTGGGCGAAGGGGTATCCCTGGCGGCCGACCTGGTTGGTCACGCCGTTCAGGGTGCGCTCCACGTCCTCGGCGTTGTAGACGTCGCCGACCTGGGCACGGAGCTCGCCGTCGAGCGGCGCGGTGTCGAGACCGGGCAGACGGGCGTCGATCGCCACGGCGCCGACGCGGTACTGCTCGCCTTCCTCGACCGTCACGGTGACGACCCAGCCGGCATCACCCTCGCCCTCGACGTAGCGGGCATCGGCGTTGACGACGCGGAAGTCTGCGTAGCCGTTCTTCAGGTAGTAGCGGCGAACGATGTCGAGATCGCTGGTGATGCGGTCCGGATCGTAGACGTCGGAGGTCTTGATGAAGCTGAGAAAGTTCATCTCCGACGAGGACATGAGTTCGCGCAGCTTCGACGCCGAAAAGGCGCTGTTGCCGACGAAATTGATCGCCTTGATGCCGGTCTTGTCGCCTTCCTCGATGACGTAGATCACGTCGAGGCGGCCATTCGGCAGGTCGACCGTGCGGAAGCTGACCTTGGCGGTGCCGCGCCCGGCGCGGCGGTAGACTTCGCGGATCCGCTGGATGTCGGCCTGGACGACGCCCTGGCTGAAGGCGCCGCGGGCCTTGGCCTCGACCTCGCCCTCGAGGGTGGCCTTCTCAATCTTCTTGTTCCCCTCGAACACCACCCGGTTGATGATGTTGTTCTCGCGGACGCTCACCACCGTTCCGCCGCCGCTTCGCGACACCTTCACGTCGGAGAACATGCCGGTCGCCAGCAGGTTGCGGCGGGCCTCTTCAGGGGAGCCGGAGGCGGTGCCGGTCACGTAGGACCGGATCGTGTCGGAGTCGACACGCTTGTTACCCTGGACGACGATCTGCTGCGCCTGAGCGGCGCCACCGAGAACCAGGCCAGCGGCCGCCGCGGCGACTAGGACGATGGTCTGTTCCGCCGACTTACGCCGGCGCTTCCCCGTCATCGACATCATGTAATCGCCCGTCTCTTTATATTTTAAGCGCGAGTTCGCACCCGCAATCAGGCACCCGTTTTCGGGCGTCCTGACATCTGGTCCCAAGCTCAGCTTCTATCGGGATTCCGGAGCTAAGCAAACGCTCGGAGGTCCCTCACACCGGGGATTTTGGGGAGACGTGGCCTTCCGGTCACTTAACGCCCCGAACCAATCGCCGAACAGCGTCAACGCGCGGTTGCGCGCCGGTCCGCCGGACTGGACGCGCAAAGTCGATTGTGATGACGATCGAGGCGCTTACGTGTCCCGATGCGGGACGGAGCCGTAAAAAACGGCGCCGCCCCCGCAATTCACACCGTCGCGTGGAAGCGCGATCAGGTGCGGCGGGCACCCCAGGACGCGCCGAGGTTCAGGAGGTCGTTCCAGGCCGCGAACAGCATCAGGAAAAGAACCAACGCGAGTCCGATCCGGAACCCGATCTCCTGGGCACGCTCGCTCAGGGGCCGTCCGCGCACCGCCTCGAAGGCGTAGAACAGCAGATGGCCGCCATCGAGGAGCGGCACGGGAAACAGGTTCAGGAGGCCGATCGAGACGGACAGCAGGGCGATGAGCCCGATCAGGCCGCCGATGCCACCGACCTTGGCGACTTCACCGGAGACCCGGGCGATGCCGATCGGTCCGGACAGCTGGTCGGGGGATTCGCGGCCGGTGACGAGCTTGCCGATGTAGTCGATGGTCCGGTCGACCACGAAGTAGGTTTCGTACATGCCGAGGCCGATGGATTCCACCGGCCCGTAATGGACGAGCTTCGCCTCCGTGCCCTTCGGGCCCTGGATGCCGAGGCGCCCGAAGCGGTGACGGCCGAACGGGGTCACGTCTTCCTTGCTCTCCGGAACGGCGACCAGATCCTTGGTCTCGCCGGCCCGATCGATCGTGATCGTTAGGCTGGCCCCGGCCGCGCCGGAAACGGTGCGCTGCATGTCGGTGAAGCTGTCGATCCGGGTACCGCCGATGGCGCGGATCACGTCACCGGGCTGGAAGCCCGCCCGCGCAGCGGCGCTGTCGGGCATCACGGCCTCGACGCGGGCCGGCGTCTCGTAGCGACCACCGAAATAGATGGCGCCAGAGAACAGCGCGATGGCGAGGATGAAATTGGCGATGGGGCCGGCGGCGACGATGGCCGCGCGCTTGGCCAGGGGCTGCGTCGGGAAGCTGATCGCCCGCTCCTGAGGGCTCATGCGCGCGACCGCCTCCGGGTCGGGAACGCTGGCGCCGTTGGCGTCGCCGTGGAACTTGACGTAACCGCCGAGGGGCACCGCCGAGAGCTTCCAGCGGGTGCCGTGACGGTCGTTGAAGCCGAACAGTTCCGGACCGAATCCGAGGGAAAAGGCGTGGACCCCGACGCCGCACCAGCGCCCGACCAGGAAGTGCCCCATCTCGTGGACGAACACGACGATGCTCAGCACGATCAGGAAGGGGATCACGGCACCGAAGAAACCGGATGCCGTGCCACCCATGGCGTTCAGGAAGTCCATTCGTCGATCCTTTCGGCCTCCCCCGGGGCCGTTTCTCCGCTGTAGCAGATCGGATGCATTCGACGCGAACGCAAACCCCGGGGCCGGGTTACGCGGTCGCAGTGGGGTCTTGGGCTCCGCCTGTCCCCGCTTTCCCCGGCGGAGGGTTAAGGCGGCATCTCAGTGGCCGCCCCCCGCCCCGGCCGCCGCGCGCGGCCGCCGGATGAACGGCACGGCGCAGGCCATGGCCAGGAACAGGACGGTCAGGACCAGGAACACATCCATGAATCCCATCACCAGCCCCTGCATCCGGACGGTGTTCATCATCGCCTTCAGCGCCATCGCATCCGCGCTGCCGCCGAGACCTTCGAACTGGCGGCGCGTCATCTCCAGACGCTCCAGCGCCGCCGTGTTCGTCCAGGTGAAGCGTTCGTGCAGGCGGGCGAGATGCAGGTCCCAGCGATCGTTCAGCACGGTGTTGATGAGCGCGAGGCCCACCGCGCCGCCGAGGTTGCGCGTGAGATTGTAGAGGCCCGAGGCGTTCTTCATCCGGGCCGGCGGCAGCGTGCCGAGCGCGATGTTGTTGATCGGGATCATGCACAGCATCAGCGAGCAGCCGCGCAGGATCTGCGGCACCAGCAATTCCCAGAAGTCCCAGTCCTTGGTCAGCCCCGTGACCATCCAGGTGCCCGTGGCAAAGCCGAAGAACCCCAATCCCATCATCAGGCGCGGATCGACCTTGCCCGAGAAGCGTCCCGCGATGGGCGCGGTGGCGAACATGCAGAGACCGGAGACGAACATCGTCTCGCCGATCTGGAGCGCCGAGTAACCTCGCACCCGGCCGAGATAGACCGGGTACAGGTAGGTCAGGCCGTAGAGGCCGATGCCGAGGACGAAGCTGAAGATGCAGCCCGCCGCGAAATTGCGGTCCGAGAAGGCGCGAAGATCCACGATGGGCTCGGCCGCAGTGAGGGCGCGCCAGAAGAAGGCGGGACCGGCCGTGAGGCAGACCGCCGCGCAGGCGAACACGGCCTCGTCGGCAAGCCAATCGTGGTTCGGCCCCTCCTCCAGCACGTATTCGAGGCAGCCGAGCATCAGCGCCATGAAGACGAGGCCGAACCAGTCGAAGCGCTTGAACAGAGCGAGGTTCGGTTCGTCGAAATCGACCAGCAGGTAGGTCGAGACCGTGACGAAGATGCCCGGCACCACGTTGACGAGGAAAAGCCAGTGCCAGTCGAACAGGTCTGTGAGGTAGCCGCCCACCGTTGGGCCGATGGTGGGCGCCAACGTCGCCACGAGGCCGATCATCGGCGAGACGATGGAGCGTTTGGAGGGCGGGAAGATCGTGAAGGCGGAGGCGAACACCGTCGGGATCATGCCGCCGCCGATGAAGCCTTGCGCCGCGCGCCAGAGGATCATCTCGTTGATCGAGGTCGAGGTGGCGCACATCAGGCTCATCAGCGTGAAGCCGCCGGCCGAGATCACGAACATCCAGCGGGTCGAGACCACCCGCGACAGGAAGCCGGAGAGCGGGATCGAGATCACCTCGGCGATGAGGTAGCTCGTCTGCACCCAGGGGATCTCGTCGCCGGAGGCCGACAGGCCGGCCTGGATCTCAGCGAGGGAGGCCGAGACGATCTGGATGTCGAGGATCGCCATGAACATCCCGAACACCATGCAGACGAACGCCACCATGCGGCGGCGGTCGAGCGGCGGTTCGGCGACCTGCGGGATCGGGCCCGAGGCGGCGGAGGCGGCCATCGTCCTCACTCGTGCCGCGAGGCCGTGCGCACGGTGTCGTCGCCCGCCACGGTCCCTGAAGGCTCGCGGGTATCGACCCGGACGGTGACGGAGAGGCCGGGCCGCAGGATGCCCTCGCGCGCGATCTCGGCCGGGACATGCACCCGCACGGGCAGGCGCTGGACGATCTTGGTGAAGTTGCCCGTGGCGTTGTCGGGCGGCAGCAGGCTGAACACCGAGCCGGAGGCCGGCGACAGCGATTCGACCTCACCGACGATGTCGCGATTCGGATAGGCGTCCACCGCGATGTGGACGCGCTGGCCGGGATGCATGCGCTCGACCTGCGTCTCCTTGAAGTTGGCGTCGACGCGCACGCTCTCCAAGGGCACCAGGGCGGCGATGCGCGAGCCTGGCGACACGTAGGCGCCCGCCTCCGCCGCCTTGTTGCCGACGACACCATCGAACGGCGCGCGAATCGTCGTGAATTCCAGGTCACGCGCGGCACGCGCCTCGGCGGTGCGAAGCTCGGCGGCCAGACCTTCCGCTTCCTTCCCTTGTGCCCGCAGGACCTCGACATTGGCGCGCATGGCCACGAGGGAGGCCTCGGCGCCCTTCACGGCGGCGTCGGTGCGGTCGCGGTCGGCCCGTGCCTGCTCGATACGGGCCTTGGCGACGAAATCGACCTTTTCGAGTTGCTGCTGACGCGCATAATCGGCGGCGGCGCGCACGGCATCCGCCTTGCTGGCGTCGATCTGCGCGGACGCCTGGAGCATTTGTGCCTGCGCCGCTTCGACCTGCCGGCCGATGCGGACGATGGCCGCCTGCTGCGTCTCGAGCTTGTCGTGCGCCGCCTGGGCTGCCAGACGATAATCGCCGTCGTCGATTCGGGCGATCACGTCGCCTTTGTGCAGAACCTGCCCGTTCACCACGGGAACGGCCGCGAGGTACCCGGGGATCTTTGCCGCCAGGACGGAGATGTCGGCCTGCACATAGGCATCGTCGGTGCTCACGAAGAAGCGGCCGAACGTCCACCAATCGTAGGCCTTGTATGCGCCGCCTCCGAGCGCCGCCGCCAGGAGCGTCACCAGCACGAGCTTCTTCGTGCGCCTCGGCTTTGCAGGCGACGCGACCGGCTGCGCCCCGATCACCGCCGGCGTGTTGGTGAGCGGAGCCGCGGTCGCAGGGGCTTGAGCCGAGAGCATCGGCTCGACACCGTCGATGGCCTGCTCCGCCCGTATGGTTTGATCCTCGCGCAGGCTCATGGCGTCGATCCGGCCCATTCTGTCGATTGACCGAACCGTTCGGTCATTTTCGTAACCGCATACGGTGGCGCGGCGTCTCGCCATCAGATATTATGACCGAACCGTTCGGTCAATCAGGATGACAATCATGGCTGCCGCCACCGCCACGCCGGATTCACACGGCCGGGTCGCGCCGGATTCCGACAAGAGGCGACAGATCCTCGACGGCGCCCGGGCGGTCTTCATGGCCTCGGGCTTCGACGGGGCGAGCATGGGCGAGATCGCCAAGGTGGCGGGCGTCTCGAAAGGGACGCTCTACGTCTATTTCGACAGCAAGGAGGCGCTGTTCGAGGCCCTCGCGCTGGCCGAGAAGCGGGGGCTCGCCGAAGTGCTGTTCCGGCTCGATGCGGACGATCCGGACGTGCCGGGCGCCCTCACCCGCCTCGGGCACAGCTATCTCGCCGAGATGATCCGGCCCGAGCACGTCACCGCGATCCGCATGGTCATCGGCGCCTGCGAAAAGTTTCCGCGCCTTGGCCAAGCCTTCTTCGAGGCCGGACCTGTCCAGGGCGCGACGCGGCTCGGTGCCTATCTCGACGCGCAGGTCGCGGCGGGGCGGCTGCGCCCGGCGGACACGAATCTGGCGGCCCGCCAGTTCCTGCACCTCTGCCAGGCGGGGATCCTGACCCGCCTGCTGTTCCGCGCCGGGGACAAGGTGACGCCCGAGGAGATCATGCACCACGTCACACAGGCGGTGCGGGTGTTTCTCGCGGGCTACGGCCCAACAGCCTGAGGAGCGATCAGGACGCCGGCAGGGCCTGAGCGGACCAGCGCCGGACTTCGGCGTCGATGGCCAATGCCTCGTCGACATCCTGGGGCGCCGTCCGGTAGGTGCCAGCGAAGTGCTCGCAGGCCCGCTCCACCAGTTCGGCGATTCCGTAGAACCTGATCGCGCCCCTGATGAAGGCTGCGACCGCGACCTCGTTGGCGGCGTTCATCACGGTCGGCACCGCGCCACCGGCGGCCAGGGCCGCGCGGGCGATGCGCAGGCAGGGAAAACGCTCCTCGTCGGCCGCCTCGAAGGTGAGGCTGCCGGCAGCCGCGAGGTCGAGATGGCGGCCACGGGCGATGGTGAGGCGCTCGCCGAGACCGAGGCAATGGGCGATGGGTACGCGCATGTCCGGCATGGCGAGCCCCGCCGTCACGGCGCCATCGCGCCAGTAGACCAGTCCGTGCACGATCGATTGCGGGTGCACGATGACGTCGAGCCGCTCCGGCTCCAGGGCGAAGAGGTGGTGGGCCTCGATCAGTTCGAGCCCCTTGTTCATCAGGGAGGCCGAATCGATGTTGATCTTCATGCCCATCGACCAGGTCGGGTGGGCGGCGGCCTCGGTGGCCGAGGCAGTGGCGATGCGTTCGCGGGTCCAGGTCCGGAACGGGCCGCCGGAGGCGGTGATCGTCATCTTGGCGACGTCGTCGAGGCGGCCATCGCCGAGCGCCTGCGCGAGGGCGTTGTGCTCGGAATCCACGGGCAACAGCGTGGCGCCGTAGCGCTTGGCGTCGCGCATGAAGGCGTCGCCGGCGCAGACGAGGCTCTCCTTGTTGGCGAGCGCCACGGTGCGGCCGAGCTTCAGAGCCTCGTGCGTGGGCCTGAGACCAGCGGCCCCGCTCACCGCCGCCACCACGATGTCGGCATCGCGCGCCACGGCCTCGAGGACCGCGCCCTCTCCGGCCCCGTTGCGGATACCAGTGTGCGCCAGGGCCTCCCGCAGGGCCGTTCCGGCGGATTCATCGGCGAGCGCGACGAAATCGGGCTGAAGATTGCCGGCGAGACGGGCGATCGCGGCGACGTCACGACCCGCCACGAGGCCGCCGATCCGGAACTTGTCCGGGTGCTGGAGCAGCAGGTCGATGGTCGATTGGCCGATGGAGCCGGTGGCGCCGAGGATGGTGACGGTCAGCAACGGATTGGTCCTTCAGGCCGCCGCGAGACGGCGTGCGATGAGATAAAAGCCGGCGAGCAAAGCCACGGCGAAGAAGCCGTCGAGACGGTCCATGACCCCGCCGTGGCCGGGGATGGCCCGGCCCGAATCCTTGACGCCGTAGCGGCGCTTCAGGGCGGATTCGACGAGGTCGCCCCCCTGGCTCAGGATCGAGGCCGTGGCGCTCAAAGCCCCGACGAGCACCAGCGGCGCGGTCGCGAGATTGCTCCAGCCGTGCTCGCGGGCCAAGACCACGATGCCGATCCCCGCCAGCGTGCCGCCGCCAAGACCGCCGAGGGCGCCCGACCAGGTTTTCTTCGGGCTGACGCGGGGCATGAGTTTGGGGCCGCCGAGGGTACGTCCGGTGAAATAGGCGACGATGTCGGTAGTCCAGACCACGGCGAACATCCAGGCGGGCCCGAGAAGGCCGATGGCGGGGTCGTCGCGCAAAGCCGTCGGCACCAGGGCGACCACGGCGGCGCTCGCAAGCCCGAGGACCGCGCGCAGGCGGCCCGGTCCATCCTTGGCAATGGCCGCCACCAGAAGCGCGCCGACAGCGCCGACCCCGAGGCCGACGCCGACCGGGGCATCGCCGTGCAGGCAGAGGACGAGGCCAAACAGGGTGGTGGCGGTGAGCGACAGGACGAGGCGGCGCGGTGCGATCGCGCTCATGCCGATCCATTCGGCCGCGAAGACGATGCCGGCGGCGAGCCAGATCACCGCGAAGGGCCAGCCGCCGAGGATCAGCGCGGAGAGCACGACGGCCCCGAGCAGGATCGCCGAGATCACGCGAGCCTGAAATTCACGGCCCGCGAAGGGGCCACGCGGCGATGTCGGCGCCGCTTCGCCGGGGACCATGGTCAGCCGGCCCTGCCGCTGAGCCCGCCGAACCGGCGGTCGCGGCGATGATATTCGTCGAGGGCGGCCCGAAACGCCGCGTCATCGAAGTCGGGCCAGAATTCGGGCACGATCACGTATTCGGCGTAGGCCGTCTGCCAGGTAAGGAAGTTCGAGAGGCGCTGCTCGCCCGAGGTGCGGATGACGAGGTCCGGATCGGGAATGCCGGTGGTGTCGAGGGCACCGGCCATCGCCTCAACGTCGATGGCGTCCGAGGCGAGGCGTCCGTCCGCCACCGCTTCGGCCAGTCGGCGCACGGCCCGCAAGATTTCCTGGCGCCCGCCGTAGTTGAAGGCAACGACCAGGGTCAGGCCGGTATTGCCCCGCGTCCGCTCCTCGGCCTCGTCGAGGAGGCCGGCGATATCGGCACTGAGGCCTTCGCGCTCGCCGATGATCCGAACGCGGACATTGTTGCCGTGAAGGTCGGCAAGGTCCCGGCGCACGAACAGCTTCAGCAACCCCATCAGGTCGGCGACTTCGGCGGCCGGCCGGCGCCAGTTCTCGGAAGAGAAGCTGTAGATCGTCAGGTAGCGCACCCCGAGATCGATGGCCGAGCGCACGGCGCGACGCACCGCCTCAACGCCGCGACGATGCCCCTCGACGCGAGGCAGACCGCGCCGGGCCGCCCAGCGGCCGTTGCCGTCCATGATGATGGCGACGTGGGCCGGTGCCGTCCCTAGCCCCGCCAGGGGCTGAGCAGGAAGGTCGGTCGGTCCGCTATCCTGCGCGTCCGGCGCGACGGCATCGGTGCCGTGCGTCCGAGCGGTCTCCACCTGACGCGCGCCCTCTGAGCGACCCAACGCGCTTCTCCCCCAACCGTCGTTCGTATCGATCACGCGCCGTACTCAAAGTCCGGGATCTCTATCCTAGACCTGCATGATCTCCTTTTCCTTGGCGGCGAGCACGCCGTCGATCTCGGTGATGAACTGATCGGTGGCCTTCTGGACGTCGCCGGCCTGACGCTTCTCGTCGTCCTCGCTGATGGCGCCGTCCTTCTCCAACTTCTTCAGGTGGTCGAGACCGTCGCGGCGCACATGGCGGACGGCGACGCGCGCCTCCTCGGTATACTTGTGTGCGACCTTGACCATCTCCTTGCGGCGCTGCTCGTTCATCTCCGGCACGCGCAGGCGGATGGTCTGGCCCTCGGTCTGAGGGTTCATGCCGAGGTCGGATTCACGGATGGCCTTCTCGACGGCGCTGACCATGCCCCGATCCCAGACCGAGATGCTGAGGAGGCGCGGCTCGGGAACGCTCACGGTGGCGACCTGCGCCATCGGCATCATCGCGCCGTACGCATCGACCTGGATTGGATCGAGGATGCTCGGCGTGGCGCGGCCCGTGCGCAGGGACCCAAGGTCGCCCTTCAGTGAGGCGACGGCGCCCTGCATGCGACGCTTGATGTCGTTCAGGTCGAATTCTGGAATGGCTGCCATACGGATGGTTCCCGACGCGAACTAAAGGGAGCGGGGTCGGGCCGCCGGGGCCCGTTCGTGGGCCTCAATGAACCAAAATCCGATGGGTCGCAAATGGCGTTCGCGCCCGCAGCAACGAAACGTATCGATCCGACGCCGCCCTTGCGCGGCTAGCCCTTCGCCGGGACCGAAACCGGAGCCCGCGAGCGCTGGATGAAGTGGTTGCCCTCCATCTGCGTGAAGGCCTGCAGGAGCCCCACGGCGCCCGAGATAGACATCGTGGTGGGATCGAGCTTCGCCTTGGGGCCAAACTGGAGATAGAGCTCGTCCAAGGCCTCGGAGCGTCCGGCATAGCCGACGGTCCAGCCGCGGAACTCGCGCCGCTCGACCACGCGAGCCGAGACCAGCACCATGGCGTTGTGGCGGCTGTCGGCGGCCAGGGTCCAGAGCTGTTCGGAGAGGGCCGCCGTCTCGCCCTCCATTCCCTGCAGGAAGAACTTTTCGTTGAAGATCAGGGCCCCCGTGAAGCCCGAGGCGCGATCGTAGCGACTGCACGAGGCGAGGATGTCTCGCACCATCTCCCGCATGGCATCGCCTTGCAACGTCAGGAGGTTGTGACTGTAGAAGACAATCTGCGAGACGGACATGCTTCGTCCTCGGCAGTCGTCACGACAGACTGCTGGTGGATACTCGGTCCCAGCAGACACGATATTGATAAACAAATGATCATTATGGATCTTGGAGGCCTCGGACGGCCACCCGAGAACATCGTCCACGCGCATCAATTGCATCGCGTCGCGGGACACACCTCGTGGGAATCACGGGACCACTTGGGTCGACGGGGCCGCTCCCGTCAGGATCGCCTTGATCGAACTCGGTGCGTGGACGGAGCCGACCACGATGGACAGCCGGCTCTCGCGAGCGAGCGCGAAGGCGGCGGTGTCCATCACCTTGAGGTCGCGGGCGATGGCCTCGTCGTGGGTCAGGCGGTCGTAGCGGGTGGCGGTCGGGTCCTGCTTCGGGTCTGCGGAATAGACGCCGTCCACCTGCGTCGCCTTGAGCACCGCGTCGCAGCGCAATTCGGCTGCCCGCAGGACGGCTGCGGTGTCCGTGGTGAAGAACGGGTTGCCGGTGCCGCCGGCGAGCACGATGACCTGGCCCTTGTCGAGGTGGTGCAAGGCGGGCTGGCGCGCGAAGGTCTCGCAGATCGTCGGCATCGACACCGCCGACATGGTGCGGGCTGGAACACCGGCGGCGTTGAGCGCGGTCTCCAGCGCCAGGGAGTTCATGACGGTCGCCATCATGCCAAGCGAATCGCCCGTGGCGCGGTCGATCCAGCCGGCGGCCGAAATGCGCGCCCCCCGGATCATGTTGCCGCCGCCGACCACCAGCGCGATCTGGATGCCGGCCTCGCGGGTGCGGGCGATGTCGTCGGCGATGCCCGCGAGGGTCGGGGGGTGCAGCCAGTATCCATCCGGGGCAGCCAGGGCCTCGCCGGAGAGCTTCACGAGGACACGGCGAAACAATGTGGTCTCCGGCATCGAGCCAGTCCCCTCAAACCCGGCTCGGACGAAGAGCGGGAAGCCAATCGGAAGCGGAGGGGTGTCTAGCCCAAGGCAGGCCGGAACGTCGAGGGGCGGCGGCATCCCTGCCACCGCCCCTGTCGTGAATATCGACGCTTTCGCGGCGGTCTGACCTCAGCCGCGGGCGGCGGCAGCCACCTCGGCGGCGAAATCGGGGGCCTCTTCCTTCTCGATGCCCTCGCCGAGCGCGTAGCGCACGAAGCCGGTGAGCTTGACGGCGGAGCCGGCCTTGCCTTCGGCCTCCTTGAGGACCTGGGAGATGGTCTTCGAGCCGTCGTGCACGAAGGGCTGCTCCAGGAGGGTGACCTCCTTGTAGTAGCTCTTCAGGCCGCTCTCGACGATCTTGGCAAGCACGTTCTCGGGCTTGCCGGCGTTCTTCTCGCGCAGGATGTTGATCTCGCGGTCGAGGGTCGCCTGATCGACGCCGGCGGCATCGAGCGCCACCGGGTTGGTCGCGGCGACGTGCATGGCGATCTGGCGGCCGAGGGTGGAGAGCACCTCGACGTCGCCCTCGGACTCGAGGGCGACGAGCACACCGATCTTGCCGAGACCCTCGACGACCTGACCGTGAACGTAGGACGCGATCACGCCCTTGGTCACGTCGAGCTTGGCGACGCGACGCAGCGTCATGTTCTCGCCGATGGTGGCGATCAGGCTCGACAGGCTGTCCTTGACGGTGGTCGAGGCGCCGGGGAACGTGGCGGCTTCGAGGCCCTCCAGCGTGCCGTCCGTGTTCAGCGCCAGCTTGGCGGCCTCCCGGGCGAAGGCCTGGAAGCTGTCGTTGCGGGCGACGAAGTCGGTCTCGGAATTCACCTCGACGATGGCGGCGTGATGGCCGGCGGATTCGACGGCGACGAGGCCCTCGGCGGCGACGCGGCCGGCCTTCTTGGCGGCCTTGGCGAGGCCCTTCTTGCGCAGCCAGTCGACGGCGGCTTCGATGTCGCCATCCGTCTCGTTGAGCGCGCCCTTGCAGTCCATCATGCCCGCGCCGGTCTTCTCGCGGAGCTCTTTCACCAATGCGGCGGTGATGTTGGCCATGGCGGGTCCTTTCTGTAATTCGTTGGAATGCGAAGCTTTCCGATGGGAAAAGCTTCCAAAGCGATCATCACTTGAAGCGACTGAGCCCGGCGCTCTGGAAAAGCACCGGGCTTCAGGATGCAGTGTCCGGCCTGCCGGTGGCGGCCCGATGACGGGCCGCCGAAGTCCGGGATCAGGCGGTGGCGGCGGCCTCGGCGAAGCCACGAGCCTGCTCGATCCAGCCATCACGGCCGATGCGGCCGTTGAGCTTCAGATCGGCATCGACCTTGGCGACATCGGCTTCGCTCATCGCGACAAGCTGCCAGTAATGGTAGATGCCCGCCTCGTTGAGCTTCTGCACGATCTGGGGACCGGCGCCGTGGAGCTTCGACAGGTCGTCCGGCGCACCGCGCGGGGCCGACAGCAGCTCGAAATGCTCGGTGGACTCGACCAGGGCCGCGACCTCGGCCTGCGTGACCGAGCCGGACTCGATGGAGGCGGCCGCCTCCTCGTGAACCGGCAGCTCCTCGGCGGTCGGCTCCTCGGACGCGCCGAGGTCGATGCCGAGCGAGCCCTGGCCGCGCGAGATGCCGTCGATGGCGGCGCGGGCGATCAGGTCGCAGTAGAGGGCGATGGCGCGGCCGGCGTCATCGTTGGCGGGCACGACGTAGGTGATGCCGTCCGGGTTGCAGTTGGTGTCGACGATGGCCGCCACCGGGATGCCGAGACGCTGGGCCTCCTTGATCGCGAGCTGCTCCTTGTTCGTGTCGATCACGAACAGAAGATCCGGCACGCCGCCCATGTCCTTGATGCCGCCGAGGGCCTTCTCGAGCTTGTCCTTCTCGCGGCCGAGCATCAGACGCTCCTTCTTGGTGAGGCCCTGGGCCCCGCCGTCGAGGGTCTCGTCGACCTTGCGCAGACGCGCGATCGAGCCCGAGATGGTCTTCCAGTTGGTCAGCATGCCGCCGAGCCAGCGGGAGTTGACGTAGTACTGAGCCGAACGCTTGGCGGCTTCCGCAATGGTGTCGGCGGCCTGGCGCTTCGTGCCGACGAACAGCACGCGTCCGCCCTTGGCCACGGTGTCGCTCACGGCCTGCAGGGCCTGGTGGAGGGCCGGCACCGTCTGGGCGAGGTCGATGATGTGGATGTTATTGCGCGTGCCGAAGATGTAGGACTGCATCTTCGGGTTCCAGCGGTGGGACTGGTGTCCGAAATGGGCGCCGGCCTCGAGAAGCTGACGCATGGTGAAATCGACGGCCATGTCTGTGTACTCTCCGGTTGATACCGCCGCGGAGGAAGCGATCGTGCCGATACGGCAACGACCACCGGAAAAACCTCATTCAGGCATGAGGCCAACTCCGCGTGTGGAATGGGCGGGGCCTTAACAGAGGCCGACGCCCGAGGCAAGGTTTTCGCCAAGGCCCGGGACCGCCGGGGCGATGGGCGTACGTCAGCGGATCGACGCCGCGATCGCCTGCTGGATCCCCAGAATGTTCGCCCCCCGCTTCAGGGTCTTGCGGATCGGCTCGGACCGGCCCGACACCCAGATCGCGAGTTCCGAATCGAGGTCGAAGCTTCCCGCAGTCTCCACCGAGAACGACGTGATCGCCCGGTAGGGGACCGTGAGGTAGGAGACCTTGCGGCCGGTGATGCCCTGCTTGTCCACCAGGATCAGGCGGCGGTCGGTGAAGACGATCAGGTCGCGGATCAGCCGGAAGGCGATCTGGACCGGTTCGCCCTGGGTGAGGATGCCGGCGAGCTGCTCGTTCACCTCCGCGGGCGAGAGATCGCTGCCGTGCCCGAGCAGTCCATCGAGAAAACCCATCGCGCGCCGTATCCCCCTCAAGCATCCTTCTCCCTATGTAGGAGCGCGTTCGTTCCCTGTCAGGGCACCGCGCCCGCGTCCGGAGTCCGCCTCGATGTCCTCTCCCACCCGGTATCCCCATCGCCTGCGGCTCGGCGTCAACATCGACCACGTGGCGACGGTCCGGAATGCGCGCGGCGGCGCAGCGCCCGATCCGATTCGCGCCGCCCGGGAGGCGGTCGCGGCGGGAGCCGACGGGATCACCGCGCACCTGCGCGAGGACCGGCGCCACATCCGCGACGCCGACATGGAGATTCTGGCGCGCATCCTCGACGTGCCGCTCAACTTCGAGATGGCGGCAACGGACGAGATGATCGGCATGGCGGTTCGCCTGAGGCCCCATGCGGCCTGTCTGGTGCCGGAGAAGCGCGAGGAGCGTACCACGGAAGGGGGTCTCGACATCGTCGGCGCGCACGATTCGCTCCTGCCCCGCATCGGACGCCTGACCGATGCCGGCATCCGCGTCTCGCTCTTCGTCGAGCCGGACGAGGCGGTGATGGATGCGGCCAGACGGCTCGGCGCGCCGGTGGTCGAGTTGCACACGGGCAGCTACTGCGAGGCTGTCGCCAGCGGCGATGCCGGACGGACGGCGCGCGAACTCGCCCGGATCACCCGCGCGGCGGCTTACGGCGCCGGCCTCGGCCTGGAGATCCATGCCGGGCACGGCCTCGCCCTCGACAGCGTCGGGCCGGTGGCGGCGCTGCCGGAGATCGCAGAACTGAACATCGGCCACGCGCTGATCGGCGAGGCGATCTTCGTCGGCTTGAGCCAGGCCATCCGCGACATGCGCGCCGCCATGGACAGAGCACGGACATGATCCTCGGCATCGGCTCCGACCTCTGCGACATTCGCCGGATCGAGAAGTCGCTGGACCGCTACGGCGAGCGCTTCACCCACAGGGTCTTCACCGAGGGCGAGCGGGCGAGATGCGACGCCCGGGCCGGGCGCGCGCCCTCCTACGCCCGCCGCTTCGCCGCAAAGGAGGCCTGCGCCAAGGCCCTCGGCACCGGCATCGCCCAGGGTGTGTTCTGGCGCGACATGGAGGTGGTGAACCTGCCCGGCGGACGTCCGACCCTGCGCCTGACGGGTGCGGCGGCCGAACACCTCGCCGCGATGATGCCGGCGGGCCACGCGCCGAAGGTACACATCACGCTGACCGACGACCCGCCGATGGCCCAGGCCTTCGTGATCATCGAAGCGGTGCCGGACGGCACGGCGGGAACTTAGCCCGGAAGGCCCGTGCGTTGCGGCGCGTTTGCGCATGGTCTATGCCGCCGCTCGACCGTCGATGACGGGCGCCACCCGGATTTTCGGCGCTCGGCTCGGACCGGAGATGGCAGCCAGATGGAACGTGCCCGCGTGGACCACCAGACGAAGCGTGACCTGAAAGCCGCCGAAGCCGGCACTTGGGCGAGCATCAAGGAAACGTTGAAGGTCGGCGGGCAGGCCCTGCTGATCGCCCTCGTGGTGCGCACGCTGCTGTTCCAGCCCTTCAACATTCCGTCGGGCTCGCTGGTGCCGACCCTGTTGATCGGTGACTATCTGTTCGTCTCCAAATATTCCTACGGCTACTCGAAATACTCCCTGCCCTTGAGCGAGTACCTGCCCTTCACGGCCGATGGCCGGGTCTGGGCGGCGACCCCGAAGCGCGGCGACATCGCGGTGTTCAAGCTGCCGAAGGACAATTCCACTGACTACATCAAGCGGGTGATCGGCCTGCCGGGCGACAAGGTCCAGATGAAGGCGGGCCTGCTCTACATCAACGACGTGCCGGTCAAGCGCGAGAAGATCGCGCCGTTCGAGACCACCGGTCCCTATGGCGAGCAGGCCAAGGCCGAGCAGTACCTCGAGACCCTGCCCAACGGCGTCACCCACCGGGTGATCGAGCGCGACGGCGACAACGGCTACTGGGACAACACCGAGCCCTACACCGTGCCGCAGGGCCGCTTCTTCATGATGGGCGACAACCGCGACAACTCGACCGATTCGCGCGATCTCGCCAATGTCGGCTTCGTGCCGTTCGAGAATTTCGTCGGCCGGGCGGAGATGATCTTCTTCTCCATCGACGAAGGCACGCCCGCGTGGCAGATCTGGAACTGGCCGGCGAAAGTCCGCTGGAACCGGCTGTTCACGGCCATCCACTAGGACCCGACGCATTGTGACCGAAGAGGCGCGTCCCTCCAGCCGGGCGCGGCGCGCGCCCCGTCCGAAGCCCAACCTCGCGGTGCTCGAGGCCCGGATCGGCCACGCCTTCGCCGATCCGAAGCTTCTCATCCTCGCGCTGACCCATGTGAGCAAGGCCGGCGGCAACGGACGCCTCGGCAGCTATCAGCGTCTGGAATTCCTCGGTGACCGGGTGCTGGGTCTCGCCATCGGCGACCTTCTCTACGAAGCATTCCCGGGCGCCGACGAGGGTGAACTCTCGCGACGTCTCGCCGGCCTCGTGCGGCGTGAGACCTGTGCGACCGTCGCCACGGCCTGGGACGTGGGCCCCCACCTCTCGCTCGGTCCCGGCGAGGTCCAGAGCGGCGGGCGCCGCAACCAGACCATCCTGGCCGATGTCTGCGAATCGATCCTCGGCGCGGTGTTCCTCGACGCCGGCTACGAGGCGGCCAAGGCGATCGTGAACGCGGCCTTCACCCCCGACACCGACACCGCCGCTCCGCGCGGCCGGGACGCCAAGTCGGCCCTGCAGGAATGGGCCATGGCCCGCGCCCTGCCGATCCCGTTCTACGAGGTCGTCGAGCGCTCCGGCCCTGACCACGCCCCGGTCTTCCACATCGCCGTGCGTGTCGAGGGCCTCGCGCCCGGCATCGGCGTCGGGCCCTCGAAACGCCTCGCCGAGCAGGAGGCCGCCCGCCTCGTGCTGGGCCGCGAGGTCCACGGCCTCCACCCCTCCGGCACCGCAACCATGGAGACGTCGGCGGACGTCGATGAAGGACACGCCTCCGATGCCTGACGACGATTTCGAAACCGACGACGACGATTTCGCCCCGCCTCCGCTGCAGCCGCTACCGGCGGTGCCGATGCCGGAGAACACGACGGCCGGCTTCGTCGCCCTGATCGGCATTCCCAATGCCGGCAAGTCGACCCTGCTCAACAGCCTCGTCGGCACCAAGGTCTCCATCGTCTCCCGCAAGGTGCAGACCACCCGCGCGCTGGTGCGCGGCATCGTCATGCACGAGGCCGCGCAGATCATCCTGGTGGATACCCCCGGTATCTTCGCGCCCAAGCGACGCCTCGACCGGGCCATGGTGCATTCGGCCTGGAGCGGCGCTTCGGACGCCGACGCGGTCTGCCTGCTGATCGACGCGCGCAAAGGGGTCACCGAGGAGGTCGACGCGATTCTCGCAAAGCTTCCGGACGTGAAGCGTCCCAAGGTGCTGATCCTCAACAAGATCGACCTGATCCCGCGCGATCGCCTGCTGGCGCTCGCGGCCTCGCTCAACGAGCGCATCCCGTTCCAGCACACCTTCATGGTCTCGGCCCTCAACGGCGACGGGATCGAGACGCTGAAGTCGACGCTCGCCGGCATGATGCCCAAGAGCCCCTGGCTCTACCCGGAGGACCAGGTCTCGGACGCGCCGATCCGCATGCTGGCCGCCGAGATCACCCGCGAAAAGCTGTACGACCGCCTGCACGAGGAACTGCCCTATCGCTCGACGGTGGAGACCGACCAGTGGCAGGTCCGGACGGACGGCTCGGTCCGCATCGAGCAGACGATCTTCGTGGAGCGCGAGAGCCAGCGCTCCATCGTGCTCGGCAAGGGCGGCCAGACCATCAAGGCCATCGGCCAGGCCGCGCGCCGCGAGATCGCGGAAGCCGCCGAACAGACGGTCCACCTCTTCCTGCACGTCAAGGTGCGCGAAAACTGGGCGGACGATCCGGCGCGCTACCGGGAGATGGGTCTGGAGTTCCCGCGCGGCTGAGCATGGGCTATGAGGAAAAGAGATCGGCCCTCGCGACGATTCTCGTCGCGGGCTGAGCCGAGCCTCCCGAATTCCTGTCACGCCCTGAGCCGTCGAGGCGCGCGCGCCGTCGCGCCGGATCCGTTACGATGTCCCTCATGTCCTTCTCGGAAGCCGTCTACGGCGCGCCGCCCCTGGAATTGGCCGCGGTGCCGGATTCCGCGACGCAGGTCTCGCCGCTGATCCCCGGCGCGGCCCGGCTCGAAGATGCCGCACCCGAAAGCCTGGAGCGGATCGATATCCTCGCGCCGGCCGGCACGATCGAGCGGCGGTACGTCCTGGCCCACGCGCTGCGGGCCCTGCGGCCCGGTGGGCGCCTGACTGCGCTGGCCCCGAAGGATCGTGGCGGAAGCCGGCTTGCCAAGGAGCTCGCCGGCTTCGGCTGCGCCGTGCATGAGGATGCGCGACGCCATCACCGCATCTGCGTGGTGTCGCGTCCCGAGGCCGTCACCGGAATCGCGGACGCGCTTCACGAGGGCGGCCCGCGTCATATCGACAATCTGGCGCTTTGCACCCAGGCCGGGATCTTCTCGTACGACCGACTCGATCCCGGCACCGGACTGCTGCTCGCAAGCCTGCCGCCGCTCGCCGGCAGCGGCGCCGATTTCGGCTGCGGCCTCGGCATCCTGGCCCGGGCGGTCCTGGCCTCGCCGAAGGTGACCGCCCTGACTTTGATCGACATCGACCGTCGCGCCGTCGAGATGGCGAAGCGCAATGTCGGCGATCCACGCGCGACCTTGCGCTGGGCCGACATCCGCACGGGGGACCTCGGTCTCGCCCGCCTCGACTTCGTGGTGATGAACCCGCCCTTCCACGACGGCGGGGCCGAGGATCAAGCCTTGGGCCAGGCGTTCATCACCCGGGCAGCGGAGGCCTTGCGCCCCGGCGGCAGCCTCTGGCTCACCGCCAACACGCACCTGCCCTATGAGGCGCCCCTGAACGCGGCCTTCAAGAGCGTGGCGCTGAGGGCCTCGGCGGGCGGCTACAAGATCTACGAGGCGCGCCGGTGACGAAGCCGACGAAGGTCGCCACTCTCCGCCTCGACCGCCTCCTCGCCAATATGGGCTACGGCTCACGCCGGGAGATGTCGCTGCTGACCCGCGCCGGTCTCGTCGTGCTCGACGGCGTTCCCTTGCGCGATGCCGACCAGCGAATTCCGGTGACGCCCGATCTGGCGCACCGCATGACCGTCGACGGCGAACCCCTCGATCCGCCACCGGGCCTGACGCTGATGCTGCACAAGCCGCTGGGCGTCACCTGCTCGCACAAAGAGGTGGGTCCGCTGGTCTACGGCCTGCTGCCCGAGCGCTGGCGCCGGCGGGACCCGGCCCTCTCCACGGTAGGTCGTCTCGACAAGGAGACCTCCGGCCTCCTACTCCTCACCGATGACGGCGCCCTGTTGCACCGGATCATTGCGCCGAAAGCCAATGTCGCCAAGCGCTACCGGGTGACGCTCGACCGTCCCCTGAAGGGCGACGAGGCCGCGATCTTCGCCACCGGCACCCTGATGCTGGAGGGCGAAGAGAAGCCTCTGCTGCCGGTGGATTTCGAGGCTGAAGGCGAGACCGGCGCCGTGGTGACCCTGCACGAGGGGCGCTACCATCAGGTCCGGCGCATGTTCGCCGCCATCGGCAACCACGTCGGCGCACTTCACCGCGACCGCGTCGGCGGGCTTGATCTGCCGGAAGATCTCGGACCGGGTGAGCATCGCATCCTCGGGGAGGCCGAGATCGCGGCCGTGTTTGCAGGCGGCGAAACCTGATCCGGACGGACTCGCACTGCGACGCCTGATCCCGCGATTGACGATCGAGGTCGGTCTGGCGAAGTTCGCGTCATGCTCAGCAACCTCGATATGGTCGGCCGCCTGCTTGTCGCGGCCCTCCTCGGCAGCGTCATCGGCTTCGAACGCGAACGCCTCGTCTGGGCCGCCGGCATGCGTACGCACATGCTGGTCTGCGTCGGCTCCTGCCTGCTGATGATCGTCTCTGCCTTCGGCTTCTCGGACATCCTGGGCAGGCCGAACGTCACCCTCGATCCGTCGCGCGTCGCGGCGCAGGTGGTGTCCGGCATCGGCTTCCTCGGCGCCGGCACCATCCTCCTGCGGGGCGAGGTCGTGAAGGGTTTGACCACCGCCGCCAGCCTCTGGGCGGTGGCCGCCATCGGGCTCGCTTCCGGCGGCGGCCTCTACGTGCCGGCCATCGCCACCACCGCCATCGTTCTGGGCATCCTGGCCGGGATGAAGCCCCTCGAGGAGCGCTACCGCCAGCGGCGGCAGAGGCACGATCTGCGCATCGTCGCCCGACACGGCGTCCTCACCATCGAGGCTCTACGCGAGTTGGCCGGTCCCTGCGCGTCGAAGCTGCGTCAGGTCGTGATCCGGCAACGCGAGGCCGGTGCTACCGACGACATCACCTTCTGCCTCGTGCACGTGGATCGCACGGCCATCGACGCCCTGACCGAGCGCCTGCGACGCCACGAAGCGATCGCGAGCGTGGAGACGATCCACCGCGAAACCGTCGGTCGCGATCCCGACAGCTGAGGTGCTTCCTTCGACGAACGAGCGCTCCGGCGGAAGGGCCTTGAAGCGCGCTGCCTTGCCAATCCCGAACAACTCGTTTATGCGCCAGCCCTCGCGTTCGCTCCGGCTGGGGGCTGAACGGACGGTGTCGATTCCATCGGCATAGGGGCGGACCTCGAACGAGGTGTTCCCCATCGTCCCGTGTCTCCGCCTTCGATCAACCGCTCGGGCCTTCAAACGGCTCGAAGGGCTTGGCGCCGGGTGAATTGCGTACGAACCGGCCCGACGCTGTCTTTCCCGCACGATTCCGTGCCGTCGGGCCCCTTTGGATATGAAGGGCCCGTTTATGCCTCTCTACGAACACGTCTTCCTGGCGCGCCAGGACGTGACGGCCCAGCAGGTCGAGACCATGGTCGAGACCTACAAGGGCGTCATCGAAGCCAATGGCGGCAAGGTCGAGAAGATCGAGATGTGGGGCGTGAAGTCCCTCGCCTACCGTATCAAGAAGAATCGCAAGGCGCATTTCACGCTCCTCAACGTCGACGCCCCCCCGGCGGCGCTCGCCGAGATGGAGCGTCAGATGCAGATCTCCGAGGACGTCCTGCGCTTCATGACCGTCCGCGTCGAAGAGCTCGAGTCCGAGCCGTCTGCGATGATGCAGAAGCGCGATCGCGACGACCGCAAGGATCGCGAGCGCGGCCGTCGTCGTGACGACGAGGGCTTCGGTGGTGGTGGTGGATTTGGCGGCGACCGCGATCGCGGCGACCGTGGTGATCGCGGCGACCGGGGTGACCGCCCCGAGCGCAGCTTCGGCGGGGAGGCTTAAGTCATGGCATTTGGTGCTGGAGCCGGTGCACCCGCCGCGGGCGGTGCTGCTGCAGGTGGTGGTGGTGCAGGCGGCGGTCGCCGCCCCTTCTTCCGCCGTCGGAAGACCTGCCCCTTCTCGGGCGCGAACGCGCCTAAGATCGACTACAAGGACGTCAAGCTCCTGTCGCGCTACGTCTCCGAGCGCGGCAAGATCGTGCCGTCGCGCATCACGGCGGTGTCCGCCAAGAAGCAGCGCGAGCTCGCCCAGGCGATCAAGCGTGCCCGCTTCCTCGGCTTCCTCCCCTACGTGATCAAGTAAGCTCTTACGGAGCTTCACCCCGGCCCGGCTTTGCCGGACCGGGGACTTTCGCCGCTCGTGCGGCATTCGAATTCGTACCGGTTTGCTTGCAGCAGGCCGGGAGTCGTTGGGGCGACACGCGCCTCTAACCCTGCCCGGATCGGGACAGTGGGACAGCGGGATTGATGGCACAGTTCATCGGCATCGGCATCGGCGCGGGACTCGTCTCCGCCCTCCTCTTCGGCGTATTGCTGAAGGCGACGGCGCTCGCGATCCTGCTCTACCTGCTCGCCCCGCTCCCGATCCTGATCGTGGGGCTCGGCTGGAGCCATCGGGCTGCCCTTGTCGCCGCCTTCACCGGTGCGCTCGCCCTCTCGCTCATCGTTCAGCCCTTCCTCGGCCTCGGCTTCCTCGCCTATTTGGCGCTACCGGCCTGGTGGCTCGCGTATCTCGCCTTGCTCGGCCGGCCCGGCGCGGACGGTACGATGGAGTGGTACCCCACGGGGCGCCTCCTCGCCTGGACCGCCGGCACGGCCGGCATCGCCTTCGTGGCGATCGCGGTGATCGCGGCCCCGAACTACGAGACCTTCCAGTCGCAGTTGCGGGGCATGACCCGCACCATCGTGCGCATCCAGGCCGATCGCGCCGCCGGTGCCCCGGTGCCCAAGCCCGTGACACCGGATGCGGGCGTCGAGGCGCCGGTCGAGCCCGCGCCGGAAACGCCTGCCGAGGCGACGCGCACGGAAGTCGCCAACGCGCTCGCGGCCATCGCGCCCGGTCTCGCGACGCAAGGCCTGACGGTCCTGCTGACCTTCTATCTCTGGGCGGCCGCCCGGATCGTGCGGATCTCGGGGCGCCTGCCCCGTCCCTGGCCGGACCTTGCCGCCACGGTGATGCCCCGGCGTGTGCTCGCGGTGCTCGCGGGCTCCATCGTGCTCGCCCTGGTGCCGGGTTATCCCGGCGTGCTCGGCGTCGCACTCGCGGGGGCGTTGAGCGCCGCCTTCGCCATGCAGGGGCTGGCGGCTTTCCACGATCGCAGCCGGGGCCGCCCGGGGCGTCTGGCTCTGCTGTTCGGCCTCTACGTCGTCCTCTTCCTCACACAGGGCGTCGCCCTCGTCGCCCTGACCCTCTTCGGCATTGCCGATACCGCCCTCGACCGCCGTCGCCCGCAAGGGTCGGCCGGACGACCCTGAGCCCACAAACCCAAAGGATCAGAACCATGCAAGTCATTCTCCTCGAGCGCGTCGCCAAGCTCGGCCAGATGGGCGAGACCGTGAACGTGAAGCCGGGCTACGCCCGCAACTTCCTCCTCGCCCGCGGCAAGGCCCTGCGCGCCACCGAGAACAACAAGAAGCACTTCGAGGTGCAACGCGCCCAGCTCGAGGCCCGTAACCTGGAGCGCAAGTCCGAGGCCCAGGCCATCGCCGAGACCCTCGAGGGCAAGAGCTTCGTGCTCATCCGCCAGTCGGGCGAGACCGGCGTGCTCTACGGTTCGGTCTCGACCCGCGATCTCGCCGAAGTCGTCACCGCCGACGGCTTCACGGTGGGCCGCGACCAGTTCGCCCTGAACCAGCCGATCAAGACGCTGGGCCTGCACACCGTACCGGTGGTGCTGCACCCCGAGGTCGAGGTCACCATCACGGTCAACGTCGCCCGATCACCGGAAGAAGCCGAGCGTCAGGCGCGCGGCGAATCCACCACCGAGCGTGAGGCCTTCAACCTCGACGACCTCGGCCTGGAAGTCGGCGCCGCCCTGGCCGAAGCCGGCGACGATCGCGAATAAGACGCGGTGGAGAACGGGGATAGCCGTTCTTAACGGTTGACTCGTTCCTTGTTTGTTCCAGCATGGGCGCCCGCTCTCCAGACCGGAGGGCGGGCGTTTCCATGATCGGTCCCGGCCGCCGAGGCGTGCGGTTGATGCACGGGCGCCACGGCGTGAAAGCGCGAATCGGCTAAGGTTCGGCTAACCATGCCAGGGCCATGGTCGCGGGATAGGACCGCGCGGTGTCGGACACGCGGTCACGGACGCAACGACGAGTCGGAGCCTCGAATCAGCCCATGGCCCTGCCCAATGCCCTGACGGCCAACCTTCAGCCCGTCGCGCAGGAATTCCGCGTCGCGCCGCACAACATCGACGCAGAGCAGGCGCTGCTCGGTGCCATCCTGGTCAACAACGACGCCTATTACCGGATATCGGACTTCCTCCTCCCCGAGCACTTCATGGAGGATGTCCACCGCAAGATCTTCGAGGTCGCCGCGCAGCTCATCAAAGCCGGGAAACTCGCCACCCCCATCACCCTGAAGACCTATCTGGGCGACGCCGATCTCGGCGGCCAGACCGTGATGCAGTACCTCGCGCGCCTCGCGGCCGAGGCCACCACGGTGATCAACGCGGGCGATTACGGCCGCACCATCTACGACCTCGCGATCCGCCGCCGCCTGATCACCATCGGCGAGGATCTGGTGAACGGGGCCTACGAGGCGCCGGTGGAATCCTCCCCCCGGGACCAGATCGAGGGCACCGAGCGCCGGCTCTACGAACTTGCCGAATCGGGCAAATACGATGGCGGCTTTCAAAAGTTCTCCGATGCGCTCACCGCCGCGGTGGACATGGCCGCCAAGGCCTATCAGCGCGAGGGCAAACTCTCGGGCATCGCCACCGGCCTGTCGGATCTCGATGCCAAGATGGGCGGATTGCAACGCTCGGATCTGATCATCCTCGCGGGCCGCCCGGCCATGGGCAAGACCTCGCTGGTGACCAACATCGCCTTCAACGTGGCCAAGGCCTATCAGTCCGAAAAGCTCCCCGACGGTCGGATCGAGACCAAGAACGGCGGCATCGTCGGCTTCTTCTCCCTCGAAATGTCGGCCGAGCAATTGGCGACCCGTATCATCGCCGAGCAATCCGGGGTGCCCTCGTACAAGATCCGGCGCGGCGACATCCAGCCGGCGGACTTCTACAAGATCACCGACGCCGCCCGGGACATGCAGACGATCCCGTTCTACATCGACCAGACCGGCGGCATCTCCATCGCGCAGCTCGCCGCGCGCGCCCGGCGCCTGAAGCGCCAGAAGGGCCTCGACCTCCTCATCGTCGATTACCTGCAACTGCTCTCGGGATCGGGCAAGCGCAGCGACAACCGCGTGCAGGAGATGACCGAGATCACCACCGGCATGAAGGCGCTCGCCAAGGAGCTCGCGGTGCCGATCATCGGCCTGTCGCAGCTCTCGCGGCAGGTCGAGAGCCGCGACGACAAGCGCCCCCAGCTGTCGGATCTGCGCGAATCCGGATCGATCGAACAGGACGCCGACATGGTGCTGTTCGTCTACCGCGACGAATACTATCTCAAGGGCAAGGAGCCGCAGCCCGGCACGCTCGAGCACAACGAGTGGCAGAGCAAGATGGAACGCGTGCACGGCAAGGCCGAGGTAATCATCGGCAAGTCTCGGCACGGGCCGACCGGCACGATCCAGCTCGCCTTCCAGGCCGAGGTGACGCGCTTCACCGACCTCGCCGACGAGGACAAGCTGCCCATCATGGAGGATTGAGTGCCGCGAGGGGCCGGTTTGATGGGGCCTGGGTTGGGTCTATCCTGCGCGACCAGCTGGAGCCGCCCATGTCCGCCCCGCGCCTGACCGACACGCCCGCCCCGGACGAGCCTGCCGCCTACGCGCAGGATTTCTATACCTGGACGCTCGACCAGGCG
>NZ_JAQGKL010000186.1 GCF_028290105.1 Methylobacterium sp.
TTCGCGGGCGCCAAGCCCACCCACGACAACGCCTACAAGCTGACGCTGGCCGAGCGCACGCTCGCGGCGGTGCTCATCGACGCGAGGGCCTGAGCCATGAAGTTCGACACGCCCGCGGGCCAGAACCACAACGACCAGCTCAAGGTCGTCGGAAAGCCCCTCGACCGCATCGACGGAAAGTTCAAGACCACCGGCACCGCGCCCTACGCCAATGACTGGCACGATCCGCAAGCCAAGCTCGCGTATGGCTCCGTCGTCGGCGCCACCATCGCCAAGGGCCGGATCCGGTCCATGGACCTTGCGCAGGCCAAGGCTGCGCCGGGTGTGCTCGCCATCGTGACGGCCGAGACCGCCGGCACCCTCGGCAAGGCGAAGCTCAACACCGCCAAGCTGCTCGGCGGGCCTAGGATCGAGCATTACCATCAGGCCGTCGCGGTGGTCGTCGCCGAGACCTTCGAGCAGGCGCGGGCCGCCGCCGCCCTGGTGCGCGTCGCCTATGACACCGACAAGGGCGCCTTCGACCTCGCGGCGGTCAAGGAGGAAGCAAAGAACCCGGGCGACGTCATGGGCAGCCCCCCGGACACCAGCGTCGGGGATTTCGCCGCCGCCTTCGGCGCGGCAACGCATAATGTGGACGCGACCTACGTCACCCCCGACCACGCCCACGCGATGATGGAGCCGCACGCGTCGGTGGCGTCCTGGGACGGGGATGCCGTCACGGTCTGGACCGCGAACCAGATGATCGACTGGGCCACCGACGGCCTCGCCCAGACCCTCGGCATGCCGAAGGAGAAGGTCCGGGTGATCTCGCCATTCATCGGTGGCGGGTTCGGCGGCAAGCTGTTCCTGCGCTCCGACGCCATCCTGGCCGCCCTCGGCGCGCGCGCGGCGCGCAGGCCCGTGAAGGTCGCGCTGACCCGGCCGTTGATGTTCAACAACACGACGCACCGGCCCGCCACGATCCAGCGCATCCGCATCGGGGCGGGCCCCGACGGCCGGATGACCGCCATCGGCCATGAGAGCTGGTCCGGCGATCTGCCCGGAGGCGGTCCCGAGGCGGCCGTGCTGCAGACGCGCCTGCTCTATGCGGCCCCCAACCGCATGACCGCGATGCGGCTCGCCGAACTCGACCTACCCGAGGGCAACGCGATGCGGGCTCCCGGCGAGGCCCCGGGGCTGATGGCCCTGGAGATCGCCATGGACGAGATGGCGGAGAAGGTCGGGATGGACCCGGTTCGGTTCCGGATCCTCAACGACACCCAGGTCGACCCGGAAAAGCCCGAACGCCGGTTCTCGCAGCGCAGCCTCGTGGATTGCCTGCGCATCGGGGCCGAGCGGTTCGGCTGGGACAGGCGCGCGGCGATCCCGGGCCAGGTCCGTGACGGGCGCTGGCGCGTCGGTCTCGGGGTGGCTGCGGCCTTCCGCAACAACATGGTGCTGAAATCGGCGGCCCGGGTCCGTCTCGACGACCGGGGGCGGGTCACCGTCGAGACCGACATGACCGACATCGGCAACGGCAGCTACACCATCATCGCCCAGACGGCCGCCGAGATGATGGGCGTGCCCCTCGACCACGTCGTGGTGCGCCTCGGCGACTCGACCTTCCCGGTCTCGTCCGGCTCGGGCGGGCAGTTCGGCGCCAACAGCGCGACCTCGGGCGTCTATGCGGCCTGCGTGAAGTTGCGCGAGGCGGTGGCCGGGAGACTCGGGTTCAACTCCGCGGACGCCGTCTTCGCGGACGGTCAGGTCCGCTCGGGCAACCGCAGCGCGCCCCTCGCCCAGGCGGCCGGCACGGACGGCCTGATCGCCGAGGACGCCATCGAGTTCGGGGACCTCGCCAAGACCCACCAGCAATCGACCTTCGGCGCGCATTTCGTCGAGGTCGGGGTCGATGCCGCGACGGCCGAGATCCGGGTGCGGCGGATGCTGGCGGTCTGTGCCGCCGGGCGCATCCTCAACCCGAAGACGGCGCGCAGCCAAGTCATCGGCGGGATGACCATGGGCGTCGGCGGGGCGCTGATGGAGGAGCTCGCCGTCGACACGAAGCGCGGCTACTTCGTCAACCACGATCTCGCCGGCTACGAGGTGCCGGTCCATGCCGACATCCCGCACCAGGACGTGATCTTCCTCGACGAGACCGACCCGATGTCTTCGCCGATGAAGGCCAAGGGCGTGGGCGAACTCGGCATCTGCGGCGTCGCCGCCGCCGTGGCCAACGCCGCCTACAACGCCACCGGCATCCGGGTTCGCCAATACCCGATCACCCTCGACAAGCTCCTCGACCGCATGCCCGACGTGGCCTGAACCGACGAAAAAGGTCGCCTCGATCATGCGCCCGAAGATCATCTGCCACATGGGAAGCTCCATCGACGGACGGCTCCATCCGAGCCGCTGGACCCCTCCGGCCAAGGGCATCGAGAGAGGGCTCGTCCACCGGTACTACGACGAGACCGCCGCGCGCCTCGACGCGGAGGGGTGGATCGTCGGGCGCACGACCATGGCCGAGATCGCCGAGGGACATCCCCGCTCCCCGAAGGTCATTCCCGGGGATCTCCGCCGGACCCATCTCGGCGACCGGAAGGGCCGTGACCTCGCCGTCGCCATCGACCCGCACGGGAAGGTTCATTACGGACGCGACGATGCCGGGGGGGACCATATCGTGGCGATCCTCGGCGAGGGCGTCACCGACGCCTACCTCACGGAGCTTCGCGAGGACGGGGTCTCGTACCTGTTCGCGGGTCCGGACGGGCGCGACCTCGCCGGCGCGATGGAGACGTTGGGCGAGACGTTCGGCGTGCGGACCCTGCTGCTGGAGGGCGGCGGCATCATCAACGGCGCCTTCCTCAAGGCCGGGCTGATCGACGAGGTCAGCCTGCTCGTCTCGCCGGCCCTCGACGGTCTTGCGGGCGTGCCCACCATCTTCGAGTACCACGGCGAGCCAGACGAGCGGCCCGCGGCGGGCAAGGCCCTCCGCCACTTCCACACCGAGACCTTGGAAGGCGGGACCGTCTGGCTTCGTTACCGGGTGGAGGATGCGGACGCCGCTTGAGGCCGGGGGACGCCGTGGAAGTCCCCGCCGACCACCCCGACGACAGCGTTCAGGATACCGACGTCCCGGCCCGCGCCCTGTAAGGCACACGCAGTTCAGTCGCGGGTGAACCGTCGCATGAATTGACGTGGTCGATATAGACTATCAGTCCAATCTGTTTGTTCAATGAAGGTCGCGAGCGCATCTTCACCTCACGAAACGACGGGATGACCCGTCGCCCCTCCTGAGGATCGAACGATGCCCGTCCGCAAGAACGCTTTCGCCGCCGCCCTGGCCCTGTCCATCTCGACGTTCGCCATCGCCGGCGCGTCGGAGATGAAGTCCGGGGAAACCGCCCGTCAGGGCTTCGTCGTGCCTTCGGTGATCTCGGTGGCCTACCGCGATCCTCGCATCGCCACGAATGCCGCCGAGGCCTTCCGCCAGGGCGGCTTCAAGATCGCCGGTGCCACGCGGTGGCTTGGCGCCCCCGAGCCTGTCGCTCCGGTCGCCGCGTTCACCGCGCCGGGCGTGATCTCGGTCTCCTACCGCGATCCCCGAATCTCGATGAACGGGACCGAGGTTCGTCGTCAGGGTGGGTTCGCCGCCCCTGGAGCGGTGCGGTGGCTCGCAGCCGCTCCGGACATCACCGAGGTCAAGGCGGATACGATCAAGCTCGGTGCGCTCTGAGACGGGTGCCGCGCAGCGCCATCCGAAACCCTATACGGGAGTACGCGATTGGGCGCGGCAGGGCGAGCCTCAGCCCGGTCCCGCGATGACGCTCCGGTCTGCCCTGGCCGAATCGAAAGGAAGGCCACCCTTCGAGAAGGGTGGCCTTGAAAACTTCAGGCTGCAGAAGTCCGGAACTCAAGTGCCCGAAGACGGCTCCTCGATCCAGCTATCAGTCAGCTGTGCGCCAGGACCGCCAGCAGCAGCAGGGCGATGATGTTGGTGATCTTGATCGCCGGGTTCACGGCGGGGCCGGCGGTGTCCTTGTAGGGATCGCCGACGGTGTCGCCGGTCACCGCCGCCTTGTGGGCCTCCGAGCCCTTGCCGCCGTGGTGGCCGTCCTCGATGTACTTCTTGGCGTTGTCCCAGGCGCCGCCGCCCGAGGTCATCGAGACGGCCACGTAGAGGCCGGTGATGATGACGCCGAGCAGCATCGCCCCCACCGTGGCGAAGGCCTGGGACTTGCCCGCGATGGCCTGGATCACGAAGAACAGCACGATCGGCGAGAGCACCGGCAGCAGGGACGGCAGGATCATCTCCTTGATCGCCGCCCGGGTCAGCATGTCCACAGCGCGGCCGTAATCCGGCCGGTCGGTGCCCTGCATGATGCCGGGTTTCTCACGGAACTGGCGCCGCACCTCCTCCACCACGGCGCCGGCCGCGCGGCCCACCGCCGTCATCGCCATGCCGCCGAACAGGAACGGAATCAGCCCGCCGAGCAGCAGGCCGACGACGACGTAGGGGTTCATCAAGGTGAAATCGACGCTGACGCCCTGGAAGAAGCGGTACTGCGTCGGGCTCGCATTGGCGATGAAGTAGTTCAGGTCCGAGGTGTAGGCGGCAAACAGCACCAGGGCGCCGAGCCCCGCCGAGCCGATGGCGTAGCCCTTGGTCACCGCCTTGGTGGTGTTGCCGACCGCGTCGAGGGCGTCGGTGGATTTGCGCACGTCCGACGGCAGGCCCGCCATCTCGGCGATGCCGCCGGCATTGTCGGTCACCGGGCCGAAGGCATCGAGCGCGACGATGAAGCCGCACACCGCCAGCATGGCGGTGACCGCGATGGCGATGCCGAACAGGCCCGCCAGCGAATAGGTCGAGATGATGCCGGCCACGATCACCAGCGCCGGGAGCGCCGTGGATTCCAGCGAGATCGCCAGCCCCTGGATCACGTTGGTGCCGTGGCCGGTGACGGAGGCGTCGGCGATGGACTTCACCGGCCGGAAGTTGGTGCCGGTGTAGTACTCGGTGATGACGACGATCAGCGCGGTGATGACGAGGCCGATGGCCGCGCAGCCGAGCAGACCGCCGGAGGTGAAGCTGACCCCCGCATTGGTGGTGAAGGTCGTGTTGAAGCCCCCGAACAGGGCGTAGTTGACGCCCGCGATCGCCACGATCGAGAGCACGCCGGCGGTGACGAGGCCCTTGTAGAGGGCGCCCATGATCGACTGGTTGGCCCCGAGGCGCACCGCGTAGGTGCCGGCGATCGAGGTCAGGATGCAGGCCGAGCCGATGGCCAGCGGATAGAGCAGCATCGCCTCGAGGACGTTGCGCCCGGCCACATCGGTCTGTCCGGAGAAGAAGATCGCGGCGAGCACCATGGTGGCGACCACGGTCACCGCGTAGGTCTCGAACAGGTCGGCCGCCATGCCGGCGCAATCGCCGACGTTGTCGCCGACATTGTCCGCGATGGTGGCGGGGTTGCGCGGATCGTCCTCCGGAATCCCGGCCTCGACCTTGCCGACGAGGTCGCCGCCGACATCGGCGCCCTTGGTGAAGATGCCGCCGCCGAGGCGCGCGAAGATCGAGATCAGCGAGGCGCCGAAGCCCAGCGCGACCAGAGCGTCGATGACGTCGCGGCTGGCCGGCGCGAGGCCGGCGATCCGGGTGAGGTATCCGTAGTAGAGCGCCACCCCGAGGAGCGCGAGGCCGGCCACGAACATGCCCGTGACGGCGCCCGACTTGAAGGCCACGTCGAGGCCGCCGCCCAGCGACGTGGAAGCGGCCTGCGCGGTGCGGACATTGGCGCGCACGGAGACGTTCATGCCGATGAAGCCGGCCGCCCCCGACAGGACCGCGCCGATGAGGAAGCCGATGCCGACTTTCAGGCCGAGGAAATAGGCGAGCGCCACGAACAGCACGAGCCCGACCACCGCGATGGTGGCGTATTGGCGCCGCAGGTAGGCCTGCGCGCCTTCCGCGATGGCGCCGGCAATTTCTTGCATGCGCTGGCTGCCGGCATCGCGCTTCATGACGTCGTTGATCGTGAGGATGCCGTAGGCGACGGCGCAAAGCCCGCCCAGGATGATAAGCAACAATGCTGTCATGCGACCGTCCCTGCTGAGATGATGGCCCTTGGGGGCTCTCGATGCGTTCTCGGACTTGTTGGCCGTGCGGCGGTTCTCGCGGTGTCGGATGGGGTGGCAGGCAGGCGTCGGGGCATCGGCCCCGCCAGTATTGGCATGTCCTCCCGGGCAACGCCTGCTCTGAGTGCCAAACTTCGCCGTATCTTGCAAACGATGCTTAGGCTTTTCATCCGCGAATATTTGTGCGCTGCGGGATGAGCTGCCGGGTTCGCTTGGATCGCCGCGCAGAGGTGCTGGCGGATTCTGACGGACCCAGGCTTTCGAGTGGTGAATGGATCGAGGGACGGACGGATGATGGCGCCGAGGCGACCATGGTCGGTGCCAATCCGCGTCGCCGCCGGGAGCGCGCCGAGACGCCGCCAAGGGGTTGCATCGTGTGCGGCCGGATCGGGCACGCAGGATTCTTGTCTTTTACCGGGGCTCGTCCCCGAATGGGCCGACGATACGCCGGAACAGGATTTATCCTGCAGGACGGCCTGCCCCTCGCCCTATCGATGCCTCGGGTGACAGCAGCGGGGCGCTGCCCGCCAGATATCACGGCTCCCCCGCCGAGGCCGCGCTGGCCTCCGGTCAGGGCGAGGCCGCGAACCTGCGTTCCAGGCGCATGCGTGTGATCGCCGCGATTTCCGTGAGGGCCGCATCCCGTTCGGCTTCGCTGGAACGGGCGAGGCGGCGCTCGAACTCTGCCAGGATGGTGGCCCGGTCGCGTCCGCGCACGGCGATGATGAAGGGGAAGCCGAAGCGGGCGCGATAGGCCGCGTTGAGGCGGTCGAATCGGTCGAAATCGGCGGCGCTCATCCGGTCGAGCCCGGCGCTGCCCTGCTCGGAGACCGAAGAGGAGGTCATCTGGCGCGCCCGCGCCTCCGGGCCGGCGAGTTCGGGATGGGCGTTGAGGAGCCCGAGGACATCCGGCCGCGGGGCCTCCCGCGTGACCGCGACCATCGCCGCGTGGAGGGCGTCCGGGCTGGCGAAGGGGCGCCGGGCCCAGGCCCGCTCGGCCACCCAGGGCGAGTGTTCGAAGATGCCGCCGAAGGCCGCCACGAAGGCGTCGCGATCCATGGCGTTGACGGCGGCCATGTCGAGGGGCGCCGCCGTGCCTTCGGGCGTGGCATCGGATGGCCCGGCGGACGCGCAGACCGCGAAGGCGAGCGCCAGGGCCAGCATGGTCCGGCGCGGGAAACGGCGGAGCGCCATCGCGGCGGCCCTCAGCTGCCGCGATAGGTGGCGTAGCTCCACGGCGTGGTCAGCAGGGGCACGTGGTAATGGGCCTTGCCGTCCGCGATGGAGAACTGCACCGGCACCGTGTCGAGGAAGGCCGGCTCGGCCAACGGCGTGCCGAGGCCGCGATAATATTCGGCGACGTGGAAGACGATCTGGTAGCTGCCGGTCTTGAAGGCCTCGCCCACCATCAGGGGCTTGTCGGTCCGGCCGTCCTTGTTGGTCTTCATGGAGGCCACCAGCGCGTAGGTCTCGCCCTCCCGCCGGTAGAAGTCGATCCCCATGCCGGCGGCCGGCTTGCCGTTCGCGGTGTCGAGCACGTGGGTGGTGAGGCGGCCGGTCTCGTCCGCCCGCGCATCCGGGATGGGCGCGAGGGCCAATCCGAGCACCCCCGCGAGCAGCGCGCGGCGCGACCATTCGATCCTGTTCATCGTCTTCTCCTCCGCGCGCGGCCGCCGGCCGTGCGAGGACGATCCTTGCAGGATGGATGCCGGACGGGCCGACTAGAAGTGGCTGAAGGAGCCGGCGCCGAAGCGCTGCACCTGTCCGGAGGCATCCCGGAAGCTTGGCGCCTCGGTGCCCGCCGTGACGGTGCCGATGCAGGCGAGCGGCACGCCCGCCATCGCCGCCTCCGCCAGGAGGGCGTCCAGGCTCTCCGGCGCCACCGCGCACAGGATCTCGTAATCGTCGCCGCCGGTGAGGAGGGTCGTCATCACCCCGGGCGCCGCCGTGAGCGCGCGCCCTGCGGCCCCGGACAAGGGAAGTGCCTGCAGGTCGATCTCCGCCGACCGCCCTTCCCCCTTGAGCATCTTGGCGAGATCTCCGGCCAGACCGTCCGATATGTCCATCGCGGCCCGGGCATGGCGGCGCAAGGCCGGGGCCAGGGCGATGCGCGGACGCGGATGCCAGTAGCGGTCGATCAGGGCGTCGCGGTCGGCGCCGCCGAGCGCGCCCGCCCAGGCGGGCGGGGACGATCCGCGCAGGTGGAGGCCGACGGCGGCATCGCCGATGGTGCCGCTGACGCAGAGACGGTCGCCGATTCGCGCCGTCATCCGCCGGACCATGCCGCCGCGCGGCACCTCGCCGATGGCCGTGACCCCGATCACCATGGGGCCCGCCGCCCGCACGGTATCGCCGCCCAGGAGGTGGCCGCCGAAAGCGGACAGCCCGGTGCGAAGCCCGGCGGCGAAGCCCGCGAGCCACTCTTCCGTCCAATCGTCGGGGAGGGCCAGGGTGACGAGATACCCGAGCGGGGTCGCGCCCTTGGCGGCGAGATCCGAGACGTTCACGCCGAGCGCCTTGCGGGCGATGGAATCCGGCGGGTCGTCGGGGAAGTAGTGCACGCCGGCCACGATGGCGTCGGCGGTGAGGACGAGGTCGCACCCCGCGCCCGGCGTCAGGGTCGCGGCGTCGTCGCGCAGGCCGTCCGCACCGGGGCCGGCCAGGGGCGCGAAGTAGCGCGCGATCAGCCCGTCCTCGTCGGGCCGGGCCATGCGGCTCAGGCCCGGCCGGAAGCCGGCAGCCCGGCGAACTCGTTGGCGCGGACGTCGCGCGCCACCTTGTCGAGGACGCCGTTGATCAGGCCCGGCTCGTCGCCGTCGTAGAAGCTGTGGGCGACGTCGACATATTCCGAGATCGCCACCCGGGCCGGCACGTCGCGCCGGTACATCAGCTCGTAGGCGCCCGCGCGCAGGATCGCGCGGAGCACGGCCTCGATCCGCTTCAGGGGCCAGCCGGCGGTGAGAGCCCCGTCGAGTTGCGGGTCGATGGCGCGCTGCTCGTCCACGACGCCGCGCAGGAGATCGCGGAAGAAGGCGATCTCGGCCTGCGGATGCTCGATGCCGTCGATTTCGGCGCCGATCCAGAAGGTCTCGAATTCGGCCAGCGCCTCGATCACGCCCTTGCCGGAGATCTCCATGTCGTAGAGCGCCTGCACCACGGCGAGGCGTGCGCCGCTCCGCTCGGAGGTCTTCACCCCACCTTTGTTGGCCATGTTCCTCAATCCTCTCCGACCGACGCCGCCGATGCGTCGCGCTTGAGCGACAGCACCGCGAGCGCGGCCTCGGCGGCACCGCCGCCCTTGTTCAATTCGGCGACCCGGGCGCGGGCCTGCGCCTGCGCCTCGGTCTCCACCGTCAGGATGCCGTTGCCCAGCGGCAGGCGCAGGGTGACGGACAGGTCCATCAGCGCGCGCGCGCTCTCTCCGGCGACGATGTCGTAATGCCCGGTCTCGCCCCGGATCACGCAGCCGAGCGCCACGACGGCGTCGTAGGGCTGCCCGGCGCGGGCGGCGGCCTCGACCAGGATCGCGATCGCGGACGGGATTTCGAGGGCGCCCGGCACGGTCACGACGACGGCCTCGGCCTCGGCTGCCGCCAGCGCGCCGCGCGCGCCCGCCAGAAGCTCGTCGGCGAGTTCCTCGTAGTAGCGCGCCTCGACTACGAGGACGCGGGCGCCCTTGACGTTGACGGGCGCGGAGAAGGTGGCGTGTTCGAGCGATACCATCGGGGGGCCTTCACGGGTGCGATCGGCGGACGATCCGTCTGGCTCGAGCGCCCCGGGTCGATCCGGCGCACGCGCCGCACGCGAAAAGCGCTCCGTGGACGGCATCCTTCGATCGCAGGCGCGAGCGATAGACCGAAGGCGCGGTTGCGACAAGCGCAGGGCGGGTTTTCTCGGGCAACGCCTGCTGGATCGCGCAAGCCCGGCTTCCCCGCGGATGCGCCTCACGCCTCCAGGGCGGCGCGGCTCTCGGACAGGCGGGCGGCGTAGCGGGCGATGAGGTCGACCTCGAGGTTGAGGCGATCGCCGACCCGGCGCTCGCCCCAGGTGGTGACCGCGAGGGTGTGGGGGATGAGCAGCACCGAGAACAGGTCGCCCGCCACGGTGTTGACGGTGAGCGAGGTGCCGTCGAGGCAGACCGAGCCCTTCTCGGCGATGAAGCGCGACAGGTTCGCGGGCGCCCGCAGGGTGAAGCGGTCGGACGGAGCCCATTGCGGGTCGCCGAGGCCCCCGGTGACGGGGTCGCGGGCCACGAGCTCGGCGAGGCCGTCGACATGGCCGGTGACGAGGTGGCCGCCGAGTTCGTCGCCGATCTTCAAGGAGCGTTCCAGGTTCAGGCGGCGGCCCTCGCGCCATTGGCCCACATGCGTGCGGGCCAGGGTCTCGGCAGCGGCGTCGATGGCGAAGACGCAACCGCCCTCGACGGGCTCCACCGCCACCGCCGTCAGGCACGGGCCCGAACACGCGATCGAAGCGCCGAGCGCGATCGTGGCGGGGTCGAAGTGCGAGCGGATGCGGATGTGGCGCAGGCGGTCGTCACCCGTCACCGACACCACCTCCCCGACATCCGTGACGAGACCGGTGAACATCTCAAACGCTCCGCTCGAAGGTGACCGCCCGGTCGGGGCCGAGATCCCGCGTCTCGACGGGAATCAGGTGGCCGCTCGCGAGGCGTTCCGCCAGGGCCGGTCCGATCGCCGGCAGGCCGCCGGAACCGCCCAGCGCGTTGGGCCCGGTGATTCGCGTGAACACGTCTACGAGATCGGCGGCCGCAAGTGCGTCGGCCAGATGCGGACCGCCCTCGCAGCAGACCCGTGTGATCCCGCGCTCGGCCAGCACCTGAAGCGCCGCCGCCAGGTCGATTCGGCCGGTCCGGTCGGAATCGACGCCGATGACCTCGACGCCGAACGAGGCCAGCATCCGTTTGGCGTGGATGGGCGCGCGCCGGGTCGTGACGACGAGGGTCGGGATATCGCGCGCGCTGCGCACGAGGTAGGTCGAGGGCAGGATCCGCAGCGAAGAGTCGAGCACGATCCGCAGGGGCGAGCGGTCTGCGAGGCCGGGCAGGCGCACGGTGAGCGCGGGGTCGTCCGCCCGCGCGGTGCCGATGCCGACGAGGATCGCGTCCGCGTGCGCCCGCCAGAGATGCACGGCGCCGTCCGCGATGGGTCCGGTGATGCGCAGGCGCTCGGCGGGCGCCCCGGCGAAGCCGTCCCGGGTCTGGGCAAGCTTGAGGTGGAGGCTCGGCCTGCCCTTCGTCACGCGGGTGATGTGGCCGCGATGGTCGCGCGCGGCCTCGGGCGCCAGAATGCCGGTGCTCACCGTGAGGCCCGCCGCCCTCAGGAGGCCATGCCCCTGTCCGGCGACGCGCGGGTCGGGGTCCTCCAGCGCCGTGACGACGCGGGCGATGCCCGCCGCCACGATCGCGTCGGTGCAGGGCGGCGTGCGGCCGTGATGCGAGCACGGCTCCAGGCTCACATAGAGGGTCGCGCCGCGCGCTGCCGCGCCGGCCATCGCCAGGGCGGTGGGCTCGGCATGCGGGCGCCCGCCCGGGGCCGTGACGCCCTGCCCGACGATCAGGCCATCCGCCACCACCACGGCGCCGACGGAGGGGTTGGGCCAAGTCCGCCCGAGGTTGCGATGCCCCAGGGCGAGGGCGAAACGCATGTAGCGGATATCATCCGCGCGCGGGTCGGCCCCGGTCGTCGCCCCGTCCGTCATCGCCTCATCCTCACGCCGACGATTTCGGCTGGCGCTTGGGGCGCAGCGGGGTGACCGTCGCGGCAAGCGCACCGGACGCCGTGTCGGTGACCGGTGCCGCCACGCCCGACCCGATCGGATCGACGAGGGTGCCGAGCAGCGCCTTGAAGTCGCTGGCCTCGCGGAAGTTCTTGTAGACGGAGGCGAAGCGCACATAGGCGACGTCGTCGAGCCCCTTCAGGCCCTCCATCACCAGTTCGCCGATGGCTTCGCTGCCGATCTCGGCCTCGCCACTGCTCTCGAGTTGCCGGGTGATGCCGCTGACGAGGCGCTCGATGCGCTCGGGCTCGACGGGGCGCTTGCGCACAGCGACGTCGATGGAGCGCTGCAGCTTGTCGCGGTCGAAGGGCACGCGCTTGCCGGAGCGCTTGAGCACGGTGAGTTCGCGCAGCTGAACCCGCTCGAAGGTGGTGAAGCGGCCCCCGCAATCCGGGCAGACCCGGCGCCGGCGGATCGCCGCCGCATCGTCGCTGGGGCGCGAATCCTTCACCTGGGTGTCGGGACCGCCGCAATAGGGACACCGCATCGGACGGACACCTGGAGAAAGTCGAACACCCGGGAAAAGGAACGGCCGCGAACCCGAGGGTCCGCGGCCGCTGCATGGCATGGTGCGGGGCGCTTCTTCAAGCGCACCGATTCGCGCGTTGCGCCTCAGCCGTAGATCGGGAACCGGTCGGTGAGAGCGTGCACGCGGCTCTTCACGCTGGCCTCGACCTCGGCATCGCCGCCCTCGCCCTTGGCCGCGAGACCGTCGAGCACTTCGACGATCAGGCTGCCGATCTGCTTGAACTCGGCGACGCCGAAGCCGCGCGAGGTGCCCGCCGGGGTGCCCAGGCGGATGCCCGAGGTGACCGTGGGCTTCTGCGTGTCGAAGGGCACGCCGTTCTTGTTGCAGGTGATGTCGGCGCGCGACAGAGCGGCTTCCGCCGCCTTGCCGGTGAGGCCCTTGCTGGTGAGGTCGACCAGCATGAGGTGGTTGTCGGTGCCGCCCGAGGTGATGTTGTAGCCGCCGGACATCAGGGTGTCGGCGAGCGCCTTGGCGTTCTCGATGACCTGCTTGGCGTAGATCTTGAACTCGGGCTTCAGCGCCTCGCCGAAGGCCACCGCCTTGCCGGCGATGACGTGCATCAGCGGGCCGCCCTGGAGGCCGGGGAAGATCGCCGAGTTGAACTTCTTGGCGAGCGCCTCGTCGTTCGTCAGGATCATGCCGCCGCGCGGGCCGCGCAGGGTCTTGTGGGTGGTGGTGGTGGCGACGTGCGCGTGCGGGAACGGCGACGGGTGCACGCCGGCCGCGACGAGACCCGCGAAGTGGGCCATGTCCACGAAGAAGATGGCGCCGACGGCATCGGCGATCTCACGGAACTTGGCGAAGTCCCAGTGGCGCGGATAGCCGGAGCCGCCCGCGATGATGACCTTGGGCTTGTGCTCGTGGGCGAGCGCCTCGACCTGCTCCATGTCGATGCGCTGGTCGTCGCGGCGCACGGTGTAGGAGACCGGCTTGAACCACTTGCCCGAGACGTTCGGGGGGGCGCCGTGGGTGAGGTGACCGCCGGCGGCGAGGTCGAGGCCGAGGAAGGTGTCGCCCGGCTGCATCAGGGCCATGAACACGCCCTGGTTCGCCTGGGAGCCGGAATTCGGCTGAACGTTGGCGAAGCCACAGCCGAACAGGCGCTTGGCGCGCTCGATGGCCAGGTTCTCGGCGATGTCCACGAACTGGCAGCCACCATAGTAGCGGCGACCCGGATAGCCTTCGGCGTACTTGTTGGTGAGCACCGAGCCCTGGGCTTCGAGAACGGCGCGCGAGACGATGTTCTCGGACGCGATGAGTTCGATCTCGTGCTGCTGGCGGCCGAGTTCCTGCGAGACGGCGCTGGCGATCTCCGGATCCGCATCCGCGAGGGAGGCAGCGAAGAACGAATTGGAGAAGTGCTTGTCGGCGGCAGTACCGGCGCTCATGGAAGGCCTCGATTGTTGAACGGGCGGACGCACCCGTAACCGCTGGCGTTAAGGCGGGCGGGTGTTCGAAGGCTGGATTACTACACGGGCTCATGCGCAAGTCCAAGGCACAGGAATTTGCGCCTTCGTTCGAAAAAATTTGAGTTTCCGGCGGCATAGCCCCGTCCCTCGCCGTCGGCGATACGCGACACCACGCGATCAGCGCGAAGGTGCCCCGACGGGCCTTGACGGCATCAGAACATAAAGCGAACATACCGCTGATTGTATTTCAGATCGACTACACGCGCGTCGTTCAGTCTCACGTCCGTGCCTGGATCTCGATGTCGCAGATGCCGGTTTAACGCCGCTCCACACCAAGGATGGTGCCATGTCCCTGTCGTGCTTTGTCCTCAGCAACCGACCGCTCGCGACCATCGGCGCCTGGCAGGCCGCCATCGATGCGGTTGGATTCAAGCTCGTCCTCGACGGCGACGCGCATGGGCGCGTCGAAGACCAGTCCGGCCATCTTCCGGCCATCTGGGACGGGGTGGAGGCAGGCTTCGAATGTCTGCCTTGCGGAGCCGATTCGGCCGCCGACTTCGTCGAGGATCACGAAGAGGCGGTGCCGGGCGGTCCCTGGACCCAGCTTCTGGAGTTTTCGTACATGGGCGTCGCCAACATCGCCGGCGTCACGATCGCGGGTGCGGTCTACGCGCACGCGACGGGCGGAATCTTCTGGGAGGGCGAGGAAGGCCTGCGGGTCGATGCCGACGCGGCCCTGGCCTATGCGCGGAAGACCGAGGCCGAGATCCGCGACGCGTTGGCGCGGGACATGCCCTGAAGCGAAACATGGCCTGAGGGTCGAATGGCCCAATCCTGCAGCGACAGGCCTGGCCGGGATACGAAGATGGCGGGCGCGCGGGCACCCGCCACCGACGATGTGTCGAGTCAGGCGATCCCGAATCGGTCGGGATCGCGACTGTGGGTCCTAGTTCTCTTCTTCGCCCGGCTCGAAGCTCTGGACCTGCTCCGCGCTGGCGACCGGGGTCGGGGCCGAGAGGGTCGAGGGCACGTTCACGCCGTCGCGCTTGTAGATGTCGTCGCGGAACTGCACGAGCCCGTCCGGGGTGGTCCAGGCGGTGATGTAGGTCCAGTAGACCGGCACGGGGCTCGACAGGGTGGCGTCGACGCGCTTGCCGCTCTCGATGGCCTGCTCGACCTGGTCACGGCCCCAGCCGGGCGTGTCCTTGAGGAGCCAGGTGATGTACTCGCGCACGTTCTGCACACGCACGCAGCCCGAGGAGATGAAGCGGAAATCGTCGCCGAACACGCCCTTGGTGTTCGTGTCGTGCATGAACACGCCGTAGGGGTTCGGGATGTTGATGCGCACGATGCCCATCGAGTTGAAGTCGGCGCCCGAATCCTGGCGGTAGCGGTAGCGGGTGCCCTCGTCCGAGTTCCAGTTCACCGAGGCCGGCGAGATCTCGGTCTCGCCCGAGAAGATGCGGATCTTGTTTTCGGTGAGGTAGCTCGGATCCTTCTGCATCTTGGGGATGAGGTCCTTCTTCACGATGGAAGCCGGGACCGTCCAGAAGGGGTTGAAATTGATCTGCGTCGCCTTGGTGTTCATGATCGGCGACTGGCGGTCGATCTTGCCGACGCCGGCGGCGTGCAGGGTGACGACCTGGCCGTTCTCCACCGTCTGCACCAGCGCGGCGGGGATGTTGGTGATGACGAAGCGGTTGCCGAGGTTTCCCGCGTAGGAGCGCAGGCGCACCACGTTGATCTCGAGCTGGTGCAGGCGCACGTCCGCCGGCACGTTCATGGCCTGCTGCGTCGTCGCGCTCATGGCGCCGGTCTGGCTCAGGCCGTGACGGGCCTGGAAGCGCTTCACGCCCGCCGAGACGTAGGAATCGTAGACGCCCGAGCCGCCCGAGGCCGCGTCGAGGTCGCCGGTGATGATCAGGCGCTGGCGCAGGGCCGCCACGGCCGGGCCCTTCGAGCCGACGCGCAGGCGGTCGGCGCCCGAGACCGGCTTCCAGCCGCCGCGGTTGACGATGTCCTTGTAGCGCTCGATCATCTGCTCGGTGGCCGCCACGGTCTGGGGCGACAGGATCGGCGTGGAGGAGCGCTGCACCTGCATGGTGGCGGGCGACGCGTAGTCCTGCGCCCACTCGGCCTGGGCGAAGCCGCCGGCCTCGCGCGCCATCGCCGACGAACCGAGGACGGTCGCCGATGCGAGCAGCGCAAAACCGAGCGAGCGGGTGTGGAAAGCCTGTTTCAGCATCGGACGTGAACTCTGATCTGATTTACGAAGCGACATGTGGCGCCCGCATTCCCAACGCGATGCGCCGGGTCTTCGGGCTCCCCGTGCCGCGAACGTGTCGGGGTAGGGTTAAGAACTCATGGTCACCCGGCCACATTGTGGCATCGGGCGGTTTATCCCCGTCATCCCCGCTCACGGACCCGCGACTGCGGCCGGTGTGCCACAGCACCGCCTTGCGCGGCGCCAGCGGCATGGCGAGACTGCGGCGGTTGGACTAAGCACGGCAACGATGATTCTCACCGCGACCCGAGCAGGCCGCAGACGAACGGCTCCCTTGCGCGCGGTCACGGCGGTGATCGCGCTCTACGCGTTCGTTCTGCACGCGGTGCTCGGCGGCCTGGTCCCCCTGCCGGCTTCGGTCTCGCACGGAATCCTCTGCCTCGGGCAGATGGACGACGCGGGTTCGGTTCCCGGGGCGCCCGACCCGTCCCACGCGCATCATCAGCCCTGCTGCACCGTCGCCGGCCCGATGCTCGACGCGACCTCGCCCGCCACGGCGCCGCTCGCAATCGTCTGGCCGCCGCGTCACGTGAGCCGGATCGCGTGGCAGGCCAATTCGTCCGTGTCCGCGCGCGGCCCACCCGGTTCGATCCCCCACCCGCGAGCTCCGCCCGCCGTCTGAACCGATCGCTCTGCCCCGATCTCCTCAGACACGGACCACGACCATGAACCGGATTGCCCGCGCCGCGCTTCTCACCGGCGTTCTCACCCTGTCGTCCAATGCCGCCTTCGCGCACGCCACCCTCGAGCGCAAGGAAGCGAGCCCCAATGCCAGCTATCGCGGCGTGGTGCAGATCACCCATGGCTGCGACGGACAGCCGACCAACCGCGTCAGCGTGACGATTCCGGAGGGGGTCGTCGGCGCCAAGCCGATGCCGAAGCCCGGCTGGACCGTGAGCAGCGAGAAGGGGCCCTATGCCCGGGCCTATCCGTATTTCCACGGCGACATCCGGGAGGGCGTGAAGTCCATCACCTGGACCGGCGGCAGCCTGCCCGACGACCAGATCGACGAATTCACCTTCATCGCCCGGGTCAGCGACGCCTTCGCCCCCGGCAGCACCGTCTACTTCCCGATCGAGCAGGATTGCGCCAGCGGCCGGTATCGCTGGACCGAGATCCCGGCGGCCGGACAGGACGCGCACGCGCTGAAATCCCCCGCCCCCGGCGTGCGGATCGTGGCGGCCGCCGCGAAGACCGCCGATGCCGGGGCGACCACCATCAAGGCCGGCGATCTCAGCATCGAGACGCCCTGGATGCGCGCGACCCCGGGCGGCGCCAAGGTGGCGGGCGGCTACGTCCGCGTCACCAACACCGGCACGCAGGCCGACCGGCTCACCGGCGCGTCGATCCCGCTGGCCGGGCGCGGCTCGATCCACTCCATGAGCATGGAGGGCGGCGTGATGAAGATGGCGCCCGTCGAGGGCGGCCTTACCATCAAGCCCGGCGAGACCGTGGAGCTGAAGCCCGGCGGCCTGCACCTCATGTTCGAGGACCTCACCGGTTCACCGAAGGCCGGCGAGGTCGTGCAGGGCACCCTCACCTTCGAGCGGGCCGGCTCCGTGCCGGTGAGCTTCAGCGTGGCGCCGATCGGGGCGACGAAGCCCGGCGCGACGAAGCCCGCAGCCGCGGCCGCGCAGGGCCATCACGACCACTGACATCGCGGATCGCCGTCGATCTCGGGGGCGACCGGATGCGGCTTCGCCTCCCGGCAAAGGGATGCGGCCCGCCGTGGTGCGCCCGTCCGAGAACCGACCCCTCCGTCGCGTGGCCTGCCACGCGGCTCGGAATCCCATCCACTCCCACCGGGATCATGCCGGGCCCCTTCGCCGTCGTGCGAAGCGCGGGCCCATGATCCGGAGCCTGTCCGATGTCCGGTCCCCTGCCCTTTTTCCAAAGAGCGTTCACCCTCGCGCTTCTCGCCGGATTCTCCCTCGCGGCGTTCGCGGTCCGAGCCGGGGCGCAGGAGATCGCCGCCGCGACGCTCTCCGAACTCAGCGTCGAGGGGACGGGATCGGGCTCCCTGACCGTGCCGAGCGTAAGCGCCCAGCGCGCGGCGGTGAACGCCACCGTCGGGTCCGTCGCCTTCGTCGACGCCCGGGATTTCCAGGACCGCTACGCCAACACCCTGCGGGACACCCTCAAGGAGGTGCCCGGCGTCTACGTGCAGGAGCGCTACGGGCAGGAACTGCGCCTGTCGGTACGCGGCTCGGGCATCTCGCGGGGCTTCCACCTGCGCGGCCTCGAACTGCTGCAGGACGGCATCCCGATCAACCTCGCCGACGGCAGCGGCGACTTCTACCAGATCGACCCGCTGGGGCTGCGATCGATCGAGGTCTACAAGGGCGGCAACGCCCTCACCTTCGGGGCGACCACCCTCGGCGGCGCGATCAACTTCGTCACGCCCACCGCCCAGACGGCGCTCGCGCCCAACATCCTGCGGATCGACGGCGGATCGTTCAACACCATCCGGGAGAACTTCCAGTTCTCGCGGATCTCCGGCCCGGCCGATTTCCTGATCAACGGCACGGTCACGAATTCCGACGGCTACCGGGACCACGAGACCCAGCGCACGCAGAACTTCAACGCCAACCTTGGCTACCGGCTCGCGCCCGGCGTCGAGACGCGGTTCTACGCCGGCATCTACCTCACCGACCAGAAGCTGCCCGGCACGCTCGGCCTCTACAACGCCCTGAACAATCCGACGCTCGCGAATCCCACCGCCGTGTCGATGAACCAGTCGCGCAAGGTCGAGACGGAGCGGATCGCGAACCGCACCTCCTTCGTCCTCGACGTGGGCAAGCTCGACATCGACACCTGGGCGATCCACAAATCGCTGTACCACCCGATCTTCCAGGTCATCGACCAGGACGGCTGGACCTACGGCATCGCCCCGCGCTGGTCGGGCAGCGTCGACGTCGCCGGCTTCCGCAACGACACGATCCTGGGGCTTCGCGCCTTCGCGGGCCAGAACTCGGCGCTTCAGTTCGTCAACAACGGCGGCCAGCGCGGTGCCCAGACCCTGAACGCGGTCCAGAGCGCCTCGAACTACGAGGCCTACGGCGAGAACCGCTTCTGGTTCCTGCCCGACGTCGCCCTGATGACCGGCGCCAAGGCGTTCTCGTCGAACCGCACCTACAGCAACAAGGGCGGGTTTTCGGCCAATCCCAATGCGCAATTCGCCAACACGACCTACGAGGGGATCAACCCGAAGCTCGGCCTGCTCTGGCAGCCGCTGCCGGACATCCAGGTCTTCGGCGACATCACCCGGTCCCGCGACGTGCCGGATTTCTCCGACCTCGTGCAGCAGAACAGCCTGCGCACCACCTTCGTGCCGCTCGAGGCCCAGCGTGCCTGGACCTACGAGGCCGGCACGCGGGGCCGGATCGACCGCCTGTCCTGGGACGTGACGCTCTACCGCTCGGAAATCCGCGACGAGCTGATCAACTTCTCGATCAATCCCGGCCTCAACATCCCGGCGTTGACCTTCAACGCCCCGCGCACCCGGCACCAGGGCGTCGAGGCGGCCGTGTCGGTCGACCTCGCCCGCGACCTGATCGACCGCGGGGACGGCCTCACCGTGTCGCAGATCTGGACCCACAACGACTTCCGCTTCGTGCGAGACCCGGTCTTCGCCGACAACCGGATCGCGGGCATCCCGAGCGACGTGCTGCGGACCGTGATGAGCTACCGCGACCGCCGCGGCTTCCACGTCAGCCCGTCCGTGGACTGGGTGCCGCAGGGCGCCTTCGCGGACCACGCCAACACCCTCAAGGTGCCGGGCTACGCGCTGTTCAACGTCGGGGCCGGGATCGACTTTTCCAACGGCGTCTCGCTGTTCGTGGACGCCCGCAACCTGTTGGACACCCGCTACGTCTCGGACATCTCGGTGATCACCAACGCCGCCACGGTGGCGGGCGGTCCGGTGGCGTTCTATCCGGGCGTCGGCCGCAGCGTCTTCGGCGGCATCCGCGCCGCGTTCTGACCGGCCGGGACGGCGAACCGCCCCGGCGCTCGGAAAGCCGCGTTTCTAGTAGAGCCCGCCCGCCTGGGCGGCGCGGTCAGCGTCCGGCGGCACGGCGGCCGGGGCGCTGTTCTGGGCCGGAGCGGCGACGTAGGCGTCCGGCGGCGCGGTGCCGGGCTTGAACGCCTCGAGGATCGTGCCGGGGCCGTCGCCGGAGCCGGCGCGCATGCCGGAGGAGGCCGCCACCCGGATCAGCTTGATGCCCGGGGGCACGCGGAACGGCGTCGGCGGCTTGTCCTTGAGCGCCTGCTTCAGGAAGTCGAGGGCGATGGGGGCGGCCAGGCCGCCGCCGGTGGCCCGGTCGCCGAGCGAGCGCGGCTTGTCGAAGCCGAGATAGACGCCAACCGCGAGGTCCGGCGAGAAGCCCACGAACCACGCGTCCTTGGCGTCGTTCGTCGTGCCGGTCTTGCCCGCCAGCGGCTTGCCGATCTGCTTCAGGATCGTGGCGGTGCCGCGCTGGACCACGCCCTCCATGATCGAGACCATCTGGTAGGCGGTGAGCGGATCGAGCACCTGCTCGGAATCGTCCACCAGCTTGGGCTCGTCCTGGCCCGACCACTTGTCGGCGTCGCAGCCCGGGCACTTGCGGTTGTCGTGCCGGTAGATGGTCTCGCCGACGCGGTCCTGGATGCGGTCGATCAGGGTCGGCCGGATGCGACGGCCGCCATTGGCGAGCATCGAGTAGGCGGTGACCATGCGCATGACCGTGGTCTCGCCGGCGCCAAGCGACATCGGCAGCACGGGCAGCATGTCGTCGTAGACGCCGAAGCGGCGGGCGTACTCGGCGATCAGCGGCATGCCGACATCCTTGGCGAGCCGGACCGTCATCAGGTTCTTCGAGTGTTCGATGCCGTAGCGAAGGGTGTGCGGGCCGCCCGACTTGCCGTCGTAGTTCGAGGGCGTCCAGGCCTCCTGGCCGGGGCCGGCCTCGATGGTGATCGGCGAATCCTGCACGATGGAGGACGGGGTGTAGCCGTTGTCCAGCGCCGCCGAGTAGACGATCGGCTTGAACGACGAGCCCGGCTGGCGCATCGCCTGGGTGGCGCGGTTGAACTGGCTCTCGTCGTAGGAGAAGCCGCCGACCATGGCGTGCACGCGGCCCGTATAGGGGTCCATCGCCACGATGGCGCCGGAGACCTCGGGGCGCTGGCGCAGGCGGTACTGGCCACGGCTCGTGTCGGTCGCCTCGACATAGACCACGTCGCCGGCATTCAGGGCGGCGGCGGGCGAGCGTCCGGTCCAGCGCGTGCCCTCGGCGGCGATGGTGCCGGTCTCGCGATCCTTCGAGACCTGGCCCGAGGCTTCGCGGCGCGGCTGCAGGCCGATCTGCGCGGCGCCGCCCGAGGTGCTCAGCACTACGGCGAGGCGCCAGGGGGCGACGTCGCCGAGGCCGGAGACTTCGGAGACCGCCAGCCCCCAGTCACGGCCGACGAGGTCGACCTTGGCCTGCGCCCCGCGCCAGCCATGCGACTGGTCGTAGCGGATCAGGCCGTCCACCAGGGCCTTGCGGGCCCAGGACTGCATCTTCGGGTCCAGGGTCGCGCGCACCGAGAGGCCGCCCTCGTAGAGCTTCTTCTCGCCGTAGCGCTCGGCGATTTCGCGGCGCACTTCCTCGGTGAAGTAGTTGGCGTTGGCGGCGTTGGCGAAGGCGACGCGCGGGTTGACGCCCAGCGGCATCTTGCGGGCGGCCTCGGCCTCCTCCTTGGTGATGTACCCGTTCTGGGCCATCAGGCCGATGATCTCGTTGCGCCGGTCCAGCGCCTTCTGGGTCTGCCGGTAGGGGTGGTAGTTGTTCGGCCCCTTCGGCAGGGCGGCGAGATAGGCCGCCTCGTTGATCGTCAGTTCGTGGACGGACTTGCCGAAATAATCCAGCGCGGCGGCGGCGACGCCGTGCAGGTTGCGGCCCGGCACGATGGTACCGAGGAAGATCTCGTTGAGGTAAAGCTCGAGGATCTTGTCCTTCGAGTAGGCGGCCTCGATCCGGAAGGCGATCAGCGCCTCCTTGGCCTTGCGCTCGAAGGTCTGCTCCGGCGACAGCAGGAAGTTCTTGGCCACCTGCTGGGTGATGGTCGAGGCGCCCTGCTTCTTGCCGCTCTTGAAGTTCGTCAACGCAGCGCGGACCAGTCCCTCGGGGTCGACGCCGCCGTGCTTGTAGAAGTTCTTGTCCTCGGCGGAGAGGAAGGCCGCGACCACGATCTTCGGCATGGCCTGGATCGGCAGGTAGAGCCGGCGCTCGCTGGCGTATTCCGCCAGCAGCGAGCCGTCCGCCGCGTGGACGCGGCTCATCACCGGCGGCTCGTAATTGGCGAGCGCGGCGTGGTCCGGCAGGTCCTGGCTGAACTTCCAGTAGAAGAACGCCGCGCCGGCCGCGCCCAGCACGAACACCATCGCGCCGATGCTGAACAGGAAGCCGAAGAAACGAAGGATGAAGCGCATCCGGGTCCCGTCCGTCGATGATCCACCGCCGCCGGCCGGCCGCGAACACGCCCGCCAGGTCGGCGGGCGCCCTCTCGGACCGTGTCCCATTCCGAAAAGCAAGGGCCTTCTGGAGGTGAAGGGCCTTCCGGAGATGCAAGTGTCCCGCCGCGAATGCGCGGCCGGGCCCCTGGTGTCGGCGGTGTTCGCTCAAGACCCCGCGACGGTTCCCGTCGACACTTCATCGACGTCGAACGAACGGGGCGGTGTGAGCCCCGGTTTCACAATCATTCTATGGTGAAACTGGGGCGATTGCCGCCGAGCGCCGGGGCGGTTGCGGCCGCGTCAGCGAGGTCCGGTTGCCGAAGAAGGCGTCGATGGCCTTGGCCATGCCGCCGGTGACTTCGGCGCGCCAGCCCTCGGACTGGAGCAGGTCGAGGTCGCGCTTGCTCGACAGATAGCCGAGTTCGACCAGCACCGAGGGCACGTCGGGCGAGCGCAGCACCATGAAGCCGGCCTCGCGATGCGGCTTGGCGCTCATCTCCATCACGGGGCCGAGATGGGCCATCAGGCCCTTGGCGAAGCCGGAGGAGAAGGTGCGCGTCTCGCGCAGGGTGAGCTCCTGCAGGATGTCCGAGACGTGGCCCGGACCCTCGTTCGATTCGGTGCCGGCGGCGGCGTCGGCCCGGTTCTCGCGCTCCGCAAGCTTGGCTGATTCGGCGTCGGTCGCCTTCTCGGAGCCCGTGTAGATCGTGGCGCCCCGCACCTGGGGTGCGGCCGAGATCGAATCGGCGTGGATCGACACGAACAGGTCCGCCTTCGCCTCGCGGGCGATGCGGACGCGCTCAGACAGGGGCACGAACACGTCGCGGTCGCGGGTCATGCGCACCCGGTAGCGCCCGTTGGCCTCGAGCCGCGTGACCAGGGCTTGGGCGAACCCGAAGACGATGTCCTTCTCGAACACGCCGGTGGCCGCGATGGCGCCCGGATCGGTGCCGCCATGGCCCGCATCCACCATGATCAGGGGGCGGGCATCCGTCGCTTCCGGGGCGCTCACGATCTTGCGCTGGGCGGGGGCCGGATCGCTCGCCACGGCGGCGCGGCGGAAGCCCTCGCGGTCGGTGCGCTGGAACTCGATGCTGAGCAGGACCGCGCCGTCGCGGGCGCGCGTCACGGTCTCGATCCGCCCGACGCTGGCGGGCTGCGCCAAGTCGACCACGATGCGCGAGCGTCCCGGCGCGAACAGGCCGTAGCGGAAGGAGGAGATCAGTCCGTCGCGCTTGCGCCCGGTCTCGGCCCCGAGCTGGAAGTTCACTTCTGCGAGATCGATCACGGCCCGGTCCGGGCGCTCCATCACGAAGGCCTTGGCGTCGATGGCCCGGGAAAGCGTGAGCGTCAGCTTCGTGGTGGCCCCCGTCGTCGAGAGATCGGCCGCGATGGCGACGGCGGCCTGGGTGGCGCCGGGGGTCGCCAGGCGCGCTTTGTCGCCGTCCTGGGCGACGGCCGGAAGGCCGGCGGAGAGGGCGGACAGCGCCAGGGCGAGGGAGCGCAGCAGGGGCGAGCGTATCGGCATCGGTCCGGCTTTCGTCCCCGGGACAGGGCTGGCTCGCGAACGGGCTGTGGCGAGCGCTCGGTCTAAGGGATACGGACGGGATGGTTAACCGTTCCTCAAGCCGCCGATCCACTTGGCACGGCCTTGTGATCCATTGGAGACAGGCGCCGTGCCGCCGGCAGGCGTCTCCCCGTTCCGCTCGCCGTCCCGCTCGCTCTCGGGCGAGGCGAAACGAAGGACCTTGCCAAAACGTCGCGACGCTCTGTAATGGTACTGTCCCCTTCCCGGTGCCGTGCGGTTTGCTCCGCGGCCCGCGGGCGCGGTCCGGCTTCTTGCGGGACCGCCTTCGCAGTCGGTTCCCCGCGTCAGACAATGCGGCGCTTCAAGGCCGGGTGGGAGTCGGTTCATTCGGCGGCTTTTTTCGGCCGCCGCACCGTTCTTGGAATGCACGGCCTGTCCCCGGACGGGTCCACACAGTCTTCGCGAGGTCAGGGAGAGAATGAGCGGTCACACAGCATCGGTTGCCGTTGCTCGTGTTCAACGCCTGCGCGTTTCGCGTGGCGCCGCCGTCTCGTCGACCCTGGCCAGGATCAACCCCACGCGCGCCGAGATCCGGCGCCCTACGGCGGTTGACGGCAATCCCTTCCCCACAGCTTCCGCGACCCCCTTCCCCGGGTCGTCACGTGCGCTGACCTTCCGGGCCGACGAGTCGGGACCGGGGCGCGCACCATCGGGACCGCGCGGTTCGAGGAGAACGACGTCGGCCGCCATGTCGAAAGTTCGTCATGGCCAACAACAACAAGATGCTCATCGACGCGATGCACCCGGAGGAGACCCGGGTCGTCACGGTTCACGGGTCCAGGGTTGAGGAATTCGACTTCGAGGCGGCCAACCGGCGCCAGCTTCGCGGGAACATCTACCTCGCCAAGGTGACGCGGGTGGAGCCGTCGCTCCAGGCCGCCTTCATCGAGTATGGCGGCAACCGCCACGGCTTCCTCGCCTTCAGCGAGATCCACCCCGATTACTATCAGATCCCGCTGGCCGACCGTCAGGCCCTGCTGGAGGACGAGGCCCGCGCGGCGGAGGAGCACCGCGAGCGCGAGGAGCGCAAGCCCCGCCGGCGTTCGCGCGGGCGTCGCGACGGCGCGTCGCCCAAGGCGGCCCGGACCTCCGAGACGGTGAGCGGCGAGGACATCGCCGAGCTCAACGTCGCCCCCGAGAACGACCCGGCGCTCGGTGCGTCCGACGCCCTTCTGGACGGCGGCTTCTCGGGCGACATCCAGGACATCGCACCGGGCAGCCAAGACATCGCACCGGGCAGCGATGCCTCCGCCGACCTGCCGCAGGCGGCCTTGGAGAGCGCGGACACGTCGGAGGCCCGCCCGGCCGAGACGCAGGCCGTGTCGTCCGAGCTGCCGGTGTCCGCACCGTCCGACTCCGACACATCGGTGTCCGAGGGTGCGACGGCCGATGCGCCGGTGACGCCCGCCGCCGAACTGGCGCTCGAAGCCGAGCCGATGGGCGAGTCCGCCGCTGCCGAGTCCGCCGCCGATGCCGGCACCCCGGCGGAATCCGAGGACGAGACGGACGAAGACGACGATTCCGACGAGGACGACGACGATTCGGACGACGAGTCCGAGGACGACGATTCCGACGAGGATGAGGACGAGGACGACGAGGAGACCGAGGGCGAGGACGGCGAGCGCGAGCAGAAGATCGCCCAGATCGGCGGCGACGCGATGGCCGAGATCCCCGACCGTCCCCGCACCTACCGCCGGCACTACAAGATCCAGGAGGTGATCAAGCGCCGCCAGATCATCCTGGTTCAGGTCGTCAAGGAAGAGCGCGGCACCAAGGGCGCGGCGCTCACCACCTACCTGTCGCTGGCCGGCCGCTACTCGGTGCTGATGCCAAACACCGGCCGTGGCGGCGGAATCTCCCGCAAGATCACGAGCGCGGCCGATCGCAAGCGCCTCAAGGAGGTCGCGCAGGACCTGGAGGTGCCGGACGGCATGGGCGTGATCCTGCGCACGGCCGGCGCCTCGCGCACCAAGCCCGAGATCAAGCGGGACTTCGAGTACCTGATGCGCCTGTGGGAGAGCGTGCGCGAGCTGACGCTGTCCTCCTCGGCCCCGGCGCTGGTCTACGAGGAAGGCTCGCTGATCAAACGTGCCATCCGCGACCTCTACAACAAGGACATCGACGACATCCTGGTGGCGGGCGACGAGGCCTACCGCGAGGCGCGCGACTTCATGCGCATGCTGATGCCGGGCCAGTCCAAGGTGGTCCAGCCCTATCGCGACACCACGCCCATCTTCGCCCGTCACGGCGTCGAGCAGCAGCTCGATGCGATGTTCTCCACGCACGTGACCCTGAAGTCCGGCGGCTACCTCGTCATCAACCCGACCGAGGCCCTGGTCTCCATCGACGTGAACTCGGGCCGCTCCACCCGCGAGCACGACATCGAGGACACGGCCCTGCGCACCAACCTGGAGGCGGCCGAGGAGGTCGCCCGCCAGCTGCGCCTGCGCGATCTCGCCGGCCTCGTGGTGATCGACTTCATCGACATGGAGGAGAAGCGCAACAACCGCGCCGTCGAGAAGAAGCTCAACGACTGCCTGAAGAACGACCGCGCCCGCATCCAGGTCGGCCGGATCTCGCCCTTCGGCCTCCTGGAGATGAGCCGCCAGCGCATCCGCACCGGCATGCTGGAGAGTTCCTCCCTGCCGTGCGTCCATTGCGGCGGCTCGGGCTATGTCCGCGCGACGGCGTCCGTGGCGCTGCAGATCCTGCGGGCCATCGAGGAATCGCTCCTCAAGAGCACCAGCCACAACCTCGTCCTGCGCACCCGCACCGAGGCGGCGCTCTATATCCTGAACCAGAAGCGCGCCCACCTGCGCGAGCTCGAGGTGCGCTTCGGCGTCTCCGTCACCATCGCGGCCGACGAGCGCCTGGCGGCGACCTCCGCCTTCCAGCTCGATCGCGGCGAGCCCGCCACCCGCGCCGAGGGGCCCGTCACGGGCGTCCGCGCCGTGGCGATCAACTCGGCCCTGGCGCCCGAGGAAGACTTCGATCCCGAGATCGAGGACGAGGTCGTCGAGCCGGAGGCCGAGGAAGTCGAGACCGAGGTCACCGCCGACGAGGCGCGCGAGGACACGGGCGACAAGTCGGCCGAGGGCGGCGAGGGCCGGGGAGGACGCCGCCGGCGCCGTCGCCGGCGCGGTGGTCGCGCCGATTCCGGCGAGCAGGCCGGCGGCGAGACCGCGGCCTCCGAAGGCGAGGATGACGGCGAGGGCGAGGAGGCCGACGAGGTCGCTTCGCAGGCCGAGAGCGGCGAGACCGTCGCGTCGGTGGAGGCTTCCCCGGCCGGTGACGAGGACGGCAACGGCCGTCGGCGTCGGCGCGGCCGCCGCGGTGGCCGTGGCCGCGACCGCGAGGGCAGCCGGTCCCGCGACGGCGAGGGCAGTGCAGAGGCCCAGCCCATCGGCTCGGTCGAGGGCGACGAGGGCGCGGCCGACGCGCCGTCGGCCTTCCTCGGCGGCGAGGAGCCGGTGAGCGCCGAGGCGATCATCGCGGCCTCCTCCGAGGGCGAGGCTTCGAGCCGGACCGAAGCGGCGGCCGCACAGGATGCGGAGCCGAAGGCTTCGGCCGAGGCTTCCGAGCCGGCGACCGAGGCGCCGGTGGCGGCCTTCGAGCCGGAGCGCGCCCCGGAGCCGGCCCCCCGGGCGGCCGAGCCGGTGCCGGAGCCGGTGGCGGTGGCGCTCACCCCCGTCGATCCGGATCGCCCGAAGCGCGCGGGCTGGTGGTCCCGCACCAAGGCGGCTCTCACCGGCGAGTGATCGCGAACCGAATGGCATGAGCGAAGCGGGGTGGGCACGATGCCCGCCCCGTTTCGCGTTTCAGCGCGACCAGCCCTTCAGGCGGCGCACGGCGTCGACGCAATCGGCCTGCGAGCCCGCGAAGGAGAAGCGCACGTGGTGGCCGCCCTCCACGGCGTCGAAATCGAGGCCCGGGGTCGCGGCGACGCCGGCTTCGTCGAGCATGCGCCGGCAGAAGGCGCTGGCGTCGTCGGTGAGGTTCGAGACGTCGGCGTAGAGATAGAAGGCGCCGTCGGCCGGATGCGTGCGCCCGAGGCCGAGGCCGGGGAACGCATCGAGCAGCAGGGCCCTGTTGGCGGCATAGCCCGCGCGCACCGCCTCGACTTCCTCCACCGCATCGAAGGCGGCGAGCGCCCCCACCTGCGAGAGGTAGGGGGCCGAGATGTAGAGGTTCTGCGCGAGGCGCTCCACGGGGCGCACGAGCCAGTCCGGCACCACCATCCAGCCGATGCGCCAGCCGGTCATGCACCAGGTCTTCGAGAACGAGTTGATGACGATGGCCTCGTCGTCGTAGCGCAAGGCCGTCTCGGTGGGCATGCCGTAGGCGAGCCCGTGATAGATCTCGTCGGAGATGAAGCGCAGCCCGAGTTGCCGTGCCGTGGCGCAGAGGTCCTCGAGCCGCGCCGGCTCGATCACCGTGCCGGACGGGTTGGCCGGGCTCATCACGAGGAGGCCGGCGAGGCTCTCCCGCGCGTGCAGCGCCCGCAGGGCGTCGCCGGTGGGCGCGAAGCGGTCGGCATCGCGCAACGTGAGCGGCGCCGGCACGAGGTCGAGGGCGTTGAGCAGGCTGCGATAGGCCGGGTAGCCGGGCTGGGGCACGGCGATGCGGGCGCCGGCATCGAACAGCGCGAGGAAAGCCAGAACGAAGCCCGCCGACGACCCGGTGGTCACCACGATCCGGCTCGGGGACACCGTGACGCCGTAGGTCTCGGCGTAGTGGCGGGCGATGCGCTCGCGCAAGGCGCTCATGCCCAGGGCCTGGGTGTAGGGCAGGGAACCGGTGGCCAGGGCCGCCTGCGCGGCCGCGATCACGGCCCGGGGCGCCGGCGCCGAGGGCTGGCCCACCTCCATGTGCACGACGCCCTCCCCGCGCGCCTCGCGGGCGGCGGCGGACGACATCACGTCCATGGCGAGGAAGGGGGCGACGCGCGCCGCCCGGCGGGAGGAGAGGTTCGGGGGGCGCTCGGGAGTCGGCGGGGACTGGGTCATCGCCTCCGTCATAGCCCCCGCCCCCGCCAAGGGCCAAACCGCCAATCGGCGATTGACCGTCCGCCGCGAAAACGCCTAACCCGATCGCTAACCGCACGTCTGATCGACGACGAATCCCCGATGGCCGGTCCTCAAGCAGGACCGGTCCCGCCCCGCGAGGACGTATGCCCCTCTTTCGTTCCCTGCTTTCCGCCACGTTCCTCGCCGGCAGCCTGACCGTCGCGGTGGCGCAGACGACGCCGGCCCAGACGACGCCGGCCGCCGCCTTCACGGACGCGCAGCGTCAGGCGATCGAGGGCATTATCAAGGATTACCTCGTCAAGAACCCGGACGTGCTGCAGGAGGCGATCGCCGAGGGCGAGCGTCGGCAGCAGGAGACCCAGAAGCTCGCCCAATCGGCGGCCCTGAAGGAATCCCGCGAGGCGCTGGTCAACTCGCCCCACGGCGTGGTCGCGGGCAATCCCAACGGCGACGTCACGCTGGTGGAGTTCTTCGACTACAATTGCGGTTATTGCCGCAAGGCGCTCGCCGACATCCAGGCGCTGATCAAGGGTGACCCGAAGCTGCGCGTCGTGCTCAAGGACTTCCCCGTCCTCGGCGCCGAGTCCCTCGAAGCAAGCAAGATCGCGCTGGCGGCCAAGCAGCAGCTCAAGGGCGACAAGATCTTCGAGTTTCACACCAAGCTTCTCGAGTCGAAGGGCCGGGTCAACGGCGAGCGCGCGCTCGCCGTCGGCAAGGAGATGGGCCTCGACGTGGCCCGGCTGACGAAGGACGCGCAGGGCGCCGAGGTGAAGGCGGCGCTGTCCGAGAACGTCGGCCTCGGCGACAAGCTCGGCCTGTCGGGCACGCCCGCCTTCATCATCGGCGACGAGGTCATCCCCGGCGCCGTCGGCATCGAGCCGATCCGCAAGACCATCACCGACGTGCGCCAGTGCGGCCACGCGAGCTGCTGACGGGCCAATCGCGCCACCGAGCCTCGTGGCGCGCTGGTGTGGCCGTCGCCCCACCCCACATCAACTCCGCGACCGCGCCTCGGATTCCAGGGCGCGGTCCGGCGATTCAACCCAGCCGCACCTGACCTGAAGACGACCGAGCCGATGCCCAAGGAGCCGATGTCCAAGAACGACCCCTTCGATCCGGAGCTCGTGCGCGAGCTCGCCAAGCTCATCAACGAGACCGATCTCAGCGAGATCGAGGTCGAGAAGGGGGATCTGCGCATCCGCGTCGCCCGCCGGGTCGAGACGGTCCAGGTGCAGGTGGCCGCCCCCGCCCCCGCGATGGCCGCCGTGGCC
>NZ_JAQGKL010000229.1 GCF_028290105.1 Methylobacterium sp.
GACCGCTCCGATGGAGGCCCGCAGGCCCGCGTCGCCCTCGGCGGCCCCCGCGCGCAGGAGGACAGCGTCCGGCACCGAGGCGATCCGGCGCTCCAGGGCGGCGAGGCCGGCTCTGCGCGCCTCGACGCTGGGCGCGGTCAGGAGGGTCGCCACCCCGGACGCGGTCTCGACGAGGGCGCGCTGGCGCAGGCCGAGCACCGGGGAGCGGCCGCCGGTGGCCGGACGCGCCGCGCCAGTGGCCGCCTCGGTGCCCTCGGGTGCGCCGGCCCGGTCGAGCAGCAGCGCGGTCTCACCGAGGCAGGCGAGGCGCCGGTCGAGGAGCGCGCGCAGCGTCGCGCCGGCCCAGGCGAGTTCAGCGGCATCGATGTCCGCGGCCTGGCTAAGGAACGCCTCCACGCCCCTCGTCTGCGCCGCGCCGTCCCCGCACAGAGACGTGGCGAAGGCGGCGCGATCCTGTGCCGGTGCGGCCGCCGACACGGGCTGCACCATCAGACCTGCGGCACAGAGAAGGCCGCCGAGCCAGATCCTGAACCGGCCCCGTCCCTCAACCATACGGGCTGAACGGCACGGGCTTGGGGGCATCGGGGGATTGCCAGAGGATATCGAAGCCCTGCTTCTCGTTGACCGAGCCGATGAAGACGCCGCGGGCGACGTAGTTGTTCTCGGGCGTCATGGTCAGGGTGTAGCCGGACGGGTCGGCGAAGCTCAGGCCGGCAAACGCCTTGCGCACCTCCGGCACGTCGAAGCTCCCGGCCTTGGCGGCGGCGAGCGCCCAGAGCTGGACGCTGTCATAGGCCGAGACCATCGGGTCGATGACCGTGCCGGCGCTGAAGGGCACGTTCCTGGCCTTCACGTAGGCCGCCCAGTCGGACAGGAACCGCGTGTTGGCCTCGGCCTTGGCCGCCTGGAGATAGGCCCAGCAATTCAGGTGTCCGACCAGCGGCGCGGTGTCGAGGCCCTCGAGATCGGCCTCCACCATGTCGAGGCCGAGGATCGGCACGTCGGTGGCGCGGATGCCCTGGTTGGCGAATTCGCGCAGGAAGTCGGGGATCGAGGAGCCGACGACGGTGAGCACGACGATGGGCTGACCGCCGGGCTCGGCGGCGAAGCTGCGGATCTGGTTGACCAGGGTCTGGAAGTTGGAGAAGCCGAGGGGCACGTATTCCTCGCGCCAGGCCGTTGCCGCCACTCCCTTGGACGTCCAGTAGGCCTTCAGCTGCTTGTTGATGGTGCGCGGCCAGACATAGTCCGAGCCGATCATGAAGAAGCGCTTGGCGCCGACGCCCTCCGCACCCATCAGGTAATCCACCGCCGGCAGCACCGAACTCGCCGGCGGCGAATTCACGTAGACGACGTTCTTGGAGTTCTCGTCGCCCTCGAAGTGGAGCGGATAGAACAGCAGCCCGTCATTCTGCTCCACCACCGGCAGTACGGACTTGCGCGACACCGAGGTCCAGCAGCCGAACAGGGCCGCGACCTTCTCCTGCTGCAGCATCTGCCGGCCGACCTGCGCGTAGAGGGGCCAATCCGAGGCCGGGTCCGAGGTCACGACCTCGATGCGCCGTCCGTTGACCCCGCCCCGGGCGTTGATCCCGTCGGCGGCCATGCGCACCACGTGGTTCAGCCGTCCCTCGAGATTGGCCATCGTGCCCGAGGACGAGAACAGGCAGCCGAGCTTGACCGTGTCGGCGGCCCAGGCCGGCCGGATGATGGCGGGGGCGGACAGGGCCGCCACACTCCCCATGAAACCGCGTCTCGTGAATTCGACCATCGCTCGGCGCCTCGTCCCGTGACGCCTGAATTGTCGGAGCCGGAGGCGCGGAGCGGAAGGCCAAATAGGCTGCAGCGCCGCCGGCCCTTGCGCAAAACCATGGCGTTTCGCCCATGCGACGGGCGATCACGCCGATGAGACGTCAAAATTTGCATAAGCCGGCGCGCGCTTCGTCTTCGCGTTTCGATGGCCCGGCGGTTCGTTTCTTGCTGCACGGGGGCGATGAGCATCGAACACGGGGGCTTTCGCGCATGCGCCGATCCCGACACACGGATCAGGAAATCGCCTTCCTGCTCCGGGAGGCGGAGCACGGAACCGCCATCGCGGCGATCTGCGCGGCCGCGCGGGTCTCCGTCGGGACGTTCTATCGCTGGCGCCGGCGTCTCGGCGGATTGCAACCGGCCGGCGTCGCGCGGCTCGGTGAAGCCGAGCGTGAGAATGCACGATTGCGCGCCGAGGTCAGCGCCCTCCGGCACGCCCTGCTGGTCCATGCCCCGACGGCCCCGCGCCTAACAAGCCCGGCAAGGGCCGACTCGCCCGCGCCGACCCCCGCCGCCCCGATTCGCTTCCGCGGCGGCCATGCCTCGGTCGGGCGCTACGCCTCCGTCCGGACCGCGAACTGACGACCGCCGTCCGCGCAACCCGCCCCGCTCGGTGCGTCCGGCCGTTGCCGCTCACAGCGCCGGCCACCGTTCCTGAGAGCGCCGCCTGCTGCACTGCCCCGTTGCGTGACGCTGCGCCATGGGCTACCAGA
>NZ_JAQGKL010000266.1 GCF_028290105.1 Methylobacterium sp.
GCCCGGCGCGACGCCGACGCGGGCCGTCCGGCCCGCAGCTTCGGCGGAGAGGGGCGTCCGCCCCGTCGCGATGACGACCGCCCGCGCGGCAATGCCCGGCCGCAGGACGGCGCCGAGCGCCGAGGCCCGCCGCGCGGGAGCGAGGAGCGTCCGCGCGGACCCTTCCGCACCGGCGCGAACCGCTTCGGCGGAGAGGGCGAGGCGCGCGGTGAGCGTCCGCCGTCGCGCCCCCCGGCCCCGCGCGGTGATCGTCCCGATGGCTTCCGGGGTGACAAGCCCAGCGGCTTCCGGGGCGGCGAGCGCCCGGGTGGCGAGCGTGGTGGTTACAAGGGCGGCGCGGCGCGCTCCGATGGCGAGCGCGGCGGCTTCAAGGGTGGCGCGAAGCCCGGCGGCTTCAAGTCAGGCGGCAAACCCGGTGGCTTTGGCAAATCCGGCGGTTTCGACAAGTCCGGTGGCAAGCCGGGTGGCGGCGGCAAGCCCGGCGGGTTCAGCCGAGGCGGTGCCGGTGGCAGGCCGGGCGGCGGCTCTGGTCGACCTGCCGGGGGCTCCGGTCGGCCTGCCGGCGGTTCGGGCCGTCCGCCGCGCGGCGGCAGCCGGTGAGGATCGTCGGCGGCGATCATCGCGGTCGCCGCCTCGCGACACCCAAGACGGATGCGATCCGCCCGACCTCGGACCGCCTGCGCGAGGCGATCTTCAACGTCCTGGCGCACGCCTATGACGATGCCGCTGTCGGCGCCCGGGTGCTCGACCTCTTCGCCGGCACGGGAGCGCTCAGCTTCGAGGCCCTGTCGCGCGGGGCGGCCTATGCCCTCCTCGTCGACGAGGGCGCAGAGGCGCGTGCGCTGATCCGCGAGAACATCGAGGCCTTCGGGGCGGAGGGGGCCACCCGCCTGTTCCGGCGCGATGCCACCCGCCTTGGGCCCGTGGGCACCAGCGGCACCTTCACGCTGGTCTTCTGCGACCCGCCCTACAACCGCGACCTCGCGCCGGCCGCGCTCGCGAGCGCGGCGGAGGGTGGCTGGCTCGCCCCCGGCGCCCTTGTGGTGGTCGAGGAGGCCGCCAGTGTCCACGTCGCCCTGCCGCCCGGCTTTTCGGAATTGGAGCGCCGGATCTACGGCGACACGGCGCTCGCCTACGCCCGCTACGCGGCTTGAGCCCGCGACCGCTTCGCGCGCCGGGGACCTCCGGACGTTCGAGCGGCGTTGCCCCGACATGCTCCTCGCAGATGCCGCTCCCGTCACCGCCGAGCCGGCCGAGGCCGACGATCCGCGCCCCGCGCGCGCCTGGCGTCCGCGCCGCGTCCTGATCACTCCCGCGGCCCTCGAACACGCCCATGGCCGGGCGATGCTGGCGCGGGCCGAGGCGCTGGGGCTTCCCGTCGAGCGCCTGAAGAGCAACCGCCTTCTTGGCTTTCGCGATGAGGACCCGCGCCGGGCCTACCGCGAGGCGAAGGCGACGCTCGCCATCGTGGTGGCACCGCCGACCAAGCTGAAGCTGCAGCCGATCCCACCCAGCGCCGACTGGCGCTTCGACCTCGCGGAGGGCTGCCCGGCCCATTGCCAGTACTGCTATCTCGCCGGCTCGCTCTCCGGCCCGCCGGTGACGCGAGCCTACGCCAACCTCGACGCGATCCTGGGCAATCTTCCCGCTTATCTCGGCCAGGGCGCCGTCACCTCGGCACAAGTGGCGCGGGCGAGCGAGGGCACCACGTTCGAGGCCTCCTGCTATACCGACCCACTCGGCATCGAGCACCTCACCGGCTCGCTTTCCCGGGCGATCACGCATTTCGGGGCGTGGGAGGCACCGGTGCAACTGCGCTTCACCACCAAGTTCGCCGCCGTCGCGCCGCTCCTGACGCTGGCGCATCGCGGCCGCACGCGAATCCGCTTCTCGGTGAACGCGCGGGCCGCCGCCCGCTACGAGGGCGGCACGGCGAGCCTCGACGCGCGTCTGGCCGCCCTGCGCGCCGTGGCGCTGGCGGGTTATCCGGTCGGCCTGACCGTCGCGCCGATCCTGCCGGTGCCGGATTGGCACGAGGCCTACGCCGCCCTGATCCGCGATGCCGCGGCGGCGCTCGCGGGCGTGCCCGGCCTCGACCTGACCGTCGAACTCATCACCCACCGCTTCACGCCGGGTTCCAGGCAAGTGCTCCAGGGCTGGTATCCGGGCTCGGATCTGCCGATGGACGAGGCGGAACGCACCCGCAAGCTCACCAAGTTCGGCTCGGTGAAATACGTCTTTCCCCGCGACCTGATGCGGACGATGCGCGAGACGATCACGGGTGTGCTCGCGCGCGAACTGCCGCAGGCGCGGGTGCTCTACTGGACCTGATGCGTCAGGGCGCCTTGCCCCCGTCGAAGCGGGTGCGTGCCGCCTGGATCGTGTCGAGGTTCGAGAACGCCCAGGCGCCGAGCGCCTGCACCGGCCCCTGCAGGGATCGGCCGAGAGCAGTGAGTTCGTAATCCACGCGCGGCGGGATGGTTGGATAGACCGTGCGCGAGACCAGCCCGTCGCGCTCCAGGCCCCGCAGGGTGAAGGTGAGCATCCGCTGCGAGATGCCCCCGATGGTGCGCTTCAACTCGTTGAAGCGGCGGGGACCGTCGGTGAGCGTCATCACCACGAGGATGCTCCACTTGTCGCCGATCCGCGCCAGAACCGTGCCGACCACCCGGCAATCGCCAGGATGGTGCGGGGCCGGTGCCTCGGTTCCCTCGCTGTGCCCGGGTTCCACGAATGTGCCTCCTTGCGCGCGCGCCGATCCGGATCTCTATAGCGCCCTGGTACACTTCTGATACCGGGAACAGACCATGAAGCTCCTGCACGTCGACGGCAGCATCCTCGGCGATCACTCCGTCAGCCGCGCCGTCTCCGCCGCGATCGTCCAGCACCTCGAGGCCGGCGCGCCCGGTCTCGCGGTCACCTATCGGGACGTCGCCGCCGAACCGATCCCGCACCTCTCGGGGGCGTATCTCGCCGGCCAGCAGCCGAACGCGACGAACACCCCCGACATCCAGCACGACGTCGCCCTGGGCCGAACGGTCTTGGAGGAGTTCCTTGCGGCCGACATCGTGGTCATCGGCGCGCCGCTCTACAACTTCACGATCTCGTCGCAGCTTAAGGCCTGGGTCGACCGCATCCTCGTGGCGGGCAAGACCTTCAAGTACACCGAGAGCGGCGCCGTCGGTCTGGTCCCGGAGAAGCGCGTCATCGTCGCCGTGGCGCGGGGCGGGCTCTACGGCCCCGGCGCCCCGGCCGCCGCATCCGAGCACGCCGAGACGTATCTGCGGGCGGTGCTCGCGTTCATCGGTGTCACGAACCCGGAATT
>NZ_JAQGKL010000069.1 GCF_028290105.1 Methylobacterium sp.
TCCGCTGGAGAACCGACATGACGCCTGAGGCGGACCCGGCCGACGCGCGCGCGGACGCATTGCTGGCGCATATCGAGGCCCTGGCGGGCGCCCCCTTCGTGGCGGGCGACGAGGCCCGGGACCTCAGGGGCCTGTCGCTCGGGCGGGACGCCCTGAACGCGCGGCTCGGCGAGGGAACCGACCCCCCCGCCTGGTGGGATGCCAAGCAGTCGGGCCTTGCGCTCGCCGGGGCTGACCTCACCGACGCGCACCTGGAGGATGCGGATCTCTCGGGCGCCAACCTCGCGGGCGCGACGCTTTCCGGCGTGCTCGGCCGCTCCGCGCGCTTTGCCGGGGCCACGGTGGAGGAGGCGAACTTCGCGGGCGCAGATCTCAGCGGCGCCCATTTCTCGGATGTCGCCGGCGGCGAGGCCAATTTCGACGACGCGATGCTGGAGGACGCGCATTTCGAGGGTGCGGCCATGCGCTTCGCCAAGCTGCGCCGGGCCCTCCTCGACGGCGCCCATTTCGACGGCGCCGATCTCTGGGGCGCCGACTTCACCGGGGCGGACGCGGATTACACGCATTTCCGGGGCGCCCACCTCGACGAGGTGAAGCTCGTCGGCGTCAACCTCACCTATGCGGATTTCGAGGGCGCCAGCCTGAAGAAGGCGCAGCTCAGCGGCTCGCGCCTGCGGGGCGCCAACCTGACGGGCGTGAAGCTCGACGGGGCGGACCTGTCGGAGGCCGACTTCTCCGAGACCAGCCTCGTGCGCCTCAACCTCTCCACCTGCGACCTGCGCCACGCGCGCTTCGCCGGGGCTTGGCTCAACGGCACCCGGATGCGCGTGGACCAGCTCGGCGGCGCGGTGGGCGAGGAGGTCGCCCGCGACTACCCCGCGGCCCAGGCGAGCTACCTCGCGCTGGAACAGAACTTCAAGAGCATCGGCAGCCAGGACGCAGCGAGCTGGGCCTACAAGCGCGGGCGCCGGATGGGCCGGCTCCAGGCCGGATCGCAGGCACGCGCCGCCTGGGAGGCGCGCTCCGGACCGGACCTCGTGCGGCACGGCTACCAATGGGTCGCCGACCGCTTCGTCGAGTGGCTCTGCGATTACGGCGAGAGCCTGTCGCGCATCGCCCGCGCCTTCGCGATCCTGATCTTCCTGTTCGCGGCGTTCTTCGGCCTCACGGGCGGCCTGATTCCGGAGGGGGCCGACGGAAGCCCGACCTACAATCCCCTCGATCTCGTGAGCTACAGCGCCCTCAACATGATGACGGCCAATCCGCCCGAGATCGGCATCAAGCCGGTGGGCCGCGTCACCAACCTGCTGGTGGGCATCGAGGGGGCGGCCGGCATCATCCTGATGGGCCTGTTCGGCTTCGTCCTCGGCAACCGCCTGCGGCGCTGACGAAATCGGGCATTCCCACAGCCATGGTCCCGTTCACCGCGCGTCTCGCCGAACTCTACGGAGGCGACACCGATCGCGCCCACCGCTTCCGCTACGGCCTCCTCGTCTTCGACGTGGCGACGGTGGGGTACGTGGTGGTGACCTCGTTCCTGCCCCGCCACGCCTGGATCGAGGCGGTCGACATCGCCCTCGGCCTCGCCGTGCTCCTCGATTTCCTGGCGCGTCTCGCCATCAGCCCGAACCGGGCGCGGGAGTTCCGGCACCTCTCGACCTGGGCCGACATCGCCGCGATGGTCTCCTTCCTCGCGCCGGTGGTGGGGGAGGGGGCCGGGTTCCTGCGCATCCTGCGCACCCTGCGCCTGTTGCGGAGCTACCAACTCCTCGACCGGATGCGCACCGACAGCGCGTTCTTCCGCGCCAACGAGGATGCAATCCTCGCCGCCACCAACCTCGCGGTCTTCGTGTTCGTGATGACGGGCATCGTCTTCACGACCCAGCACGGGACCAACCCAGCGATCGGCAATGCCGTCGACGCGCTCTACTTCACCGTGACCTCCCTGACGACCACTGGCTACGGCGACATCACCCTGCCGGGCACGTCGGGGCGCCTGATCTCGGTCGCCGTGATGATCTTCGGCGTGACCCTGTTCCTGCGCCTCGCCCAGGTGCTGTTCCGGCCACCCAAGGTGCGCTTCCCCTGCCCGGCCTGCGGCCTCCAGCGCCACGACACCGATGCGGTCCATTGCAAGGCCTGCGGCACCCGCCTCGCGATTCCCGATGACGGCAGCGACTGACACGAGCGCCTGGCGCTGCGACGAGCGCCAAGTCACACCTCGGATATCCGCCAGCCTATTCTTGAACCCGGAAATTTTTAATCCACCTCATCATGTGCGAGCCTACACGTCGAACACTATAGGGCGACACTATCTCTCCGTTATGCAGATCGACCCAGGCACGATCGCCGACGTCCCTGCATCAACGGAGTACAGACGAACCGATGAAGACGAATATTCTTGCCGCGACCGCCGCGTTCCTGATCACGGCCGCGCCCCTCGCGGCGCTGGCCAAGCCTTATACGCCGCATCACACCAGCGCCGGGATGCGCCATTCGCAGAACGGCTACCATGCACCGCGGCACCGCTCCACCAAGGCCGAGCGTCAGCAGCGCCGGCAGAACACGAAGCGCTACGGCGATCCGAACGCCCGCAACCCCTCCCAGGAGGGCTACCAGCAGCAACTCGGCAGCACGACCAACGGCCCGCGTTACTGAGGGCGACCCATCGGCCCTCGGCGCTGACGGAACCCGCGTGACGGTCTGAGCCGGGGCCGCGACGCACCGGGCTTGCCGCCCGGTGCGTCCGTTGCGGCGGGATTGTGGTGAACGGAACCGGTGCCGGCGCGTTTGCGAGCGTCGGCGTCACGCGCCCGCTATCCCACACCCGCGCAGAATCTCCAGCCCCATGAACCGCACCGCATGACCAGCGCCTCCGCTCCGCGCCCCACCCGTCGCTGGCGCAAGCCCGGCTTCCTCACCGGTGTGCCGAGCTCTCCGCTCGCCCTGGTGCTGATCGGCGTCGCGGTCGCGGCCGGTGTCGGGAACTACCTCGCCGGCGAAGCGAGCCGCGCACAAGGGGCGCGCCAGCACGTCATCCTCAGCCAGAGCGAGCGCCTTCTCTCGAACATGGTCGAGCTCGAGACCGGCATGCGCGGCTACGTGTTGTTCGGCGACGAGGCCTATCTCGAGCCCTATCAGGCGGCGCAGGACACCATCGACGGCCAGTTGGACACCATCGAGCGGCTGACGAAGGAGACGGACGCGCAGGGACCGGAGCACATCCGAGACCTGCGCGAATCCGTCGAGGCCAAGCGGACCTATGCCGCCCGGATCATCGCACTGCGCCGGGATCAGGGCTACGACGCCGCGGTGGCGGTCGCCCGGAAGGGCGAGGGCAAGCGGACGATGGATGGGGTGCGCGCGGCGGCCAAGGCCGTGCAGACCCAGGCCGACACCGTCCTGGCGGCGACCGAAGCGCGCGACCGGGTGCTTTCCCTCGTGCTGTCCCTGGTCTCGATCGCCTCGGCGCTGGCCGCCGTCGCGCTGCTCGGGCGCCTGGCCCTGGTGCGCCGGCGCGACGAGCAGCGCACGGCCGCCCTCCTCGACGGAGTCTTCGCCAACGCCCCTGTCGGCCTCGGCTTCCTCAACCGCGACCTGACGATCCAGCACATGAACCGGGCGCTCGCCACCATGAACGAGCGCGGCTTCGGGGCCGATCTCGGGGCGCCGATCTGGGCGAACGTGCCGACCCTGCAGGAGCAGCTCGTCCCGAAGCTGAAGGCCGCCCGCGACGAGGGCCTCGTCACCACCAATGTCGACGTGGCGGTGCCGACGCCGAGCGCGCCGCGCGGGGTGCGCCACTTCCAGATGAGTTTCTACCCCCTACGCGGGCGCTCCAGCACCCAGGCGTCGGGTCGCGTCCAGGCCGACGGCGTCGGGCTCGTGGTGTCCGACGAGACCCTGCGCAAGCTCTCCGAAGAACGCATGCGTCACAGCGAGGAGCGTTTCCGCTCGCTGACCGAGGCCACCTCCTCCATCGTCTGGACGACCAACCCCGAGGGCGGTTTCGAGGTGACCCCTTCGGAATGGACCCGCTTCACCGGCCAGACCCCGCACGAGGCCGCCGGGTCCGGATGGCTGGGGGCGATCCACCCGGACGACCGAGCGCGCACCAACGAGGCCTGGCACGCGGCCGTGGAGAGCCTGTCCCCCTACGAGATCGAGCACCGCATCCGGCGCCAGGACGGCATCTGGCGGATCATGTCGGCCCGCGCCGTGCCGATCCTCGAGGAGAACGGCAGCATCCGCGAATGGGTCGGCACCCATACCGACGTCACCGCCCGCAAGGAGGCCGAGCTGGCCCTGGAGGCCGCCAAGGAGGCCGCCGAGGAGGCCAACCGCGCGAAAAGCCAGTTCCTCGCCAACATGAGCCACGAGCTGCGCACCCCGCTCTCGGCGGTGATCGGGTATTCGGAGATGCTGCAGGAGGAGATCGAGGATCTCGGCGAGGAGGGACTGCTCGCCGACATGCGCAAGATCGAGGCGAATGCCCGCCACCTGCTCGGCCTCATCAACGACGTCCTCGACCTCTCCAAGATCGAGGCTGAGCGCATGGAGATCTACGCCGAGACCTTCTCGGTCCCGGAGATCGTCCACGACGTGGCGGCCACCGTCGAATCCCTCGTCGAGAAGAAGGGCAACACCCTCGCCCTGGAGATCTCCGACGACCTCGGCGAGGCCCAGACCGACCAGACCAAGCTGCGCCAGTGCCTGATCAACCTCCTGAGCAACGCGGCCAAGTTCACCGAGGGCGGGCGCATCGTGCTCGCGGTCTCGCGGGCCCCGCGTAACGGCGACGACTGGCTGAGCTTCCGCGTCACCGACACCGGCATCGGCATGAACCCGGAGCAGCAGGCCAAACTGTTCCAGCGCTTCACGCAGGCCGACGCCTCCACCACGCGGCGCTTCGGCGGTACCGGCCTCGGTCTGGCCATCACCCGGGCCTTCGCCGAGATGCTGGGCGGGCGTATCGAAGTGGAGAGCCGGGAAGGAGCCGGTACCACCTTCACGCTTCTGATGCCCGCGACCTACGTGGCCCCGAGCCCGGAGGCCGTGGCCCATCACGATCACGACGCGCTTCACCGGACCCGGGAGGCCCTGCCGATCCCAGGCGGCCACGTCCTCATCATCGACGACGACGCGGCCACCCGCGACCTCCTCGCCCGCTTCCTGGAGAAGGACGGCTTTACCGTCGCCACGGCCCGGGACGGGCGCGAGGGCGTGGAGCGGGCTCGCGAACTCAAGCCCCGCGTCATCCTCCTCGACGTGACGATGCCGCGCATGGACGGCTGGTCGGTGCTGCGGACCCTCCGGGCCGATCCCGATCTCGGCGCGACCCCGATCATCATGGTGACGGTGCTCGACGAGCAGAACCTCGCCTTCTCGCTCGGCGCCACCGACTACCTGCAGAAGCCGATCGAGTGGAACCAGCTCAAATCCGCGATGGAGCGGTTCAAGCCCTCGGAGCACAAGGGGCCGGTCCTCATCATCGACGACGATCCGGACGCCCGCGAGCGCATGGCGGCGATGCTGACCCGCGAGGGCTGGCGCGTCGCCTCCGCCGAGAACGGCGTCGCGGGCCTGGAGGCGACGGCGGCAAAGAAGCCCTGCCTGATCCTGCTCGACCTGATGATGCCGGAAATGGACGGCTTCGGCTTCCTGCGGGCCTTGCGCGAGCGCGACGAATGGCGCGACATTCCCGTCGTCGTCCTGACCGCCAAGGACATCACCGCCGACGACCGACGGCGCCTGGCCGGCCGCGCCGACCGGGTGCTGCAGAAGGGGGGCTTGAGCCTCACGGATCTCGCCGAATCCCTGCGCCCTCTGGTGGCGCCGGGAATCTGACCCGTTGAGGCCGGCGGGGGCCTCGCGCGCCTTGCCGGCCCACCCGCCCGGGCCTATAGCCCTGGCCCAGCATGACAGCCGCGCCCCAAAGCTTCCCCCACCGGCACCTGCTCGGGATCGAGGGCCTCTCGCGACCCGACATCGAGACCCTGCTCGATCGGGCCGAGGAGGCCGTCGCGCTCTCGCGTCAGGTCGAGAAGAAGCGCACCACCCTGCGGGGCCGCACCCAGATCAACCTGTTCTTCGAGCCCTCGACGCGGACCCAGAGTTCGTTCGAGCTCGCCGGCAAACGCCTCGGCGCCGACGTGATGAACATGTCGGTGGCCTCGTCCTCGGTGAAGAAGGGCGAGACCCTCATCGACACCGCCGCCACCCTCAACGCCATGCGGCCCGACATCATCGTGGTGCGCCACCATGCGGCCGGCGCCGTGCACCTCCTCGCCCGCAAGGTCGATTGCGCGGTGGTCAATGCCGGCGACGGCGCCCACGAGCACCCGACCCAGGCGCTCCTCGATGCGCTCACCATCCGGCGCAACAAGGGCCGGATCGAAGGCCTGCGGGTCGCGATCTGCGGCGACGTCCTGCACAGCCGCGTCGCCCGCTCGAACCTCATCCTGCTCCAGGCCATGGGCGCGCGGGTGCGGATCATCGGCCCCTCGACCCTGCTCCCCACCGGCATCGAGCGCTTCGGCGTTGAGGTCTTCACGGACATGCGAAAGGGCCTGGAGGGCTGCGACATCGTCATGATGCTGCGCCTGCAGCGCGAGCGCATGAACGGCTCCTTCGTGCCCTCCGTGAAGGAATACTTCCGCTATTTCGGCCTCGACGCCGACAAGCTGCGGCTGGCCGCCCCCGACGCCCTGGTGATGCATCCGGGGCCGATGAATCGCGGCGTCGAGATCTCCTCCGAGGTCGCCGACGGGGCGCAGTCGCTCATCCGCGAACAGGTCGAGATGGGCGTCGCCGTCCGCATGGCCGTTCTCGAAGCGCTGGCGACGCACCTGCCGAACGCGTGA
>NZ_JAQGKL010000013.1 GCF_028290105.1 Methylobacterium sp.
TCATCAACCTCGTCGAGGTCGTGAAAGAGAACTGGTCCTTCGGGAACGGCGAGGCCCAGTACGCGACCTAGCCGCCGCGGCTTCCCGGCGATCGGCGAAGAACCGGTTCCGGAAAGATGTCCCCCCGTCCGTGTAAGGATGGGGCATCGCCGGAGCGGACCTGGCCGTCGCGCCGCTCGTCTGGCCGCGAGCGGCCGCTCCATGCGTCCCCTGCGCATGGGACCTGCCCCTTCAGGTCACCGGACTGAGGTTGCCGTCGACGTTGATCGCGGTTCCGGTCACGTAGCCCGCGAGGTCGGATGCCAGGAAGCACGCCACGTTGGCGAATTCCTGAGGTGTGCCGACACGGCCGAGGGGGATGTTGCGGGCCATGTCGGCCAGGAAGGCCGCGTAGGGCTGGCCGTCATCCGTGGCGGCGTGGCGGCGGACCCACTGGTCGCTGTCGATGAGCCCGACATGCAGGGCGTTCACGAGGATGCCGTGCGGCGCGCCTTCGCCCGCGAGCACCTTGGTGAGCGCCAGCCCCGCCGCCCGCGAGACCGACGTCGGGGCCGACCCGGCCTTGGGCGCCTTGGCCGCGATGTTGAGCACGTTGATGATCCGTCCCCAGCGACGCTCGACCATGCCGGGCCAGGCCAGTCGCGCGAGGCGGATCGCCGCGAACAGCTTGAGATCGAGGTCGGCCTGCCAGACCGCGTCCGTGATCGATGCGAAAGGGCCGGTCCGGGAGACGCCCGCATTGTTCACCAGGATATCGACGCGGCCGAGGGCCTGCACCACGTCGTCGTGGGCGCGCTCCACCTCCTCCGCCCGTGAGACGTCGCAGGCGACGACATGGACGCGCCCGCGTGCAGTGGGCTCCACGAGCCGCCGTGCGGCGGCGAGCCCGTCCGGATCGCGCGCCAGCATCGCCACATCCGCGCCGCTGGCGGCCATCCGGGTGGCGATGGCGAGCCCGAGCCCCTTGCTGCCGCCCGTGACCACGGCAACGCGGCCGTCCAACCTTAACTCCATCACATGTCTCCCAGGGTTCCGGCGGCGCCCGTCGAGACGGCGTCACCGAGGGTCAGGCTCTCGAGACGCCGGAACCGTGCATCGGACGGGCGACCACACCGCGACCGACAGCTTGGCTCGTAGGCCGGCTCCCGCAAAGCCTTTCCGCGCGGGCGGGGCGCACCAAACCCCATCCGAAGCGCTACCTCGGCCAGGCACTCGCAAAGGGCCTTCGAAAACATTCGACCTGCAACTAGACGACCGGTCTAATTTCGACCATATCGAATCCATGGCACCGACGAACGGATATACCGATACCCGGCAAGGCATCCTCGATACCGCTTACGGTCTCGTGGGCGCGAAGGGGTTTTCCGGGGTCGGGCTCAACGAGATCCTGGCAACGGCCCGAGTGCCGAAGGGCTCGTTCTACCATTATTTCGGCTCCAAGGAGGCATTCGGCGAGGCGCTCCTCGCGCACTACTTCGAAGGCTATCTCGTCGACCTCGACACGACGCTCGCAGAGCCCGGCCTGAATCAGGCCGAGCGCCTGATGACCTATTGGCGCAAGTGGCAGACAAGCCAGGGGAGCGGTGACGACCAGGGCAAGTGCCTCGCGGTGAAGCTCGCGGCCGAGGTGTCCGACCTGTCCGAACCCATGCGCCTCGCCCTCAAGACTGGAACCGCCGGGATCATCGAGCGGCTGTCACGCGCCGTCGAGGCCGGTGTCGCGGAAGGTTCGTTGACGCTCGAAGACGAGCCGCATGCCACCGCCGAGACGTTGTACCACCTCTGGCTCGGGGCAAGCCTCATGACGAAGATCGTTCGCACCGCCACCCCGTTCGAGGCTGCGATGACGACGACGCGGCGCCTGCTCAGACTTCGCAAAGCTCGGCAGGGATGACCGCGGCGAAGCCGTACGCCGCGTCTCGAAATTCTAGCCGACTGGTCTACTGAAAGCGGTTCAGCCAGTCGTTTCCATATCCGACCGCATCACAGGGAAGTATCGCTATGAAGATCCTCATCGTCCTCACCTCGCACGATCAGCTCGGGGATACGGGCCGCAAGACCGGGTTCTGGCTGGAGGAACTGGCCGCGCCCTACTACGCGTTCAAGGATGCGGGCGCCGACATCGTGTTGACGTCTCCGAGGGGCGGCAAACCGCCCCTCGATCCCAAGAGCAACGAGCCGGCGAACCAGACCGAGGCGACGCACCGCTTCGAGGCGGATGCCGAGGCCACGGCCGCCCTGGCCACGACCGTGCCGCTGGCCGGCGTGTCGCATGACGGGTTCGACGCGGTGTTCTATCCGGGCGGCCATGGTCCGCTCTGGGACCTTGCCGAGGACGCGGACTCCCGGCGTCTCATCGAGACGACGCTCGGCGCGGGCAAGCCCGTGGCCCTCGTGTGCCATGCCCCGGGCGTCCTGCGGCACGTCACGGCCGAGGACGGCGCTCCGCTCGTGCGCGGCAGGAAGGTGACCGGCTTCACGAATTCCGAGGAGGAGGGCGTGCAGCTCACGACGGTGGTGCCGTTCCTCGTCGAGGACGAGTTGCGGCGTCTCGGCGGCGAGTACAGCAAGGATGCCGACTGGCAGCCCTACGTCGTGGCCGATGGCCTTCTGATCACGGGCCAGAACCCGGCCTCGTCGGGGCCCGCAGCCAAGCGTCTTCTCGAACGCCTCGCGCAGGGCTGAGGGCAGGGGACGCCCGGCGCTTCGGGGCAGCGCCGGGTCGACCGCCTCGACCGGATCGGCCGGGAGCGCGACATCGCGCATCGCCCCACCGAACACGCTGCGCGTCCGCGTCGACCGGGTCAGGCGCCGGGGCGGGAGGCGGCCTCCGCATCCGCCGCGAGGTCGCGGCCGCGCGTCTCCGGCATCAGCAGGGCCGCGACGGTGCCGACGACGCTGAAGGCCACGAGGTAATAGGCCGGGGCCATCTTGTCGCCGGTGAGGGCGATGAGCTTGTTCACCACGTAGTTCGTGCTGCCGCCGAAGATCGAGACCGAGAAGGCGTAGACGATGGAGAGGCCGGCGCTGCGCACGGCGCGGGGCAGGGATTCGGGAATCGCGACGATGATCGCCGCGGCGTTGATCGAGGAGAGCGCCGACAGGAGGAAGGTCACGGCATAGACCGAAGGGCCCGTCGGATCGCGCAGGAGCCAGGCGAAGGCGGGCACCGTCAGGACGACGATGAGCGCGCGCGGCCAGATCATCACGGCGCGGCGCCCGACCCGGTCGGCGAGCCAGCCGCCCAGAAGCGGGAACACGATGGAGGCGAGGCCGAGCGCGATCGGCACGGCGGTGGAGACCGTCTCGGTGAGGCCGAGGGTGGCCTGGGCATAGACCGGCATGTTGGTGCCCACCGCGTTCGAGACGGTGGAGGCCGCGATGATCAGGAAGGTCAGCACCAGCATGCGGCCATGCTCGCGCACCAGGCGCCGGACCACCGCGAAGGTCGAGTCGGCGGCGGCCGGATCGGTCCGGTCGCCGGCGGTCTCGGGCAGGTGGCTGCGGATGATCAGGCCCACCGGCACCACGCCGATGCCGAGGGCGAACATCACGCGCCAGCCCCAATCGCTCATGGCGTCGTCGCCGACGGCGTAGGTGAGGGCGGAGGCGACGATGCCGGCGATCAGCGCCGCGCAGCCCTGGCTGGCGATCTGCCAGCTCGCCACGAAGCCCCGGTGCTTGGGTGGGGCCGCCTCCAGCAGGTAGGCGGTGGAGGGGCCGACCTCGCCGCCGAGCGCCAGGCCCTGGATGAGCCGGCCGACGATGACGATGACCTGAGACCAGCCGCCGAGGGTCGCGTAGCCGGGGCAGGCGGCCAGCATCACCATGCCGACGGCCATCAGCGCGATGGTGATCAGCATGGCGGGCTTGCGCCCCGCCCGGTCGGCGAAGGCCCCGATCAGGATGCCGCCGATAGGGCGCATGACGTAGCCGATGCCGAAGAGCGCCAGGGAGGCGAGCAGGCTGTCGGTGGCGTTCTGAGAGGGAAAGAACGCCTCGCCGATCGGCTTGGCGAAGAAGGCGTAGATGGTGAAGTCGTAGAATTCGAGGGCGTTGCCGAGCACCACGGCCGCCACGGCCTTGCGTTCGAGGCGCGGCGGCGCCCCGGCGGTCGTCACGTTCGCGTCCATGCCCGTTCCCCTGGTGGCGCCGGCCCCTTTGGGCGCCAGCGTGGCCTATGTCGCCAGCGGCACGCGGGTTCCATTCGGGACGCAAGCGGGGTCCGGCGGGAGCCGGCCTAGTCCGGAACCGCGTCGGCGAAGCCGAAGACGTCGAGGGGGTCGCCGACGCCCCGGAGCGGGAACGCGCCCAGGCGGTCGAGCCGGTGCCCCTGGTCCGACCGGGCCGCGAAGGCGCCGGAGAACAGGACGCTGACGCCGAGCACCTTCGTCAGGCTCTCCAGCCGCGCCGCGACGTTGACGGCGGGGCCGATGATCGTGAAGTCGAGGCGGGTGCGCGACCCGATGTTGCCGTACATCACCGCCCCGACATTCACGCCGATCCCGAAGCCGAGCTGGCGCAGGCCCGCATCCGCCCGCCGCGCGTTCAGCGCCTCCATGGCGACGCATGCTTCCCAGGCCGCCGATTGCGCCGCCGCGCAGGCGGCGGGCGTGTCGAGGTGGAAGATCGCCAGCAGGCCGTCGCCCATGAACTTCAGGATCTCGCCGCCATGGCGCTCGATCGGGAGCGAGATCGCGTCGAAGTAATCGTTGAGCAGGGCGATGACGTCGTCGCGCGGCCAGAGTTCGGAGATCTCGGTGAAGCCCCTGAGGTCGATCACCATGACGGCGGCCTCCACGGTGACGCCGCTGCCGCGCCGGGTCGCGCCGTTGAGGATCATCTCGCCCGCATGAGGCCCCACATAGGTGTCGAGGAGCAGCCGCGTCAGGCGGTTCTTGTGGCGGACCTCGGTGACCACCGCGAGCGCCGGGAGCAGGGCGGCCAGCATCGCCACGTCGTCGCCGGCAAAGCCTCCGGCCCGGTCGGCGGAGAACGTCGCGATGTGGCGCTTGCCCAGGGTGTAGTGGAGCGGCCAGGCGACGTAGTCGGTCAGCCCCTCGTCCCGCAATTCGCGGTAGAGCGCGTGGACCGGCGCAGCGGGCTCCAGGGTCTCCAGGCGCATGCGGACCTCGTCCGCGCCCGCGTGGATCTCGGCCGCCGGGCTGTGCCGGAACTGGTCGGTGTCGACGATGCCGTACTCGAAATTGGTGATCTCGGCGGCGCGCGCCCCGGTCCGCCACAGAATTCGGGTCCCGAGCCAGAGGGGATGATGGGTGCGCAGGTACACGGTCGCCCGGGCGACCGGCACGCCCGCCGCGCGCAGGCGCTGGCAGAACGCCACGAAAATATCGTCGAGGTAGCGCTCGCCGAGGGTGCCGCGCAGGAGCCAGTCCAGGATCTCGGCCTGATGCCGGGCCCGCGCGGTTCGGCCGAGGTCGTCAGCGCTCACCCGTTCGTCCGCGTCCGCCGGGATGCTCATGGTCGCCTGTCGCCCCTCGTCCCCAGCCCGTTCGATGGCGGGACATCCGTCGGCGGGACGGCCCGGCGCTCGCGTGGAGGGACGCCCCGTCCCCGCGCGCGCAGATGATGGACGAGGCGGGTGGGCTGTCCACCCCCGCGCCCGCATGCCCGGCCGGATTCCGGCGGGCGGGGTCGAGGACGGCGCTCGGCTGGAATCGCTCACGGAATCGTGTGAAGTTCGCAAGCGTGGCGGTTCGATGGCTCCCGCGACCACGGGCGGTTTTCCCGAGCCGACCGGGCATGGCTGCCCGGGAGTCCCGTCACCCTTTCCCCTCGACGATCCTCTCCCTCAGAAGCGGACAGATCCCCATGACCTATGTCACCACGAAGGACGGCGTCGAGATCTTCTACAAGGATTGGGGGCTAAAGGACGCCCAGCCGATCGTGTTCCACCACGGCTGGCCGCTCTCGGCGGACGATTGGGACGCGCAGATGCTGTTCTTCCTGGCGCACGGCTACCGCGTCGTCGCCCATGACCGGCGCGGCCATGGCCGCTCGGCGCAGGTCGATGGCGGCCACGACATGGACCATTATGCCGCCGACGCCTTCGCGGTGGTGGAGGCGCTCGACCTGCGCAACGCCGTGCATATCGGCCACTCCACCGGCGGCGGCGAGGTGGCGCGCTACGTGGCCCGGCACGGCGAGCCCGCCGGCCGCGTCGCCAAGGCGGTGCTGGTCTCGGCGGTGCCGCCCCTGATGCTGAAGACGCCGGCCAATCCCGAGGGCCTGCCGGTCGAGGTCTTCGACGGCTTCCGCGCGGCCACCGCGGCGAACCGCGCGCAGTTCTTCGTCGATGTCCCGACCGGGCCGTTCTACGGCTTCAACCGGGACGGCGCGACGGTGCTCCCCGGCGTGATCCAGAATTGGTGGCGCCAGGGCATGATGGGCAGCGCGAAAGCCCATTACGAAGGGATCAAGGCCTTCTCCGAGACCGACCAGACCGAGGACCTCAAGGCCATCTCCGTGCCGACCCTGGTCCTGCACGGCGAGGACGACCAGATCGTGCCCATCGCCGACTCGGCGCGGAAATCGGTGACGCTCCTGAAAAACGGCACCCTCAAGACCTATCCGGGCTTCGCGCACGGGATGCTGACCCTCAACCACGACGTCATCAACCCCGATCTCCTCGCCTTCGTGAAGGGCTGAAGGCGCAGGGTCCGGGCGCGGCGCGTCCCGTCGGGGCCGGGCCACCGGCGGTACGCTTGAACTTGGGCGTCTTCGGCCGGTGTCCGGTCGAAGACCGTTCGCCCGGGCACACTGAACAGGCTGCGCGTCGTCCGGTTGGACTCCACGCGTTCCCGTTCCCAGACGTGCCAGTTCCGACGAGACCCCATGGACCAGCGCCTGCCGAAGCCGCCGCGGAAGGACCAGGACGGGGACCAGAACCAAAGCCGGGACCACGATCGGGACGGGCCGCGCAAGGGGAACGGCCTCGCCCACGCCCTCGGCACGGGGGTGATCACGGGGGCGGCGGACGACGATCCGTCCGCCATCGGCACCTATGCGAGCGCGGGCGCCAAGTTCGGCCTCGCCTTCCTGTGGATCGCCCCCGTCGTCCTGCCGATGATGTACGTGGTCGTCTACGTCTCGGCCAAGCTCGGGCAGGTCTACGGCAAGGGCCTGTTCGCCATCGTGCGGGACCGCTATCCGCGCTGGGTTCTCTATCCCATCGTGCTCGGGGCCTTCACCGGCAACGTCATCGAGGCGGCGGCCAATCTCGGCGGCATCGGCGCCGCCCTGAACCTGCTGGTCCCGGTCCCGATCGGCGCCATCGTGGTGGTGGCCGCCGCCGCGATCCTGGCCTTCCAGGTCTTCGGCTCCTACGCGCTCCTGCGCGCCATCTTCCGCTGGCTGGCCCTGGCCCTGTTCGCCTACGTGGCCGCCGCGATCCTGGCGAGGCCCGACCCGGGCGAGATCCTGCGCGGCACGTTCCTGCCCCGGATCCGCTTCGACGCGGATTTCCTGTCCATGATCGTGGCCTGCATCGGCACCTCGCTCTCGGCCTACATCTACACCTGGCAGTCGAACCAGGAGGTCGAGGAGGAGATCGCGCAGGGGCGTCACTCTCTGCGGGCGCGCAAGGGCGCCACCGACGCGGAATTGCGCAAGACCCGCCGCGACGTGGTGATTGGGATGCTGTTCTCGAACGTGATCCTGTACTTCATCATCCTGTCCACGGGCGCGACCTTGCATCCGGCCGGGCAGACCGAGATCGAGAGCGCCGCCCAGGCGGCGGCCGCCCTCGAGCCCCTGGCGGGGGCGGGGGCCAAGTACCTGTTCGCGCTCGGCGTCGTCGGCGTCGGCTTCCTCGCGGTGCCGGTGATGACGACGGGGGCGGCCTACGACCTCGTCCAGGGGGTCGGCCGCAGCGGCAGCCTGCATGCGCGCCCCCGCGAGGCCAAGCTGTTCTACGGCACCATCGCGGCGGTGACGGTGATCGCCGTGGCGCTGAATTTCCTCGGCTTCAACCCGATGCGGGCGCTGGTCTGGTCCGGCATCGTGCAGGGCTTCTCGGTGCCGCCGCTCCTCCTGCTGATGATGCTGATGACGAACGACCGCGCCGTCATGGGCAACCGGGTCAACGGCCGCCTCACCAACCTCCTCGGCTGGACCACCACGGCGGTGACCTTCGCCGCCGCCCTCGGCCTCGTCGCCACTTGGCTGCGATGACCTGGGTCCGGTGATCCGGCTCGGGGGAGCGCGATCCGGCCGGCGAAAGCGCCGGTCGATGGCGCGGGCGCGGGCCGGATCGCGAAGGGCGCGGGAATTCCCGAAAAGAAAAATCGCGAGGTTTCGAAAAGACTTGAGGCTCAGCCGGTGCGGATCGCGGGCGCGGGCGCTCAGCGTTAACGGTTTGTTGCCGGTGACCGTATAGGAAGTCTCAACCTTTGGAGGATCTTGCCCATGCGCGTGTTGCTGATCGAGGACGATACCTCTGTCGCGCAGAGCATCGAACTGATGCTCAAATCCGAGAGCTTCAACACCTACACCACGGATCTGGGTGAGGAGGGGATCGATCTCGGCAAGCTGTACGACTACGACATCATCCTGCTCGACCTGAACCTT
>NZ_JAQGKL010000070.1 GCF_028290105.1 Methylobacterium sp.
AACAACAAGCCCTCAAAAACGATCACGCTTTGGCGCGGGGTGGAGCAGCCCGGTAGCTCGTCAGGCTCATAACCTGAAGGTCACAGGTTCAAATCCTGTCCCCGCAACCAAATCCATCACCACCACAAAGCCCGTCCCGTAACCGCGGGGCGGGCTTCGTGCTGTTCAGGGGGCTAGATCGAGGATGCGCCGCGCGTCCGATGGCGTCGCGATCCTGCGTCCGTGCCGCCGCACCGCGTCTGCCGCTAGGGCGACGAGTTCGGCATTGCTCCCGGCAAGGCGGTCCCGGGTGATCCGGATATTGTCCTCGAGGCCGGTGCGCACCGCGCAGGCGCCGCGTGCCAGGGCCCAATCCATCACCTCGGCCTGATGGCGCCCGATGCCGGCCGCCGTCCAGGTGGCTTTCGGCAGGATGCGTCGCGCCTCGCCGAGCAGCAGGTCCAAGAGATGCGGATCCGCCGGCATCGCGTTCTTCACCCCCATGACGAACTGCACGTGCGGTCGCGCGTCGATCAGGCCGGCTTCCACGAGGCGTCGGGCGCCGTGAAGATGGGACAGGTCGAAGATCTCGATTTCGGGACGCACCCCGTAGCGCTGCATCTGCCCGGCGAGGTCGGCGACCAAGGTGGCGTGGTTCTCGTAGACGATCGTCGGAAAATTCACCGAGCCCGTGGAGAGCGAGGCCATGTCGGGGCGGTGCTGCAGGGAGAGGCCACGACTCGCCGGATCGCGCCCGCGCCCGCCCGTGGAGAATTGCACGATCATGCCCGGGCAGGCCTGGCGCAGTCCGTCCTGCACCGCCGCGAAGCGGCCGGGGTCCGAGGACGGCGTCTCGTCGTCGTTGCGCACGTGGATATGGGCGAGGGTGGCTCCGGCCTCGTAGGCTTCCCGCGTCGAGGCGATCTGCTCGGCCACCGTCACCGGCAAGGCGGGATTGTCGGCCTTTCGCGGCACCGAGCCAGTGATCGCGACGGCGATGACGACGGGCTCGCTCATCGGGCTTCTCCCTGTACAGAGACGAAGCGTCTCTGCGCCTTCGCGTCAGGCATGACCCGCAACGGGGAGCGCCGCAAGAGGCCGCGGTCGATCATGGAATGGGGTTCGCTCACCACCCCCGCGAGACCCGCATCGCTCTCCCCCTCGCCTCTTTGCGCCGGTCGGCGCTGCGCCTAAGGATGGGTGCCATGAGCGACACGATCCTGATTCTGAACGGCCCGAACCTCAACCTGCTCGGGCTGCGCGAGCCGCACATTTACGGGCACGAGACGCTCGCGGATGTGGAGGCGCGCTGCCGGAGCCTCGCCACGAGCCTCGGCCTCGAGATCGCCTTCCACCAGAGCAACGCCGAGCACCAACTCATCGACTGGATCCACGCCTACCGGATCGATGCGGCCGGGATCGTCATCAATCCGGGGGCCTTCACCCACACCTCGATCGCGATCCTCGATGCGCTGAACGCCTGCGAGGTCCCCATCGTCGAGTGTCACATCTCGAACGTGCATCGCCGCGAAGACTTTCGGCATCATTCCTACGTGTCGCTGGCGGCCACCGCCGTCATGGCCGGCTTCGGCATCCACGGCTACGAGCTCGCGGTCCGGCACATCGCCTACCTGCGCGGCGCCCGCTAGACTCCCTGCCGGGGCGCGCGGCTCGGCAACGAAGCTTCGCGCCCGTCAGCCCTCCTCGCGGCGTTGCCGGCGCAAGGTCTCCCAATGGCTGAGGCGGTCGCCGTAGCGTTGCTCCATGCCTCGGTCGGTGGGTTCGTAGAAATGCTGCCGGCCGAGTTTTTCCGGCCAGTAATCCTGGCCCGAGAAGGCGTCGGGCTCGTCATGGTCGTAGCGATAGCCCTCGCCGTAGCCGATCTTGCGCATCAGCTTGGTCGAGCCGTTGAGGATGGTGCGGGGCGGGGGTAGCGAGCCGTGCTCCTTGGCGACCCGGGTCGCGGCCTTGTAGGCATTGTAGACCGCATTCGATTTCGGCGCGCAGGCGAGATAGACCGTGACCTGGGCCAGAGCCAGCTCGCCCTCCGGCGAGCCGAGGAAATCGGAGGCATCCTTGGCCGCCGTGGCGACGACCAGGGCCTGCGGATCGGCGAGCCCGATATCCTCCACCGCCATGCGCACGAGGCGGCGGGCGATGAACAGGCGGTCCTCGCCCCCGTCGAGCATCCGGCAGAGGTAGTAGAGCGCCGCATCGGGGTCGGAGCCGCGCACGGTCTTGTGCAGGGCGCTGATCAGGTTGTAGTGCCCCTCCTGCGACTTGTCGTAGATCGGCGCCCGGCGCTGGATGATCGCCTGCAATTGCTCCGCGTCGAAGATTTCGTCGCGCTTGGCCGAGCGCCAGACCTCCTCGGCCAGGGTCAGTGCCGCGCGGCCGTCCCCGTCGGCCATGCGCACCAGCACGCCCCGCGCCTCTTCGTCCAGCGGCAGCGGCTGGCCGGTGAGCGCCTCGGCCCGCACCATGAGCTTGGCGATGGCCGCCTCGTCCAGCGCCCGGAACAGCAGCACGCGGGCCCGCGAGAGGAGCGCGGCGTTGAGCTCGAAGGACGGGTTCTCGGTGGTGGCACCCACGAGCGTCACCGTGCCGTCCTCCATCACGGGCAGGAAGGCGTCGAGTTGCGCCCGGTTGAAGCGGTGGATCTCGTCGACGAAGAGCAGGGTGCCCCGGCCCATGGCCCGGCGCCCACGTGCCGCGTCGAAGACCTTTCGCAGTTCGGCGATGCCGGAGAAGATCGCCGAGATCTGCTCGAAATGCAGGTCGGTCTCGTGGGCTAGCAGGCGCGCCACGGTGGTCTTGCCGGTGCCGGGCGGGCCCCAGAACACCAGGGAGCCGAAGGACCGGGCGTTGAGGAGGCGGGTGAGTGCCCCGTCGGGGCCGGTCAGGTGCTCCTGGCCCACCACCTCGGCGAGGGTCTTGGGGCGCAGGGCGTCGGCGAGGGGGCGGGGGGCGGCGTTCGACAGGCCGGCCGAGGCGAAGAGATCGGACATCGGCGCATCAAAGACGCGTGCGGGCAGCGACCGCAACCGCGAAAATCATCGTCTCCCCTGCCCGCCTCATGCTTTGCATGAACGACATGAACCGGAAGGACCGGACCACCTCATCGAAGGGCGCGCGAGGACCCATCCGAACCCTGGTGCTCAGCCTCCGAACACCGAGGTCAGCACCTCGCCGCCTCGGTTGATCGAGACTTCCCACATGTTGAGGCTGTTGCGGGTGATGCGCTCCAGGTCCTTGGTGGTGGCGACCGGCATGCCGTTGATGGCCACGATCATGTCGCCTTTCCGCAGGCCAGCCCGGGCTGCGATCGAGCCCTCGTCCACGGAGGACACCGCCACGCCCTCGGCGGGGAAATCGGCCTGGATCTCCTCGGCCACGGCCGGCGAGGTGTTGACCAGGGTCGCGCCGAGGAAGGGCGAACGGGTCCGCACCTTCAGGGTGTCGCGCGGGCGCGTCTCGGGCGCGGGGCCGAGTTTGACCGCGACATTCGAGCGGCCACTGCCGCGCAGGATCCCGAACTGGGTCTGGCCGGTGAGGCCCTTGAGGGCGAAACGGTAGCCGAAGGCCTCCGGGTCGTCGACGGCCTTGCCGTCCACGGTGAGGATGAGGTCGCCGCGCTTCAGGCCCGCCTCCTCCGCCGGGCTCTTCGGTTGCAGGCTCGCCACGAGGACGCCGGTGGGATGGTCGAGGCCCATGCTCTCGGCGATGTCGGGGGTGACGCTCTGCACGCGAGCGCCGAGCCAGGGCCGGCGCACGGCGGTGGCCCCGCCCTTGGCGGTCTCCACCACGGCGCGCACCATGCTCGCCGGAATGGCGAACCCGATGCCGTGGCTGCCACCGGATTGCGAGTAGATCGCAGTGTTGATCCCGACGAGCTGGCCCCGAAGGTCCACGAGCGCGCCGCCGGAATTGCCCGGATTGATCGCCGCGTCGGTCTGGATGAAGAACTGGTAGTCGGAGGAGCCGACCTGCGTGCGCGCGAGCGCCGAGACGATCCCCTGCGTCACGGTCTGGCCAACGCCGAAGGGGTTGCCGATCGCCATCACGAAATCGCCGACCTCGAGGGACTCGGAATCGCCGAAGGCCATCGGGGTCAGCCCGCCGGCCGGGTTCTTGATCTTGATCACCGCGAGGTCGGTGCGGGGATCGCGCAGCACGATGGTGGCCTCGAACTCACGCCGGTCGGCGAGGGAGATCCGCACCTCGTTCATGTTCTCGATGACGTGGTTGTTGGTGATGACGAGACCCGACTCGTCCACGATCACGCCGGAGCCCAGGGATTTCTGCGCCCGCTCCCCCGGTGCGCCGCCGGGCCCGCGCCCGCCACCGTTCTCGCCGAAGAACCGGCGCATGAACTCGTCCATGGCGCTGCGGCTCTGGCCGCGCGTCTCCACGTGGGAGGCATAGACGTTCACCACGGACGGCGCGGCCCGCTTGACCACGGGGGCGAAGGAGAGCTGCACCTGCCCCTTCGATTGCGGCGCCGCCTTGTCGGGGGCGGCATCCGGCGTCTTCATCATCTGCGCCGAGGCGGGTGCGACGGCGAGGGTCGCGGTCAGCAGCGGAACGAGCAGACGGAACGAGCGCGGCATCGAAGACTCCCGGAACAGGGCGCGGCAGCCCCGCTCCCGGGTCGGGGATGGGGCCGCGGCGGATGCCGGGATATCTAGACGCACCGGCGCATCGGCGCGAGGGGCCATGATGCGCGCGATCTCGCGGCGCGTGGTTTCGTGATCCCTCGCCGCCCTTACGACCGGCCGATCACCGAGGTGAACCGGCTGGCGCGCCTGGCCAGGGCCGCAAAGCAGCTCAACGAGGCATCCGCCGCGCGCTGCATCTCGTCCACCTGGATCCGGAGTGCGTCGGCCGGTGTCTTCGCGCCGGAGAGCGCCTGCCAATGGGCCAGCGCCGCCGTGCTTTCGCTCCGCAGATAGCTGAGCACCGTGGCGTTGGCCTCGCCGAGTTCTCCCATCACCTCCGCGAGGCGGGGCGCCTTCGCGAGATCCATCACCTTGAGGTTCGGGACCTTGCCAAGATCGGGACCGAGATCGGGCAAAGCGGCTGGTGGGGTCGGCAACATGGCGTGCACCTCGGCCAGCGGAAGGCTCGCCGCGATGGTCTCCGGGACGGCTTCGGCGACGCTCTCGATCGTGGCGCCGACGGCCTCGACGGTTTCGGTCGCGAGCGGGACCGGCTCGGCCGCCTCCTCCGGTACGACCGTGAGGTCGTCGGCGAGGGGTGCCGCATCCGCCTCGGGTTCCGTCGCCTCGGGTTCCTCCGCCGCGTCGGGTTCGGCAAGGGCGGTTTGGTGCGAGGCGTCCCCGACGCTGGCCGCCGCGATGGCGTCCGCCGACACGCCTTCCAGCAGCGCCTCGTGGAGGTTCGGCTCGGACCGTTCGATGGAGGCCGGCGCGAGAGCCTCGGCGCCCGGATGGGGCTTCGTGCCGTGGTCCTCGCTGTGCGTGTTGTCCGCGTTCATCGGTTCACCCTTCTCAGCGCCCGTGATCTCGGACGGGGCTGCGGCCCGGCCCTGAGCCTTGGGTGGCATCCTGCGCCGTCTCGCCATGGCTATGGTCTCCCTGTTGTTTCGGATCGTTGAGTCCTAACCCGAAACGAGGCCCTCTGGGTCCTGAGCCCGAATCGCCGATGGCCTCGGCCCCGACGTCTAGCCGGCCGAGGTCTCCGGGACAGCGCCGGAAACCCGAGCCGTCCGCGATCCGCTCAGGCGGAGGGGCGCAGGGTGTTCTGGGCGAGCGCGCCGAGATCCTTGGCCTGGGCCTGCAGGTTGGCGATCTGGCTGCGCAGGAACTCGCTCTGGAGCTCGATGGCCTCGCGCAGGTCGCGGCTGCGGACGAGCTTCTGGGCGAAGTCGAAGGTCGCCGCCGCGTTCTCCTGAACTTGGTCGAGGCCCTTGGCGACGACATTCTGCATGGAGTCCTGAACCGATTTCGAGGAGGTCTGCACCTGCTCGGCGGTCTTGAGGGCCGTGCCGATGAGGGTGCCGACGGCGGTGCGGGCCTGGTCGACGCTCTTCTCGGCGAAAGCGCGCATCTCGGCGGGGATCTCGAAGGTCTGGCCGTTCATCTCGGGTCTCTCCAAGGTGGGTCGCGCGGGTCGAGCGATTCGATGCGCTGCCGCTTTTATGTTGCGCTGCAACATAAGCGTCAAGGGGAGATCCCGACAGGGTGCAGGATCGTGCCGACGGTCGGCCTGACCGTCATGCCGCCGACGGGATCGTGTCTTGGCTCCGGCGAGGTCCACGCTGCGTGAGAATGCCCTCGTAGACGCGGATGAGCGCCTCGGCATGGGCGGAGAGCGACATCGGGGCTGCCCAGTATCGGGCATGGGCCGCTGCACCGAGGCGCGCTGCCGCGCCGGAATCGGCCAGCGTCGCGAAGGCGCGGGTCAGTGCGGCCAGATCGGGGGAAACGGAAAAACCGTTCACCCCGTCGACCACCTTCTCGGAGGCGCCCGAGCGGTTCGAGGCCACCACGGGAAGGCCATGGGCCAGGGATTCGTAGACGGTCAGCGGGCCCGTCTCGTACCAGCGGGAAGGCGCGGCGAGGGCGCGCGCACGATGGCGCAGGATGCGCCAGACCGCGTCGGGGGCCTGCCAGCCTAAGAGTTCGACGCCGGGGCGACCCCGGAGCGACGCCTCCAGGGGCCCGGACCCGATGAACAGGGCGGGCAGGCCGGCCGCCTGTGCCGCTTCGGCCACGAGGTCGGCCCCCTTCTCCCGGGTGAGGCGCCCGACATACGCGATGGCGTCGCCCCGCGCCGGCTCGGCCGGCGGGCCGTGCTCCACCCGCACCGGATTGTCGACCCGGTGGTGGGCGAGCGACAAATCCGGCATGAGTCCGGGGATGCGGGAGAGGCTCGCGTCGCAGACATGGATCACGTCGAGGTGGTGTCGCCCGAGCGCCCTGCGCAGGGCGACGGAGCGCCCGACCCGCACGAGCTTGTGCAGCCGGCTCCGGCCGTCGCAGGGCGCGGCGATGCAGGCGGCCGAGAGCGGCCTCAGGGCGCACGGCTCGGCTCGGTCGAAGCGGTAATAGACGCCGTTCGGGCAGGCGAGGAAGTAATCGTGCAGCGTCGCCACCACGGGCAGACCGCGCGCGAACAGGGCCGGGAAGACGCTCGGCGACAGGCTGCGCGTCCATTGATGGAGATGGACGAGGTCGGGCCGCACGGGCAGCGCGTCGAGGGCTGCGCCGAGGCGTCGGGCGGCCTGCGCATCCCAGAGGCCGTCGAGGGCGGCCCGGTGGGCGGGGCGGTGCCAGATATCGGTGTTGCCGAGGCTGATCCGGCGGATTCGCGGATGGTCGAGGAGCGGGTCGGCCGGCCCGTCGATGGCCTGGAGGTAGGTGACGTCGATGCCGGCCTCGGCCAGACCGCGTGCCGATTCCACGGCGACCTTCTCGGCGCCCCCGCTCGCCACCGCGAACTCGGCCAACACGGCGATGTGCATGGGATGTCCGAAGATGTCAGGGCGACCCGGTCGGCGGGCCGCCTCGAACTCCGGATTTACCGGAGATCAACGCACGTTCGGTAAAGATCGAAATTCATCTCGCCGTCGGCCGGGACCGTCCACCATGCACGTCGTCCTCGTCGTCGACCACGCCTTCGTCAATGGCGGACAGGCCAAGGTGGCGCTCGATGCCGGCCTCGGCCTGCGCCAGCGCGGACACCGCGTCACGGTGTTCGCCGCCGTGGGCCCCGCCGACCCGCGCCTGGAGGCGGCGGGCATCCGCGTGGTGTGCCTTGGCCAGGACGACATCGCCACCACGACGAACAAGTTCGCCTTTGCCGCGCAGGCGATCTGGAACCGCACCGCCGCGCGCCGCCTGGCGGCCGAACTCAGCGGCCTCGACCCGCGCGACACGGTGGTCCATGTCCATGCCTTCGCCAAGGCGCTGTCACCGTCGATCGGACGAAGTCTCGCGGCCTCCGGGCTGCCGCTCCTCTATACCATGCACGAGTTCTTCCTCGTCTGCCCGAATGGCGGGTTCTACGAGTATCCCTCGGCCCGGATCTGCCACCGCGTGCCGATGTCGATGTCCTGCCTGACCACGAACTGCGATGCCCGCAGCTATCCGCGCAAGCTCCTGCGGGTGGTGCGCCATGCCGCCCTCGAACACGTCGCGGGCATGAAAAACCTCTTCCCGCACATCGTCACCATCAGCGCCCTGCAGGAGCGGGTGATCGCCCCGCACCTGCCCGCCGCGACCCGCTTCCACCGGGTCGACAACCCGATCGCCGTGGCCAAGGCCCCGCCCCGCTCCGGCCCGCCGGGCGAATTCCTGTTCGTCGGTCGCATCTCCACCGAGAAGGGCGCGCCGATCTTCGCCGAGGCAGCGCGCCGAGCTGGTGTGCGCCCGGTCTTCGTCGGTGACGGGCCGGCCCGGGCCGAACTCGAAGCGCGCTATCCCGAGGCGGTGATGCTCGGCTGGCGCGACGAGGCGGGCGTCCAGGCGTTGATGCGCGAGGCCCGCGCCCTGGTGTTCCCGAGCGTCTGGTACGAGGGCCAGCCCCTCACGGTCTACGAAGCCCTGGCCTGCGGCGCGCCGGTCATCGTCAGCGATGCCTGCGCGGGCCGCGAGGCGGTGGAGGATGGCGAGACCGGGTACTGGTTCCGCTCCGGGGACGCCGATGCGCTCGGCGCCCACCTCACCCGCCTGACGGACGACGACCTCGCCGGCCGGATGGGCCGGGCCGCCTACGAGCGCTACTGGGCGGCGCCGCTCACCATCGGAGTGCATCTCGATCGGATCGCCGCGCTCTACGACGTCGTCCTGCGCGACGCGGTCGGCGCGGGCATACGCAAGGGCCGTATGGGCGCCCGATACACGGTCCCGGCCGCGCCCTGATCCCGAGGCTGCCCGGTGTCCGGGACAGCGGGCCCCAATCCGCCGGCCCCGGCATTCCGCGATGCTGCAGGAAACAGGTTCGCCACACCGGCGTTGAACCGGCTCACGTGCCGATCCAGGCGCTTGCCGCAATGCTCAAGGAGTGCCCGATGGCCGACCAGCAGAAGAGCCCCGAGACCGACATCATTTCGACGACGGGCAAGCCGGCGCCCGAGGGCTCCGACAAGAACCGCCCGGAAGCCCAGCCGGGCAAACCCGACCGGCGCCTCGACGAAGCGCTGGAAGAGACCTTTCCGTCGAGCGACCCGATCTCGGTTCAGGTGACGAAGTAGGCCGTAGGTCCAGTGGGCGCGTGCAAAAGGCCGGGGCGGTCGCCGCCCCGGCCTTTTGCGTCGATGGGTCCCGTATTGCCGCGCCCGATCCCCGCGCCCTCCCTCAGGACGCGGGCATCGGCATTCGAAGCGCCTCAGGCGGCTTCGAGCAGGCGGCGGGCGATGACCTGAGCCTGGATCTCGGCGGCACCCTCGAAGATCGAGAGGATGCGGGCGTCGCAGAGCACGCGGCTGACCGCGTATTCCAGCGCGAAGCCGTTGCCGCCGTGGATCTGCAGGGCGTTGTCGGCCGCCGCCCAGGCCACGCGGGCGCCGAGCAGCTTGGCCATGCCGGCCTCGAGATCGCAGCGCTTGCCCTCGTCCTTCTCGCGGGCGGAGAAGTAGGTGAGCTGGCGGGCGATGTTGATCTCCACAGCCATCATGGCGATCTTGTCGGCTACGCGCGGGAAGGCGATCAGCGGCTTGCCGAACTGCACCCGGTCCTCGGCGTAGCGCAGGCCGAGATCGAGGGCGTTCTGGGCCACGCCGATGGCGCGGGCCGCCGTCTGGATGCGGGCGGATTCGAACGTCTGCATGAGCTGGGCGAAGCCCTTGCCCTCGACTTCGCCGAGCAGGTTGGCCGCCGGCACCGCGAAGTTGTCGAAGGCGAGCTCGTATTCCTTCATGCCGCGATAGCCGAGCACGTGGATCTCGCCACCGGACAGGCCCTCGACCGGGAACGGGTCGGCGTCGGTGCCCCGTGGCTTCTCCGCGATGAGGAGCGACAGGCCCTTGTGACCCTTCTCCTCGGGCTTGGTGCGCACCAGACAGGTCATGATGTCGGCGCGCACGGGGTGCGTGATCCAGGTCTTGTTGCCCGAAATCCGCCAGGTGTCCCCGTCCTTGACCGCCTTGGTGCGCAGGGACGCCAGATCCGAGCCGGTGTTCGGCTCCGTGAACACGGCGGTGGGGAGGGTGTCGCCGGAGGCGATGCCGGGCAGGAAGCGGTGCTTCTGCTCCTCGGTGCCGCCGCACAGGATCAACTCGGCGGCGATCTCCGAGCGGGTGCCGAGCGAGCCGACGCCGATATAGGCGCGCGACAACTCCTCCGAGACCACGCACATGGAGATCTTCGGCAGGCCCATGCCGCCGTATTCCTCGGGGATCGTCAGGCCGAAGACGCCGAGCTCGGCCATCTTGGTGACGATCTCCATCGGGATGTAGGCGTTCTCGCTGTGCCAGGCGTGGGCGTGCGGCACGACTTCGGCGAGGCCGAAGCGGCGCATCTCGGAGCGGATCGCCTCCATGTCCTCGTCGAGGCCGGACTTGCCGATGGTGGCCGAGCCGCCGTTGTCGCGGATGCGGGCGACCAGCGCCGCGCGGTGCTCGGGCGTGTTGCCCTCGGCGATCAGGGTCTCGACGGCGGGCGTCCGGAACTTGGCGACCTCACGCGGGGCGAGGCCCAGCGAGCCCGTCGGGCGCACCATCTCGCCCTGGCTCATGGGGATGCCGGAGAACATCTGGTCGAGGTACTCGCCGAGGCCGATCGTCACGAGCAGGCTCTCGGTTTCGCCGAACTCACCCGTGTCCGTCAGGCGCTGCGCGTAGGCGCCGAGCTCTCGCACGCCCTCGGCATAGGTGGCGATCCAGGCGAGGCCGTGGGTGGCGTGCTGCTGCAGCTCCATCTTCTCGGCGGAGATCTTGCCCTCGTCCGACAGGATGGTGGTGCGCACCCGGCGGGTCGCCTCGGCCACGAGGCCCTTGGCGGCCTCGGCCGCCTCGCGGGCCAGGGTCAGGAGATCCTGCGGTTCGGTCGTGACGACGGGAGAGGCTGACATGGCGATCTCGCTGTGAAGGAATGAGGCTTTGCCGGTCATTATAGGCAGGTTTGGCCACACTGTAGAGGCGTCTCGCCGCAGCGCGGCACTATCCCGCTTGAATGCATTATTCGCGAGCGCGAAAAACCCTGTCTTTTCTTCGCCGACGACGGGTCGATGAATTTTATTGAGCTTCGGTCGAAAGAAAAAATCATCCCCGGCTGGCGATGGCGACCCCCAGCGTGGCCAGCGCCATGCCGGCCATCTGCACCGGTGACAGGGCTTCCCCGAACAGGCCGTAGGCCATGACGGCCGAGACGGGCGGCACGAGGAAGAGCAGGGCGGCGACGCCCGCCACCGCCCCGCGCCGGATCAGCGCCAGGAGCAGCAGGATCCCCGCCACGGAGTTGATCAGGATCGACCAGGCGAGTCCGAGCCAGAGCGGGGCCGAGCCATCGAAATGGCCGCTGCCGAACAGGAACGCCGCCGGCACGGCGAGGCAGGCGGCCCCGACGAACTGGATGGCGGCGTTGCTGAGGAGATCCGCTCCCCCGCCCCGTCTCTTCTGCCAGAGCGTCCCGCCGGTCATCGCCACCATGGCGGCGAGGCACGCCGCGAGAGCCGGGACTGGGATGCCGGCGGAATCCGTGGCCCCCACCTTCGGCGCCAGCACGAGGAGCGCCCCGGAAAACCCGGCGGCGATGCCGAGCCAGCGGCGCCGGCTCACCCGCTCGCCCAGCACCGGGCCTGCCAGCATCCCGGTCAGCAGCGGCTGCAGGCTGCCGACCAGGGCCGCGATGCCGGCGGGCAGGCCATGCTGGACCGACCAGAACACACCGATGACGTAGACGCCCTGCATCAGGACCCCCGCCAGCCCGGCATGGAGCCAGCCGGCCCGGTCGCGCGGCCAGCGTGCCCCGAGGAGCCGGGCGAGGCCGCCGAGGACGAGCGCGACGCCCACCACGCGGATGGCCACGAAGGTGAAAGCCTCGGCATGGGGCGCCACGAAGCGCGCCGCGACGAAGCCCGTCGCCCAGATCAGGACGAAGAGGCCGGGAATGAGGGCCGGTGCGAGCGGGAGCATGACGGAGCGCAGGCACCACGCCGCCCCGCGGAATTCAAGCCACTTCGGGGCGGGCGTGCATGCGGCCCGTTGCGCGAACGGCCCCCGTTGCGTTTAGAAGACAGCCCGCCACGTCATCAGCCCGCCACGTCATTTGAGGACACGCCCCCGCCCCGTGAGCCGCATCCGCAAGCCCTTCGAGATCGCGAGCGTCGCCGCGCAGCGCTTCGTCGCCCATGACGGCTGGGCCATCGCCAGCCACATCGCTCTCTCGACCCTCACCGCCCTGTTCCCCTTCCTCATCCTGCTGGCGGCCCTCGCCGGCCTGTTCGGGACGAAGTCGCTGGCCGACGAGGCGGGCGTCCTCATCTTCGATGCCTGGCCGCGCGAGGTCGCCAAGCCCATCGTCGCCGAGATGCACCGGGTGCTCACCGAGCAGCGTGGCGGCGTGCTCACCGTGGGCGCCGTGCTGGCCCTGTACTTCTCGTCCTCCGGCGTCGAGAGCCTGCGGGTGGGGCTGAACCGGGCCTATGGCCTGCGCGAGGCGCGGCCCTGGTGGCTGACGCGCCTCGAGTCCATCGCCTACGTCGTCTGCGGCGCCTTCGCGATGCTGGCCTTCGCGCTCCTCGTGGTGCTCGGGCCCCTGATCTGGCGCAAGGTCATCAACGTGGCCCCGGGGCTGGAGCCCCTGAGCCTCACGGTGGCGATCGGCCGGATCAGCATCACGGCCTTCCTGCTGCTCGCCGTCCTCGTCATCGCCCACAAGTTCGTCGCCACGGGGCGCCGCTCGGTGATCGCCGTGGTCCCGGGCATCGCCGTGACGCTTCTGCTCTGGTTCCTCGCGGGCCTCGGCTTCGGCTACTATCTCGACCGGTTCTCGAACGCCTACGCCTCCACCTACGGGGGCTTGGCCACCGCCATGGTGTTCCTCGTCTTCCTCTACTGGCTCGCGGCGATGTTCCTGTTCGGCGGCGAGATCAATGGCACCGTCATTGCAGCGCGCCGGGTGCGGCTCCAGGCGCGGATGCAGGAGAAGCAGGCTCGGGCCCGGGGGCTCTGAGCCGGCTGCTTCATCCGCGCGCGGTGCGTGCAATGACATCCACCTGTGACCTTTGCGGCCTAGTCTCCCCGAACGGGCGCGGGCAGTGAGGCGCGGGCGGTGGAGCGGCGGCCCGGGGGAGCTTCGATGCGGATCAGGTTCGGTTGCGAGATGGGCTACGAGTTCCCACAACCGACCCCGCTGATCGCCCGCCTCAACTCCTATCCGCTGAAGGGACTGGCGGCGGTGCCGCCCGACGTGCTCACCCTCGACCCGCCCCTGCCGGTGCGGACGTTTCGCGATGTCTTCGGCAATCGGACCGTGCGCTTCGTGGCGCCCGCCGGACCGTTGACGCTCAGCGTCCATGCGGAGGTCGACGACGACGGCTCCCTCGACCCCACCCTGCCCAAGGCCGAGGAGCATCGCATCGAAGACCTGCCGGAGGAGGCGCTGCCCTTCCTCGTGGCGAGCCGCTACTGCGAGTCCGACCTCCTCTCGGGCGAGGCCTGGGACCTGTTCGGCCACCTGGAGCCCGGCTGGTCGCGGGTCCAGGCGGTCTGCGACTTCGTCCACGGACACATCAGCTTCGGATACGGCTACGCCCACGTGGACCGCACCGCCGCCGACGCCTTCGCGAGCCGGCGCGGCGTCTGCCGCGACTACGCGCACCTGTTCGTGGCCTTCTGCCGGGCGCTCAACATCCCGACCCGCTACTGCACCGGCTATCTCAGCTTCATCGGCGAGCCCGAGCCGCACGCGCCCGGCGATTTCGCGGCCTGGACGGAGGTCTATCTCGGCGACGCCTGGCACGTGTTCGACCCGCGCAACAACGCGCCCCGCCGGGGCCGCATCCTCGTGGCACGCGGCAGGGACGCGGCCGACGTGCCCCTGACCCACACCTTCGGTTCGAACCGCCTGACCAAGTTCCGGGTCTGGGCCGAGGACGCGGCGACGCCCTTCGTTGTGGACTGATTTTCTGGGATGTTCTTCGTGCCTTTTCAGGCGCTTCCGGAAACAGCTTCATCCACCTTGGCAGTTCTCAGTTAAACGGAACCGTGTCACGGCGGACGAGCGGAGCGGCTTGGGCACCACCTGAAAAATCTCTCCTAAATATTTCGCATCACAAGAAAAAACCCCCCTCCCGGCGATCGGGAGAGGGCTTTTGCCGATGCATCGAAGCTCGCCGCGCGTCAGGCTGCCAGGGGCAGTGCGTCCGGCTCCTGCGCGGCCATGAACTGAGCCCGGGCGAGGTCGGCGAAGCGGCCGTTCTGGGCGACGAGGTCGTCGAAGTCGCCCGACTCCACGATCCGGCCCTCGTGGAAGACGAGGATGCGGTCGGCGTTGCGGATCGTCGCGAGGCGGTGGGCGATGACGAAGGTGGTGCGGCCCTCCATCACGGCTTCCAGGGCGCCCTGGAGCTTGCGCTCGGTGGTCGCGTCGAGGGCGGAGGTCGCCTCGTCGAGGATCAGCACGGGCGGGTTCTTCAGGAGGGCCCGGGCGATCGAGAGGCGCTGGCGCTCGCCGCCGGAGAGCGAGCGTCCGCGCTCGCCGATCACCGTGTCGAGGCCGTCCGTCTGGCGGGCCATGAACTCGGTGGCCTGGGCGCGCTCCAGGGCGTCGAGCATCTCGGCATCCGTGGCATCGGGCCGGCCGACCTGCAGGTTCTCGCGGATCGAGCGGGCGAACAGCATCGGCTCCTGGAAGACCACGCCGATGTTGTGGCGCAGGGACGAGAGGCCGATGTCGCGGATGTCGGTGCCGTCGATGCGGATGGCGCCATGGTCGGGATCGAAGGCGCGGTGCAGCAGGCCGAGCGTCGTCGACTTGCCTGAGCCGGTGGTGCCCACGAGCGCGATGGTCTCGCCGGCGCGCGCCGTGAAGGAGACGTCCTCCAGCGCCTTGCGGCGGGTGTTGTAAGAAAAGCCGACGCCCTCGAACGCGACCTCGCCCTCGAAGCGCGCGACTTGCTGGGCACCCGGACGATCGTGGACGGCCGGTGCGGTGTCGAGGATCTCGAAGAATTCGTTGATCTTGGGCATCTGCTGGAACAGGCCGTTGATGCAGCTGGCGACCTGATCGAGGCGCGAGACCAGCATGGTGGCGAGGCTCATGAAGGCCACGACCTCGCCGACGCTGGCCTGGCCGTGCTGGTGGAGCGCAATGCCGGTGATGAAGATCGCCGTCATGGTCAGGGTCGCGGAGGCGCGGGTGGCGACGTTGGCGAGCGCCCACCAGGACAGGACCGGGATCTGCGCGGCGAGCAGGTTGCGGATGATGTCGTGCATCGCCTCCTTCTCCGCCTTGGCGCGGGTGAAGGACTGGATAACCGCGACGTTGCCGAGCGCGTCCGAGGCGTGCTCGGCGAGGCCCGACTGATATTCCTCGACCCGGCCCTGCAGCGTCTCGGTCCGGCGCATGACCATGGTGGTCAGCGCCGTGAAGGCGAGCACGAGGACGACGAGGATCGAGCCGAGCTGCCAGTTCACGAACAGGGTCATGGGCAGGAGCACGATCAGCGACACGAAGGCCACGAAATGGTCGCGGAAGAAGCCGAGCCAGAGCCAGGACATGCCGTTCGAGCCCTCCAGCATCGCCTTGAGGACGCGGCCGGAATGGTTCGAGGAGTGGAAGGCCAGCGGCAGTTCGAGCACGTGCTCGAAGTAGTTCGCCATGGCGGACAGGCGGTTGCGGTGGGCCAGCCGATCGGAATGGAGCGCGATGGTGACGCCGGCCGCGATGGTGAACAGGCCGAAGGCGACCCAGGCCCCGATCAGCGGCGCCAGCGTCGTGAAGGCGTTGCCGTTCCGGTTGAGGTGGGTGAGCTGGTCGATGATGCGGCCCATCAGCAGCGGCTCGGCGAATGCCGCCACCGCCAGGGCCACGTTGGCGCAGGCCAGCACCGCCGCGAGGCGGCGGTCGGCGCCGAGAAGGCCCATGACTCGTGCGTAAAGACGAACCAACGACATGATACCGTGTGCTCCGATGCCGGCCCGCGAGGAACCGCCAAATTCGTGCCGCCAAACCTCTGGCATGCCATGCCTTATGTCGGGCGCTCCCTGAACGGGGCATGACACGATCCGCCGGCAGCCAACCAGGGTTTTTACGGTTCGTTCAACCTGATTCCGTATTCATGGGGACGGCGCCGCGTTTCGCGGCTCCAGCGCGGCATGCGGGCGGCCGCTCAGGCTTCGGGTGATCATGGATCTCGCAACCGGTATCGGCCTCGTCGGCGGCTTCGCCGTCGTCTTCATCCTGATCATGATCGATGGCGGCAACTTCGGCGCCTACTTCGACAAGCACGCCGTCATCGTCATCTTCGGCGGCGCCACCGCCGCCACGATGATGCGCTTCCCGTTCTCGACTATGATGCACGGGCTTCCGATGGGCCTGCGCTACGCGTTCACGATGCGCGCGATCAAGCCACGCGATCTCATCGAGGAAATCACTAAGATCGCCGACGTGGTACGGAAATCCGGACCGATGGCCCTCGAGAACATGGAGATCTCCGATCCGTTCCTGGCCCAGGGCGCGCGCTACATCGCCGACGGCTACGACCGTGAGTTCATCCGCGACACGATGGAGCGCGACCGCGACAACTTCCTGATGCACCTCGACGAGGGCTCGAAGATCTACCGGGCCTTCGGCGACTGCGCCCCGGCCTGGGGGATGATCGGCACGATTCTCGGCATGGTGACGATGTTCGCCAACATGTCCGATCCCTCGAAGCTCGGCCCCGCCATGGCGACCGCGCTGCTCGCGACCCTCTACGGCGCCCTGATCGCCAACATGATCACCCTGCCGCTGGCCGACAAACTCCACGTCAAGCTCGAGGAAGAGGACGTCTCCCGCTCGCTGATCATCGATGGCATCCTGCTGATCCGCGACGCCAAGAGTTCCTCACTGGTGCGCGAGATGCTCATCGCCTACCTGCCGCACGCCCACCGCGACGAACTCGCGGCCGAGCCGGCCTGATGCAAAGCCCCGACCAACGTGCCGCGGGCGAGACCACGCGCGGGCGCGCCGATGGCTAAGAAGAAGCGCGGCGCGCATGGCGGGCACGGCTGGTTCGTGACCTTCGCCGACCTGATGGCTCTGCTCATGAGCTTCTTCGTGATGATCGCCGCCTATTCCACCCAGGACCAGAAGAAGATGCAGGCGGTGGCCGGCTCCATGCGGGACGCCTTCGGCGTCAACAAGGAGTCCCGCTTTGCCGGCATCATCGAGAAGGACGGGTTGCCCGACGCCGATCAGGTCAAGCACCGCCGCGACATCCCGCCGGAACTCGCCTCGGATCACACCACACCCCCAGCGGTGGATGGCCACATCGACGAGGGCATGCCCGATAAGGGCTATCCGGACGGCGCCGGCCTCGCGGCGGCGAGCCTGCGCCAAGCCATGCAGGACATGCCGGAGATCGCCGAACTGTCGAAGAACATCATCGTCGCGCCCTCGCAGCGCGGGGTCGACCTGTCCCTCGTCGACCAGGACGGCGCCTCGATGTTCCCGGACGGCTCGAGCCGCCCCAACGACCGCACGCGCCGCCTCCTGGAGCGCTTGGCCCCGACCCTGCGCAAGATGCCCAACCGCATCGCCATCACGGGCTACACGGCCACAGACCGGCCGGGCGCGCGCCCCCCTGCCCCGCCCTGGGAGCTCTCGGCCGGCCGGGCGATGAGCGTGCGCGAGATCCTGGCCAGCAGCGGCGTGCCCGACGACCGCTTCGCCTCCGTCACCGGGAAGGCCGACACCGAGCCGATGTTTCCCGACAACCCCTACCTGTCCGCCAACCGGCGGGTGACCGTGACGCTGCTGAGCGAGACGGCGCCGGCCCCGCGCATGAAGAACTTTCCCTGACGGAACCGGGGCACTTCAGACCGCTACTTCGTCACCAGGAGCGCCCAGTAGACCTTGTATTTCGAGCCCGGCGCGTAGGCCGTGGCGATGCCCATGCGCTGGCCCTGCGGCGCCAGCAGGGCGGCGTTGTGGGCGGGGCTGTCGCGCCAACCCGAAAAGGCCTCGGCCAGGGTGTGGTAGCCCGCCGAGAGGTTGGCCTCGGCGCCGGCGAAGCCGAGCCGCTCGACGGCGTTCTTTACGTTCTGCGCCCGGCTCGGACGGTCGGCGGCGGCCATGGCGGCGGCCTCGGCCTCGGCGAGCTTCTGGAGGTCCGGGTCGAGGCGCAGGGGCGGCAGGCCGCTGCGGGCGCGATAGGCCGAGATCATGTCGCGGGCGGTGGCCGCATCGACCTGCGCGCCCTGGCTCGTCATCGGCCAGTACAGGCTCGGCAGCGCGGCGTTGACGGGCTCGGGCGTCGCGCAGGCGGTGATCTGCAGGGCCGCGAGCGCCACGAGGCCGATGCCGGCCCAACGCCCCATCGTGAACGCATGGTTCGTCGTGAATCCCTGCCCCGTTCCGAAATTCCGACCCACGCCCGACTCCTGTCCCGTTCGTCTCATGCCCCGGCGCGCCGGCGCGCGGCTTCAGCCGAGCGCATCATGTCAGCCGAGCGAATGGGCTCGGCCTCGTCGTAGCGCTCCTGTGCCGCCTCGGGGGCCGTCTGCTCCCCCGACCGTTGCTGCGGCGTGAACGCGCTGGCGATCTGACCCACCGCGTTCTGGAAGGAATCCAGACCCTGCACCGTCACCACGCTGGAGCCCGGGCCGAGGTCCGGGATCATTCCGGCACCGGATAAGGTCTGGAAGACCGCAAGGTTCAAATCGCTCTGCACTTTCTGGCCGAGGCTCACATCCACGATCATCGCGATGAGCTCGAATTCGAGGAACGGGTCCCCGATCTTGCGGAACACCACGCGGGGCGGCGGCTCCTTGAGCACGTCGGCCTGCGCCAGGGCACAGGTCATCAGGAGCTCGGCCGCGCGGACCGGGTCCTGGTTGCGCAGCACGCTGACCGTGATGCTGACGCGGCCGGTACGGTCCCCCCGCACCCGGTTCTTGACGATGCCGGAGATCAGGTTGGAGTTCGGCACGATCACCGCCGAGCGGTCGAAGGTCTGGATCTCGGTGGAGCGCACGGAGATGCGCTTCACGATGCCCTCGCTGTCGCCGATGAGCACCTGGTCGCCGACGCGGATCGGGCGCTCCCACAGCAGCAGGAGCCCCGAGACGAAGTTGTTGACGATGGATTGCAGGCCGAAACCGATACCCACCGAGAGGGCGCCGGCCACGATGGTGAGCTTCTCGAGGCTCAGGCCCAGATACGAGAAGGCCAGCGCCAGGGTAAGCAGGAAGCCGATATAGCCCGCGATCGTCGAGATCGAGTTGCGCAGGCCCGCATCGAGGTCGGTGGCCGGCAGGTAGGTCTGTTCGAGCCAGCGCTGGATCGCCCGCGTCAGCGCGATCCCGAGAATCAGCAGCCCGATGGCGAGCGCGATGGTGGAGAGCGAGATCGTGACGTCGCCGACCTTGAAACCGAAGAAGGCGGTCCGCACGGAGCTGAACACGTCCGTGGAATCGAGCCCCCAGGGCGCCAGCGCGAGGAGCGCCGCGACGAGGACGAGGACGACGCGCGCCAGGCCGGTCGCCAGCACGGCGATCTGGTTGATCGAGCGCTTGCGCAGGCCCGTGTTGGCCTGCAGCGCCGTCGCGACCTTCGTGTCGTCGCCGAGCGTTCCCGCCACGAAGGTGTCGGCGCTGGAGATCAGCAGGAACAGCAGCACGAACAAGCCGGCCGTCCAGACCAACTGGTCGATGAGGAAGTTCGCGAACGCGACGTAGCCGACGACAGGCGCGATCGTGATCACGACCACCGCCGCCCATCCGAGGAGCCGGGCCGGGCCGCCGATGCCGGTGCTGGCCTCGGGGGCGACATACGGGCCGAAGCACGCCTCCTCCTTCTCGGCCGTGTCGGCGAAGCGGTGCAGGCCGATGCCGAGGATCAGCGCCGTGGCGAGCGCCCCGATGCCGCGCGTGGCGATGGAGACCGGCAGGGCCGCCGATATCCCTGAGTTCAAGGCCTCGATCGACTTGATCACCGTGATGACGATGGCGATGCCCACCGCCAGCCGCGTCACCCGCGCGGCGGCCGCGTCGTCCATGCTCGTCACGCGCCAGGACGGCTTATCGGGGGAGAGCAGCCCGTCGGCCAACGCCTCGACGAAGGCGATGAAGGCAAGCCCGCCCAGAATGGCGCCGGCCACCGGCAGGAGCCGCAGGGGCAGGAGATCGGTGGCGTCGAGGGCATAGTAGACCGCGTAGCTGCCGACGAGGGCCGGTACCGTACCGATCAGCAGGACCCGCCAGGCGGCCAGCAGCTTCATGCGCTTTGACGGCGCCACGGCCTTGGCGTCGCGCCGCCCGAGGCGGGGCGCGATGTTGCGGCGCCCGAAATACAGGGCGATCGAGATGCCGAAGGCGATCCCGAGCAGCAGCAGATTGCCCAGTGTGCCGTTGCGGGCGAACAGGGCGGCGGTGTCCTCCACCGCGCTCTGGAGTGCGCGCAGGTCGCGGGGGATGTCGGCGGCGATCCGCATCCAGAGGTCGGGGCTGACGAGGGCGGTGGAGCGCTCGAACAGGCCGCGCGTGAAGGCGGCGCGGCGGCGATTCGAGACCTGGTCGATGATCTGGTCGCTCTGCACGAGAAGGGAGCGGGCCAGCCGCTGCGTCTCGTCGATCTCCGCGACCGCGTGCTCGCGCTCCGCGCGCTCGCGGGCCACGTCCTCGCCCTCCTCGCCCTCCTTCGGCTTCGGGCCGAGCTGCGTCAGGCGCTCGCGGGCGGCCTCCAGGCGCGGCGTGGTGATGTCGATGACGTGGCGGATCTTGTCGGCGATGGCCTCGATGCCGTCGCGCGCGCGCGTCAGGTCGCCGGGGCCGACATTCGGGCCCGTCACGAGCTTTTCGCGCTGCTCGAGATCGGCCTTGGCCGTGTCGAGCCGGTCGCGGACGTTCTGGATCTGCTCGGAGACCGCGGGCTTGGGTGCGGCCGGCTTCGCGACGGCCTTGGGGGCCTCGGCGGGAGCGGGAGCGGGCGCCGGAGCCGGTGCGGCCGGGACCGGTTTTGCCGGCACGGCGGGCGTCCCCTGCCCCAGGGCGCTCAAGGGCGCCAGCACGAGGCCGCCGAGCCAGGCGGCGCGGACCGCCGTCCTCCGGATGGCGCCGAACGTCCGGCCTCTCGGTATCCCGCCCATGATGATCCTTTCGGGCCGCGCCAGAGCGCGGTTCCGGCGCATCACGCGCCTTCGTCGTCGGGTCGCCGCCGGAGCCCCATGGCCCGAGCTGGAGATGCGCGTGTCGTGGGGCGGGAAGCGACCGGGGCCTGCCCCATCGCCGAGCAATGGGGCGAAAGGCTGACGCGGCGGCTTTTTTCGGGACGTGAGGCCCCACCCCTGCGTCCTGTGGGCGCGACGTCGCGGGGCCGATGGGCGGCCTTCACAAGCGTGTCATGCTGATATTAGACTTAGCTCCGATGGACTTGGCCTTTTCGTTCCCGTGCGAAGAGGTGGCGACGGCCCTCCGCGCCGATGAGCGTCGCCACCAACCGGGCGTCTTCGCCCGATGCGACGGCGTTTGGCCAATCCCCGCATCCGCCGCGCGCGAGCTCAGCCGGCGTGGTCCCCCGATCCGGGTGCCCCGGCATCCCCGCTGCGCGGGCCGGCGGCCCGGGATGCGAAGATTTCTGATCTTTCACCAACCTGGGACGAAGCGTCGGCCGCCCCCTGCGCGTTGTCCCCACGTCGACCCGTCGAGAGGGTAGCGCCGATGCTGGATCTCCAAACGCTCGTCCTGAATGCGGATTACCGACCGCTCTCGTACAATCCGCTCTCGCTCTGGTCCTGGAAGGACGCCTTCACCGCGCTGTTCCTCGACCGCGTCACCCTCGTGGCCAGCTACGACGTCGAGGCGCGCTCGCCGTCCCGGTCCTTGCGTGTGCCGAGCGTGGTCGCCCTGAAGAGCTACGTGACGCTGGCCCGCAGCCCCGCCTTCACGCGCTACAACATCTACCTGCGCGACACCTTCTCCTGCCAGTATTGCGGCCTGCGCCTGCCCTCGGGCGGCCTCACGTTCGACCACGTGGTGCCGCGCTCGCGCGGCGGTCAGTCGAGCTGGGAGAACGTCGTCGCGGCTTGCTCGCCCTGCAACCTGCGCAAGGCCAACCGCACTCCGGCCGAGGCCGATATGCCGCTCCTGCACGAGCCGCACCGGCCGACGCGGCACGAACTGCACCGCCGCCAGCCGGAATTCGACCACCGGGAATACCACCACACCTGGCTCGACTACCTCTACTGGGACACCGAGCTGGAGAATTGAGGCGTCAGGGCACCAGAAAGCGCGGTGGCGGCTCGTTGTAGAGCGGCAGGGCCAGGTTGCGCGGCGCGACGACGACGGGCACCGCCACCATCTGCCGGAACCGGGGCGGCGGGAGATAGGTCGGGTCGCGATAGGCGATCTCGGGCGGAAGGCGCGCCCCGCGGCCATAGGGGCCAGGCTGGCCACCGGCCTGTGCCGGCAGCGCGCAGGCGGCCAGGGTGACGGCGCTGCCGAGGAGAACGAGGCGACGCATGTGCGGACTCCGGGCGGCTCGCTCGCCGCGAACGGCAGTGTAACCGGTCAGGTGCGAGTGAGAGCTTAACGGCGCGCTCAGAATTTGACGGCCGCGCCCGCCCGTACAGTGCTGATCGAGATTCGGTTGCCTGCGCTCTGCTGGAAGTCGTTGAGCATCACGTACTGATATTCGCCGCGCAGCAGAATGTTCTGGGTGACGGCGAATTCGAGGCCGCCGCCGAGCGTGAACCCACCCATCGTCTTCGTCTTGGTGCTGCGCACCGTATTGGTCGCCGGCCTGCCGGCTTCGGGAATGTTCGGATCGAAGCCGTTGGCGGTGTATCCGAAGTTCTTGACCGCGATGGGGTTGCCCGTCGTGAGCGCCTGGTTCGACCGATAGGCGGCCACATCGTACCCGTAATCCCGGATCGCCACCGTCTGATCCGATTGCACCCGGCCGATCGCCAGACCGCCGGTCAGGTAGGGCATGAAGTTGCCCATGACGTAGCCACCGCGTGCGCGGATCGTTCCGTAATCCTCCACGCGTGCGCTCGCCATTCCATCCAGCGAAACGGTATGTAGGTAGCCGAGTGAATCGGTCCTGAAGCGGGCAATACTGTCTCGCGTCGACATCGTCTGGTCGAAGCGGGTATAATCCGCCTCGATACCGACGACGGTGTCCTCGAACTGATAGTTGTAGCCGACGTAAGCTCCGTAGCTCGCACCTTCCGCGCTGCCGCCCCGCGACGCGAGCAGGCTGGAAGCGTTCAGTTCCGACTCTGCTATTGAGAGCCGGAACGCGTCCGAGAGAAGGGGCTTGTAGGCGTTCTTGAAGCCTGCGGAAGCCGAGGTGTACCCGCCGTGTCCACCGAAATAGATGCCGTTCCAGTCGATGACCGGCACTTCCGGCTCGTAATCGGGGCCGCGCAGGACGCCGTAGTCGAGGTCGGCGGCCTGTACGGGGGCGATGGCGCCCAGGGTGAATCCGGCCAGGAGTGCGAGGGTTACGGTACGCATCGATGTCGTCCTCAGGGCGTGAGCCCGACGGTCAGAGTGCTGAGCCTGTAGTTAGGTTCTACTTGAGTAACCTTAACGGACCGTTGCGCTTGCCCTGAATGCATTGTCCCGGAGGCCCTTCGCGCCGGCCGAGCCGAACCCGCGTGGAGGCCATACGCGAAAAACCCGGGACGCGTCGCGGCGCCCGGGTGCACGGTCCGGTCCGGCGGGGGACCTACTCGTAGGGATTGCGGTTCCAGGCCGGGAACGACAGGTCCGCCAGGGGGCCGGGCCCGCCCGCGAAGCTGTAGCGCAGGCCGACGCGAACCTCGTGTGAGGCGAGGTCCTTCAGGCGGGACTCGAAGCCGTAGGCGTCCACACCCGTCCGGGCACGGCCGAGATCGACGTAGCGGTAGCTCGTATCGATGCTGAGGCCATGGCCGACATCGTACGATACGCCCCCGGTCAGCGCCCAGGCCATGGAGGTGAGCGCATGGCTCGGACGCTTCACGGCATCGCGGAGGCCGGTGCCCGCATTGCCGTCGCAGAACGCGACGGTGCAGGTCGTCTGCGTGTAGGCCTTGGCAAAGCCCTTGTCGGCAAAGCCGATGCCTGCGCCGAGATAGGGCGTCAGGCCCCACCAGGTCCCGAGATCCGCATAAGCCGTGAGGAGCCCGGTGAGCACGTCGAGGTCGCCCGCCTCGACGTTGTAGCCGGTGCGGAACCCGGAGCCCGAGGAATAGGCGCTGTAGCGGGCCCCGACGCGTTGGTCGACGGTCGCGTCGACGCGCAGCCAGTTGTTGACGCGGTAGCCGACACCGCCGCCGTAGCCCGGCACGGTCTCGAGGTTCATGCGCACCAGCGGCGGCGATCCGGGCGGCGGATTGCTCGCATCATGGGGGCGCGCATAATCGCTCACGGTGGCATCCACCCGCAGGTACCAGCCCTCCCCGATGGTGACAGGTGCTGCCGGCGGAGGCGGCGGGAGGAGATCGGCGGCCCGCGCAGTCCCGCCGAGGTTTTGAGCCGCCAGCAGGCAGGCGAAGATCGTAATGGTGCGGGCTCTCGAAGCGTCCATGACGTCCTCATACGCAAGATCACAAATGGTACCTCGCGCGTTGCTTGCGCACAGCGCGGAACCCATCGTGCGATCATGCCTGCGAAAGCTTAGAGAGGGCTTAACCCTAACGCTTCGTGATGCCCGGTTTCGTGATCATCGGTGTTTCGATGGCGCGGGAAACCAACGGGGCACCGGGTCGTCAAAACGAAAACGGGGCGCGGATATCGATCCGCGCCCCGCTCTGCTGAACTTCGTCCTCGAACCGGCGATCCGAGTTGCCTCGGATCAGTACTTGCGCACCAGCGGACCCGGCTCGGGGTGGTACTCGGCGATGATCGGGGCGGCGACACCGCCGAGCAGCCAGCGCATGCCGATGCGGACGTCGTGGGAGGTAATGTCCTTCAGCTTGTACGACGCGCCGCTGCAATCCGAGCTATTGAAGCACGTCACCACGCCGGTACCGGCATGGCCGAGGTCGAGGTAGCGGTAGCCAATCTCGAGCTTGAGGTTCGGCGTCACGTTGTAACCGATGCCGGCCATGCCGGCCCAGGCGAGGCTGGTGGTGTGTTTCGTCGGGGCGATCCCGAAGCCTCCGGCGGCAGACCCTGCACCGGTGTCGTTGAAGCCGCTGACAGAGTGAAAGGCTGCGCCGATGCCGCCGCCGATGAAGGGCGTCACACCATACCAAGTGCCGAGATCGATGTATCCGTTCGCCATGGTGACGACGGACGACAGGTTGCCCTGGTCGTAGTCGATGCCCTTGGCCGGAACTCCGTTGGGATACGGAAGGTCGAACTTCTCGACGAAGGAGAAGCGGCTTCCTCCACGGTACTCACCCGTGATGTCACCGCGCAGGAAGTTGTTGAACTGATAGCCAACACCGCCACCAGCGAAGAACTGGTCGCCCATGTTCTTCTGGTTTATCTCGTAGCTCGACGGCAACGACCCGCTCTTCAGCGTGGTGACGACCTTGTCGTAGCTCGCGGCCCCGACACCGATATCGCCGCGCAGGTACCAGCCGCCGCCGATCTCGACCGGCGGAGGCAGCGGCTCGGGGGGCAGCGGAGGCAGGAGGTCCGCCGCTTGGGCGAGGCAGGGCGCTGCCACGCTCGCAAAGAGCGTGATCGAGCGCGCCAAGGCGGAAAGCTTGGAGCGGCGCATCGGGAATCCTTCAATCGACCGTGTGCCGGAAGCCTGAAACGCCGGCGGGATGACGAAGGGCAACATCGCCGATAAGGGTTAAGCTCGGTTTAACGTTAAATCTTATCCTTGCCGAAGGGTTGACGAGCCGGCCTCGTCTTCATGCGACAGGCTGTTGCTTGCATCCGCGCGCATCGGTTGCGGCCGCAGGTCCGGGTGCATCGGCGGGTCGATACGCCTAGCATGCCGGCGATGAAGCCCGACGATGTCCGACGCCTCGCCGCCGCCCTGCCCGAAGTCACCGAGGGAGCCCATAGCGGACACCCGGATTTTCGCGTCGGCGGGCGGATCTTCGCGACGCTCTGGGTCGACGAGGAGCGCGTCGTTCTGCGGCTGAAGCCGGTGGAACAGGCCGCGTGGATCGAGGCCGAACCGGACCGGTTCGCGGCGGTGGACGGCGCCTGGGGCCGGCGCGGCTGGACCAGCCTCGACCTGTGGGAGACCGAGGAGGAGACCTTGACGGCAGCCCTCCACGCCGCTTGGCGCGGCGTGGTCTCGGCGGCCTACGACCAGATCTGATCCGCACTCCGATCGATTGGAGCGGAGCCCGGATCCGCCGGGCCCACCCGGCGATCAAGCGAAGCCGCACCCCGCATTGCGGAGTTCGCAGACGGCGTTCGTATCGGTCGCGTCAGGCGGCGGCCCGGGTCACCGCATCCACCACCTCGTCCACCACCTGCGTAACGAGGCTGCGATCGTCGCCCTCGGCCATGACGCGGATCACCGTCTCGGTGCCCGACGGGCGAATGACAAGGCGCCCGGAATTTCCGAGGCGCTCGCGCGCCTGAGCGATAGCGGTAACCACCGCGTCGGCGCGTAGCGGCTCGCCGGAACGGTAGCGCACGTTCTTAAGGATCTGCGGCAGCGGCTCGAAGCAGTGGCAGACCGCGCTCACGGGGCGCTCCTGGCGCTTGACCACGCTGAGGAGCTGTAGGGCGGCCACCAGTCCGTCCCCGGTGGTGGCGTAGTCCGACATGATGATGTGGCCGGATTGCTCACCGCCGAGGTTGTAGCCGTGCTCGCGCATGTGCTCCAGCACGTAGCGGTCGCCCACCGCCGTGCGGGCAAGGCTGAGCCCGATGCCGCCGAGATAGCGTTCCAGGCCGAGGTTGGACATGATGGTGGCGACAAGCCCCGGCTGGGTCAGGCGATCGTCCTCCTTCCAGGAGCGGGCGATCACCGCCATGAGCTGGTCGCCGTCGACCGATTGGCCCTTTTCGTCGACGATGAGGACGCGGTCGGCGTCGCCGTCGAGGGCGATGCCGATATCGGCGCGCAGCTCCCGGACCTTGGCGGCCAGCGCCGCCGGCGCGGTCGAACCGACATCCCGGTTGATGTTGAAGCCATCGGGCTCGACGCCGATGGCGATGACCTCCGCGCCGAGTTCCCACAGGGTCTCGGGCGCCACGCGATAGGCCGCGCCGTTGGCGCAATCCACCACGATGCGCAGGCCGTCCAGGGTGACGTTGCGCGGCAGCGAGCGCTTGGCGAACTCGATGTAGCGGGCATGCACGCTCTCAATGCGCTTGGCGCGGCCGAGATCGCGGGAGCCCGCAAGGCGCTTGTGCAACTCGCCGTCGATCAGCGACTCGATCTCGCGCTCGACCTCGTCGCTGAGCTTGAAGCCGTCGGGGCCGAACAGCTTGATGCCGTTATCCTCGAACGGGTTGTGCGAGGCCGAGATCATCACGCCGATATCGGCGCGCATGGACCGCGTCAGCATGGCGACCGCCGGCGTGGGCATCGGGCCCAATTGCAGCACGTCCATGCCCACGGAGGTGAAGCCGGCGATCAGCGCCGTCTCGATCATGTAGCCGGAGAGCCGCGTATCCTTGCCGATCACCACCCGGTGACGGTAATCGCCGCGCTGAAACACCAAGCCGGCCGCTTGGCCGACCTTGAGAGCGAGTTCCGGCGTGATGACGCCGTTGGCCCGACCTCGAATGCCGTCCGTGCCGAAATACTTGCGCGACATCGTCTTGGCGTCCCGTCTTCTGGTCTCGATGCAGGGGAGCTGAGTCCGTCCCGAGACGCAATCCTCAACCGCATCATCGAGGATGATGCTTCGGGATTAAGCGTCGCTCCCCGGTCTGAAGATCCGGTTGCGCAAACCCGCGCGATTGACGGGTGTTCGCGTCGTAGCGTTACCGGAGCCTTGATACGAACGAGCCCGCCAGTGGCGGGCTCGCGACGTCGAGGTTGGGTGGGATGGAAGCCCGATCAGGCCTGCGGCTGCGGCTCCAGGCCGTCGCTGCCGCGGGGACGGCCACGACCGGCGGAGGGAACCGACGAACCGCGCAGGGTCGTCGGACCGTCGCCCGAGTCCCGGATCGGCGGCCGGCCGGCGATCAGGTTCTTGATCTCGTCGCCTGACAGGGTCTCGTATTCGAGGAGGCCCTGCGCCAGCGCCTCGAGATCGTCCTTGTGCTCGCCGAGGATGCGGCGGGCCTCTTCGAGACCGGTTTCCACGAGGCGGCGGACCTCCGCGTCGATCTTCTGTGCGGTGGCCTCCGAGACCGTCTGCTGGCGGCCCATGGACATGCCGAGGAACACCTCGTCGTTGTTCTCGCCGTAGGCGACGGTGCCGAGTTCGGGCGAAAAGCCCCAGCGCGTCACCATCATGCGGGCCAGACGGGTAGCCTGCTCGATATCGGACTGGGCGCCCGAAGTGACCTTGTCGGCGCCGAAGGTCATTTCCTCGGCGATGCGGCCACCCATCATGATGGCGAGACGCGAGGTCATCTGCTCGAAGCTCATCGAGAGCTTGTCGCGCTCGGGCAGCTGCATAACCATGCCGAGCGCCCGGCCGCGCGGGATGATCGTCGCCTTGTGGACGGGATCGGTGGCCGGCACGTTGAAGGCGACGATGGCGTGGCCGCCCTCGTGATAGGCGGTGAGCCGCTTCTCGTCCTCGGTCATGACCAAGGTGCGCCGCTCGGCACCCATCATCACCTTGTCCTTGGCGTCCTCGAACTCGTGCATCGTGACGATGCGCTTGCCGCGGCGGGCCGCCAGCAGGGCGGATTCGTTGACGAGGTTCATGAGGTCGGCGCCGGAGAAGCCCGGTGTGCCGCGCGCGATGACCTTCAGGTCGACGTCGGGCGCCAGGGGCACCTTGCGGACGTGGACGCGCAGGATGCGCTCGCGGCCGACGACGTCGGGATTCGGCACCATGATCTGGCGATCGAAACGGCCCGGACGCAGCAGGGCGGGGTCGAGCACGTCGGGGCGGTTGGTGGCCGCGATGATGATCACGCCCTCATTCGCCTCGAACCCGTCCATCTCCACGAGGAGCTGATTCAGGGTCTGCTCGCGCTCGTCGTTGCCGCCGCCGAGGCCCGCGCCGCGATGACGGCCGACCGCGTCGATCTCGTCGATGAAGATGATGCAGGGCGCGTTCTTCTTGGCCTGCTCGAACATGTCGCGCACGCGACTGGCGCCGACGCCGACGAACATCTCGACGAAGTCGGAGCCCGAGATGGTGAAGAACGGCACGTTGGCCTCGCCCGCGACCGCCCGGGCGATCAGGGTTTTACCCGTGCCGGGGGGGCCGACGAGGAGCACGCCGCGCGGGATGCGGCCACCCAAGCGCTGGAACTTCTGGGGATCGCGCAGGAACTCGACGATCTCCTGCAGGTCCTCCTTGGCTTCCTCGACACCGGCGACATCGTCGAAGCTCACGCGGCCAGAGGCCTCGGTGAGGAGCTTGGCCTTCGACTTGCCAAAGCCCATGGCGCGGCCCGCGCCCGACTGCATCTGGCGCGACAGGAAGATCCAGGCGCCGATGAAGACCAGGATGGGCAGCCAGCTCACGAGCAACTGGATGAACCACGGCGTGTTGTCCGAGGGCGGACGCGCGGTGATCTGCACGCCCTTGCCCTGGAGCTTCGACACGAGGCTCGGGTCGTTGGGGGCGTAGGAGGTAAAGTTGCCGCCGCCGACATAGGTGCCGCTGACGTCCTGCCCGGAGATCACAACCGTCTGGATCTTGCCGGAATCGGCATCGTTCAGAAGCTGGCTGTAGGCGATCTCGGAGCCGCCACCACGATGACCCGGGTTCTGGAACAGGGTCACGAGGGCGAGCACGAGCAGGAAGATGACGACCCACAAGGCGAAGTTGCGGAAATTCGGGTTCATCGATCAATCCCTGGAGGCGCCGGGGCCCGCCGCGCGAAATGGGGCGGGTCGATCCTGACGCTCCCAGTCAATGTAGGCAGCGTGCCCCCCCTTGCCAAGTCGATGCGCGGGCCGTCCCGTCCGGCCGCCTGCGGCAAGGCCGCGCCGTCCCTTATGCGGGTCCGAGGCCCCTCTCCCGGCGCGGTGGCGCGGGAGACAGGACGAGGTCACCCGCGGGCGTCACCGCGACCAGGATCGCGCGCAGCGTTCGACGCAGGGGCGTGCCCGCCCGCAGGGCCGGCAGGACCGCTTCCAGGACGAGGCGCTCCAGGCGCGCGAGGCGCTCGGGCCCATCCGCGCTCACCCGCTCCAGCCCGAGGCCGACGACCCGGAGCACGATCGCGTCGGGCAGAGTCCGCAGCGCTGCGCCGTCGAGGTGGATGCGGTCCTCCGGGGAACCCCTGAGGGCCGCCGCGAAGGCGATGGCGGCGGCGCTGTCCAGGGCCGCGCCGTCGCGGGCACAGCGTTCGGCGAGCCGGCACAGCCGCGCGGCGGTGAGCCCCTCCCCCGTCAGCATCGGCATCAGGCGGCGCAGGCGGGGCCGCGCGAAGCGATCGTCGTGATTGGACGGGTCGCGCGCGAAGGCGAGTCCATGCGCCTCGCAATAGGCGACGAGATCGGCCTTCGGGATCGTCAGGAAGGGTCGGGCGAGGCAAAGGCCGCCGGGCAGTGCGCGCTCGGCCCGCATGCCGGCGAGCCCCGCCGGGCCGCTCCCCGCTAGGAGCCGCAGCAGCACCGTCTCGGCCTGGTCGTCGCGGGTGTGGCCGGTGAGCAGGATTCCGGCGCCGATCGCGGAGGCGTGGGCCGTGAGAAGCGCGTAGCGCGCCGCCCGGGCCGCCGCCGGGATGCCGCGCGCGGGCTTTGTCCCGGTCCACAGGAGGGTCCGGTGCGGGAAACCGAAGTGGGCGCTCAAGGCGGCGACCGCGCGCGCTTCCTCGGCGGATTCCGGTCTCAGGCCGTGGTCGACGGTCGCCACATGGACCGCGCAAGGCGCGCGGATTTCGGCGGCGGCCGCCAGCAGGGCCGTCGAATCGGGGCCGCCGGAGACGGCGAGGAGGACCGTGCCCGTGAGGTACGGCCGGAGAGCCCCCTCGATGGCGATATCGGCCGGGTTCAGGCGCTGCAGCGCGCGCGCTTCTGCTCGCGCGTCACGCCCTGGCGCACGCTGGCGCTGGCGGAGGGGAACTTGCGCTCGAGTTCGGCCAGCGTCGCGCAGGCCTGCTCGCGGGCGCCGAGCGCGTTGAGCGAGGCGCCGAGTTTCAGCATGGCGTCGGGGGCCTGGGCCGAGCGGGCGTAGTCGGTGGAGACCTTCAGGAACTGCTCGGCCGCCTCGCGGTTGCGGTTGCGCTGCAGGTAGCTCTCGCCAAGCCAGTAGGTCGCCGACGGCACCAGGGTGTCGCGCGGATGCGACTGGATGAATTGGCGCAGGCCCATCTCGGCCTGCTCGTACTGGCGCTGGAGGATGTAGGCGTAGGCCGCCTCGTAATCGGCCCGCGCGTCGCCCGATCCGGTGGAGGCGACGCTCGGCGGCCGGGAGGGGGCCGCCAGGGCGCCCGTGGTCGGCACGCGGGTGGGCGGCGAGAGGTCGACCGGCCCGCCGAGGCCCGGCGGGGTCAGGCCCGGCTCCTCTTCGTCGGCCTCGACAACGGTGGGCGGCACGCTGCGCGCTCGGGGCGCCTCGGCGACCGACGACGGCGTGGTGGTGCCGAGCTGCATCGGCGCGCCCGGGCGACCGGGACTCTGCTCGGCATCGAAGGCGTCGCTGCGCTTCTGCGGCTTCGCTCCAGGATTGGTGCCGGAGGGATTGGTGGGGCCCGACGGCGCGCCCGGGCGGCCGCCCTTGGCTTCCTGCAGGCGGAACTCGACGTCCTCTTGGAACTTGCGCAGCTGTTCCTTCAGCTGCCGGTTCTCGTGCTGCAGCGTCTCGATCTGCCCGGCGGTCTGGCGGGACTGGTTCTCGAGCCGGTTCAGCCGGACGACGAACTCAGAGGCGTCCTGCGCCATCGCCGGGGCGACGAGGCAGGCTGCGGACGCGCAGGTTGCGAGGAGAAGGCGGCGGAGCATGGCGTTCGTCACCGGTGATCGGTTGGCGGAAGGGCGCTGGATAACAGGGGCGCCCCTCCACGGCAAAAGTCGGGCCCGGATTCGATCGGAGACCCCTCAGGAGCCGGCGCTGCGATCGAGGACCGTGACCGCGCGGCGGTTCTGCGACCAGCACGAGATGTCGTTGCAGACCGCCACCGGACGCTCCTTGCCGTAGGAGACGGTGCGGATCCGCCCGCCCGCGATCCCACGCGAGGCGAGGTAGTCCTTCACGGACTGGGCCCGGCGCTCGCCGAGGGAGAAGTTGTACTCGCGGGTGCCGCGCTCGTCGGCATGCCCCTCGATCAGGAAAGTGTAGCGCGGATAGCGCTGGAGCCAGTTCGCCTGCTTGTCGAGGGTTGCGGTGGCGGTGGACGTCAGGTCGGTGGAATCCGACTCGAAGAACACGCGGTCGCCGATGTTCACCACGAAGTCCTGGGCGCTGCCTGGTGTGTTGGCTCCGCCGTTCAGGCCGCCGCCGAACCCGGAGGCGTCGGCCAGATCCTTGTCGTTGGTGCAGGCGGCGACGCTGAGGGCGGCGCAGAGGGCGGCCGCCAGCGGAAACACGCGGAAGCGCGCAATCATGGACATGATCCTGTTTCTCCTCGGGCAGACCCACGGGCCCTTGCGAAAGCCGCTGGCGTCGCCGCGCGCGGCCCCCACGGGGCCCCGTCGACCTCGGGTCTTAGTGGGACTCGGTTAAGCGAAGGTTCCATCAACCTTGACGGAGCGTTATCGGCGACCGAACCAAGTCTCCGGAGAGGTCCGATCCGGCGCCGTCCGTTCAGGCATGTCCCCTCGGCCCGGATTGCGGCAGCCGCGCGTCGAACCGAGGCGCGGGGTCGATTGCAGCCAAGCTGTGGCCGGGCCGCAACAGGCGTGGATCCCGTGCGTGACGCGGGTCGTCAGGCGCCGGCCTCCAGGGCGTCGATGGCGGCGATGGCCTGCACCGCTGCCAGGCGGGCGGCGTCCAGGGGGGTGGCGAGGTCGGCGCCGAGCAGGAAGGCCTGCTCCATCTCCATGCAGCGCCGGGAGAGATCGACGAAGCCGAGGGAGCCGCTCACCGACAGCAGGGTGTGGGCGTCCTGGCCCAGAGCGGCGCGTTCCGTGGCGGGGGCGTGCAAACGCTGCGCGATTTCGACCTTCAGGCGTCCGAGTAGGTCCATCAGCTTGGGCCGGCCGAAAATCTCCTGCAGTTCCCGGAGGGCCTGCGGATCGTAAACCCGCTCACGAGCACTCGGACCCACGTCCTCGAATGCTGCAATATTCAGCGGAAAATCCAAAGCGGCGCAATTATTTTCTTCCGGCCGCGGCATCTGTACAGGCGGAAGACTCGGCATGGCATGGTCCAGAGATGTGTGGCGCGCATCCAGGCGCGCAGAGTAACGGAAAGACTGCATCCGTTGATTGGTGTTTAACGAATATCGGACTAATTCGGCCGTGCAAAGAGTTGGTGCGAGCGATGCGACAGCGTCAAATCCTCATCGTCGAAGACAATTACCTGCTTCTCGACATGCTCACGGGCCTGTGCGAGCGGCAGGGGATCGGCGTGATGGCGGTCTCCAGCGGCGAGGCGGCGGTGTCGGCGATCCGGCAGGCGGGATCGGAGCCGCGCCGTAGCGATCTCGCGCTGCTGATCACCGACATCAACCTGCCGGGGCTGATCGACGGCTGGTCCGTCGCGGAGGCCTTTCGCACGCTCAATCCGGATCTGCCGGTGATCTACACCTCGACGGGGGGATGCAGCGACCGGCGCGCCGTATCGGGCAGCATCTTCCTCAGCAAGCCGTTTCGCATCCAGGACGTGGTCGATCTGGCCGGCGCGCTGATGCGCTCGCCGTCGGAGACACAGGTCCCTCGGACACTCCCGCCTCGGGCGCTTCACGCCACCGGATGAATCCGGGCGGCGGGGAGGATCCGCCGTTACTGAAGGTGCCGGGCGTAGGTATCGCCCGCCAGCCGCTTGAGTTCGGCGCCGGCCTCCTGCCCGATCCGCGCCGCATCCGTCACCAGGCCTTCGCGCCGTACAGCCCAATGGGCGCTGCCATCGGGGAGGAACAGCAGGCCGTCGAGGTCGAGCCGGTCCCCCGTGATCCGGGCCAGCGCCGCGATCGGGGTGCGGCAGGAGCCGTCGAGTTCCGCGAGCAGGCCGCGCTCGGCGGCGAGTTCGGCCGTCGCACGCGCCGAGACCAGGGGGGCGAGCAGGGCGCGCACGTCCGTGTCGGCCTCGCGGCACTCGATGCCGAGCGCCCCCTGGGCCACCGCCGGCAGCATCTCGTCGACGGAGAGGACGCTGCGAGCCATGTCGGCCATGCCGAGCCGTTCCAGGCCGCACAGCGCCAGCAGGGTGGCGTCGCAGGTGCCCTCCTCCAGCTTGCGCATCCGGGTGTTGGCGTTTCCGCGCAGGGGCACGATACGCAGGTCGGGCCGGCGCATCAGGACTTGCGCGGCCCGGCGCAGGGACGAGGTGCCCACCCGCGCGCCAGCTGCGAGCTCGCCGAATCCGCTGGCTTTGTGGGACAGGAAGGCGTCGCGCGGGTCGTCCCGCTCGAGGATGCAGGCGATGACGAGCCCGTCCGGAAGCCAGGTCTCGACATCCTTCATCGAGTGGACCGCGACGTCGACGGATTCGGCGTAGAGCGCCTGTTCCAGTTCCTTGGTGAACAGGCCCTTGCCGCCGATCTCCGAGAGGGGCCGGTCGAGGATGCGGTCGGCCACCGTGTTGACCACCACGATCTCGGTCTGGAGCCCCGGATTTGCGGCGACGATCTGGTCGCGAACCATGCCCGTCTGGGCCAGGGCCATCGGGCTGCCGCGCGTACCGATGCGAAGAGGGCGTTGGATCATGGGCGCGGATCGCTCAAGGGTAGGATCAAGGACGTCGGCTCTAGGTACGCAGTCCGGGCAGCGCTGTCACCGGGGCGTGTCACGAGTGTCCGTCAAAACGGCCGGACCGGCGTTAAGATGTCTGAAACCACTCTTCCAACTTGTTGCACTCAGAGAGCGCAGCGTTAGGCCGGCCTTGTCACACATCATCGAGATTTCGTGACACAGGTTGATCCCCGATCGAGGATCCTCGGACGTCCGGCCGATGAAGCGCAGTAAGCTCGAAACCTATTATCGCGACCAGTTCGGCGCTCCGGAAATGCCGGAGGACGAACCGGACGAGCCGGCGCCGACGCGGTCTCAACGCGGGCGTGGCGAGCCACCGCCCCGGCGCCGCGGCTTCGGTGTTTTTCGTCTCTTCAAGCTGACGCTGATGCTCGGCCCGATGGCGATCCTGCTCGGCGCGACGCTGCTGATGGATTGCCAGAGTGCGCCACAGGGCTCCTGGATACCGGGTGTCGTCCGCAGCACGGCCTGTGCCCGGCGTGATCTCGGCTCTCGGGTCCTCTCCCTCGAGGGCAACCTTCGCATGGTCGCCAACAGCATCCGATAGGGTCCGAGTCGTCGATCAATCTCAGAATGTCGTCGATCAAGCCGAGGATGTCGGCGGCCAAACCGAGAATTCCGCACCCCCGCGCCGATGCCCGGGAGGTGCCAGTCTCCCTGCGTTGGGCAAAGTTCAGGACGTGAGGTCGGAATGAAACCTGGATCGGCCGCGATCGCCGGAAGCGACATACGGCTCGGCGCGGAGGACGCTTCGAGCGAGGAGGAGGCCAGGAGCCAGGCCCGGGAACGGGCATTGGCGGCGCGACTCGACTCGGCCACGATGCAGGAATTCCGCAGGGCGCGCAGTTCCACCTGGCGGCGCGCCAGCAACGTGGAGGCCCCGGCCTGGGACTTCCGCATCGGCTGGAAGACCTCGCTTCTCCTCAACCTGCTTCTGCTCGGCGGACCGCTCGTGCTCGCCGTCGCCTTGCCGCCGGTGATGGACTGTCGCGACCGGGAAGCCCGCTTCGGTTTCTTCGCTGGCGAAACCCTCCAGAGCTGCAGCATCCTCAAGATCGGGCAGCGCCTGCGGCGCCTCGACGACCGCATCAAGATGCTGGTGCGCGGCTCCGGCCGCTGAGCCTTCAGAAGGCCTGCAGGGCGAGTTCGGTGTGTTCCACGCTGGGCGGCGCCTCGAAGCAGGGCGAGACCATGGCCCGGTATTCCTTCCAGGCCTCGGAGCCGGTGAAATCCACGGTGTGGTTCTCCAGGGTCTCCCATTCGATGTGGAGGCGGTAGCGCTGCGGCTTCTCGATGGAGCGGCGCACCGCGAAGCTACGGCAGCCCTTGGCGGCCTTGAAGATCGCCGAGGCCTTGGCGATGCCGGCCTCGAATTCCGCCTCCATGCCGGGCTTGATGTCGATCTGCGCGATTTCGAGGATCATGGGACTGTCTCGGGCTGGATTGGACGGGGCTGAGGCGCGTTCGGCGCCGAACGGGCGTTCAGCGTAACGGCCGTCCGAGCGCCTGGGCGAGGAGGCGCTGCGGGCTGCGCTCGGGTCGGGCCTGGTCGGCCACCGCGAGGTAGGCCGTCTGCTCGAGCATGTACTGGCCGCCCATGGCCCCGTGCATGACGAGGTCCGAGAAGGTCACCCAGGTTTGGCCGGGGGCGAAGTGCACGTCGGCCTGCGGCGCGGTCTCCTGGTAGGCCAGGTCCTGCTTCAGGGCGTCGTGCAGGTGCAGCATCAGGTGGTCGTATTCCGAGCGCCGCGCTTTGGTGATCTTCAGGGCTGCCAGCAGACGCGCCGAGAGCGGCGAGTAGCCCGGCAGGCGCGGCAGGAACTTCTGCGCCATCGCGGAGAAATCCTCGCCGACCCGCCAGTGGCGGGGCTGCCCGTTCGGGTTGATGTTGCGGAAGATGCGCAGGATGCGCTTCTCGCCGATCGGGTTCGACGGGAAGGCGTCGACGTGCAGCCGGGTGTCGTCGCGCCGCCAGCTCAGCTTTCGCTTGTCGACGTCGAAGGGCCGGTAGGATGTGCCGGCGAGCGAGACCTTGCCCGCATAGGTCGGCAGGTGCCGGGCGATGAGGCCTTCGGCGAAGGCGCGGTAGCGGATCAGCACCTGGCGCAGGGCCTCTTGCTCCTCCGGCGTGCCGGCCGCGCCCTTCAGGGCGGCGGAGGCACCCCGGATGTTGACGTTCTTGGCCTTTCCGTCGGCGAAAGGCCGCTCGACGAAGCGCTGATCGAAGGCGCTCAACGGAAAGTCGAGGTCGGGGAACATCA
>NZ_JAQGKL010000094.1 GCF_028290105.1 Methylobacterium sp.
ACGACGTGCAGGGCGACGTAGGTCGTGCCGCCCATGCCGAGGGCGCGGGCCGAGCCTCTGGCCAGATCGATGATCCGGCCGTGGACGAACGGGCCGCGATCGTTGATGCGCACCACCACGGAGCGGCCATTGCGCTTGTTCTCGACCCGGACCCGGGTGCCGAACGGCAGGCTGCGATGGGCGGCGGTCATCCCGTTCGGGTTGAAGCGCTCGCCATTGGCCGTCCGGTGGCCGCTCGCATACCAGGAGGCGGCGCCGCTCTGGGCGCTGGCTGGCTGTACGGCGGCGAGTGTCGCGACGGTCCCGATGATGGCAGCGGCTCCACGAACAGGTTTGATAGTCATCCGCATTCCCTTTGTTATTTCGGATGGCCGGCAAAAGGAGTGAGATCGGGGCCAAAATGAGACCTGTCGAATGTGGCGATGCTTGCCTTTTTTCAGGCTATAACGATTCTTTAATCCCTGGTTGTGCGTGGGGATATTGTTCAACATTCGCATCGATTCCCCTGGTGGCGATGGATTGCTGTGATGCGGAAACGCTGGTCTGCAGGCCCGCGCAGAAGCCCTCGGGCACAACGCCGGGGTGCAAGGAGATGAAACCAGCGATGCGGTGAGCGAAACCCTGCCCCGCGTGCCGCCGGAAGGGGGCGCAAAGGCACGATTTTTCTCTCGATGGCGGTTTTGGCGCGACGGCGGCGTGTGCGCACCGGTGTCAACCGCGCGATCGCGCCCCTGGCCGCCGGCGGCGTTGTTCGGCCACTGATCTTCGAGAGACCGACGCGGATCTGGCCCAGTACTGTGACGGCGTCGAGCGAGAGCCTGGAACGACGCAAGCCGACCGACCCGGCAAAAACTGCAGCCCCAATTCGAGACGCCTTGTCCGCATCCCGGCAACCCGGCCTTTACGTTAACGGGGCCAAGGTCTGCCGGTCAGTCGCGTAACCGGTGTTTAGCCATGGCTTCCCTGCGTACCGCGGTTGCCGACACCGTCGCCCGGAAAAGTGTCTCGCGTACCGGGCGACCCGTGTCGGCGCCGCGGATGGGTCTCGTACCCGCCGCCCAGCGTCTTCCCCTGGATGAAATTCTCGTCGGAGATTGCATCGCGGCCATGAACGCCCTGCCGGCGTCCAGCGTCGACTGCGTGTTCGCCGATCCGCCCTACAACCTCCAACTCGGAGAGGGCTCGCTGCTGCGCCCGGACCAGAGCCGCGTCGACGCCGTCGACGACGACTGGGACAAGTTCTCGACGTTTGCCGCCTACGACGCCTTCACCCGCGAATGGCTCGCCGCCGCGCGCCGGGTGATGAAGCCGAACGCCACCCTGTGGGTCATCGGCTCCTACCACAACATCTTCCGGGTCGGGTCCGCGCTGCAGGACCTCGGCTACTGGATCCTCAACGACATCGTCTGGCGCAAGGCCAACCCGATGCCGAACTTCCGGGGCAAGCGCTTCACCAATGCCCACGAGACCCTGATCTGGGCCTCGCGCTCGGCGGAATCGAAGGGCTACACGTTCCATTACGAGGCGCTCAAGGGCGGCAACGACGACGTCCAGATGCGCTCGGACTGGTTCATCCCCCTCTGCACCGGCGACGAGCGCCTGAAGGGCGCCGACGGGCTGAAGGTCCATCCGACCCAGAAGCCGGAGGCGCTGCTCGCCCGCACCCTTCTCTCGGCGACCAATCCCGGCGACGTCGTGCTCGACCCGTTCTTCGGCACCGGCACCACCGGCGCCGTCGCCAAGCGCCTCGGGCGCCGCTTCATCGGCATCGAGCGCGAGACGGTCTACGCGCAGGCCGCCCGCGCCCGCATCGACGCCGTCGAGCCCCTCTCCCAGGCCGCCCTGCTGGTGGCGCCGACCAAGCGCGCCGAACCGCGCGTCGCCTTCCTCAGCGTGATCGAGGCCGGGCATATCCGCCCCGGCGAGACGCTCACCGACGCACGCGGGCGTCACACCGCCCTGGTACGCCCGGACGGCACCCTGATGGCCGGGCCCGCCACGGGCTCGATCCACAAGATCGGCGCCCTGGTGCAGGGCCTGCCGGCCTGCAACGGCTGGGATTTCTGGCACGCCAGCCGCGACGGCAAGCCGGTGCTGATCGACGTGTTCCGCGGACGGATGCGGGCGGCGATGGGTTCGGCCGCCTGAGTCCTTCCTGCGGGACTTCGTCCCGGCTCGATCGCTCCGCGACCACCCTCCCCCACGGTGGGGGGAGGATGGGCGCTTTTACCCTATTTCGAACGCGTCCTCGGCCGCCCGCGCTTGCGCGCAGCGGGGGCCGCCGCCGCCTCCGGCTCCCCGAAGAACCCCTCCCCCTCCCCGTCCTCGGCCGACGGCGCCGCGACCGCGCGCGGCGCGGGTTTGGGCACCGGGCGGAAGCTGGGGACCGGCGGCGGGGCCTCCTCCTCCGGCTCGGCGAAGATCGGCGTGTCGGCCACCATCCGCATCGCCTTCGGCCGGCCGGGCTTTTCCGCTTTCACCGGCTCGGGCTTCGGGTCGAAGGCGTGGGCCAGCACCTTCTTCATCAGCCCGGGCAATGGCTCCTCGTCC
>NZ_JAQGKL010000138.1 GCF_028290105.1 Methylobacterium sp.
TACGACACCCAGACGATCAACCTGCTGGCGAGCTACACCCCGACGCCCGACACCCGGCTCACCCTCAAGGTGATCGACAACGTCGTGGACGCGGACCTGCCGGCGCGATCCTCCCTGAACCAGTACCGGATCACCCCCTACCAGCGCGGCTGCGCCACCGCCGCCACGGCGGCGCCGGGCTGCACGCTGACCAATCTCTTCGCCAACGGCGCGTTCGGCGCCACCGTGCCGGTGACCGCGGCGCAGGGCGCGTTCGGGCGCAACGACCGGCGCACCATCGTGGCGGCACGGCTCGAGCACGACATCGACGCGCAGACGACCTGGCGCATGCAACTCGGCTTCGACGAGCGCAACTTCGACCAGCCGTTCTACACGACCTCCTCGCGCGGCTCCTATCCGTCCTGGAACTTCCTGACCGACCTGACCCGGCGCTACGACCTGTTCGGCCTGCCGGCGGTCGGCTACGTGGCGCTGGCCTACAACACCATCGACAACCACATCACCACCTTCAACCGGGTCCTGGGCAACGGGCCGGCGCTCGGCGCGCTCACCGCCGAACAGAGTGCCGTGCAGTCGAATCTCGGCGGCCGGGCCCGAACGGAGGTCGCGCTGTCCGACCGCTGGACCGGCGTGCTCGGGATCAGCGCCGAGACCACCACGATCATGGGACGCAATTTCGCCTACGGGTATTCGGCGGCCGGGCGCACCACCACGGTGGCGGATGCCGACCGCAGCTTCCGCAACGTCGCGCCGGAACTCGCCCTGGTCTATCGCCCGAACGCCGAATGGGCGTTCCGGGGCCGGGCGGCGACGGGCTACACCACGCCCGCCGCCAGCAACCTGTTCGTCACCGCCGCGGGCGTTCCGGGCAACAACACCGGGCTCCAGACCCAGGAGAATCTCGGGTTCGACCTCGGCTTCGACTGGAGCCCCGTGGAGACCCTGCGCGTCAGCGTGACCGGCTTCCAGGAGTTCTTCCGCAACGAGCTCGTCTCGCAATCACCGGGGGCGGGCCTGCAGAGCTACACCTTCAACGCCCCGGCCTCCGAGCATCGCGGCATCGAGGTCGGCGCCGACTGGGCCTTCGCGCCGGGCTGGCGGGGCGTGCTCGCCTACACCTTCGACGACCAGACCTACACCCGCTACGTCGAGCAGCTCAGCGCGGGGCGGTTCTCGCAGCGCTTCGACCGGGCCGGCAAGGCGATCCCGGGCGTGCCCGCCCACCAGCTCCTGGCCCGGATCGGCTACGACCAGCCCACCGGGCCGCTCGCCGGCCTCGGCGGCTATCTCGAGGCCGTGGTGCAGGACGGCTTCTTCCTCGACAACGCCAACCAGCTGCGCGCACCCGGCTACGCCATCCTCAACGCCAACCTGCACTACGCCACCGAGCTGACGGGCGGCTACGCCAAGCGCCTCACCCTCTACGCGGAGGTGCGCAACATCCTCGACACCACCTACGCCGTCTCGGCCCAGAACCTGGCCAACGGGCTCAGCGCCACGACGGGTCTCCAGAACGGCGCGGCCGTGCTCGCCGGCACCACGGGGTCGATCTTCGCCGGAGCGCCGCGCAACGTCGTCGGGGGGATGAAGCTCGCGTTCTGACCGGCGTCGCCACGGAGGCGGTCGCGAACTTAAACCCGCCCCGGCCGTTGCGTGAGCACCCCGCAACCGCATGGACGGATCGATGACGCGCACAACCCTCGCCACGGCCTTCGCCCTCTCGCTGGCCCTCTCGCTGTCCCTGGCGGCCTCCGCGCAGGCCCAGACCCTGGCGCCCACCGGCGGCGCCGGCAACACCGGCGTGTCGCCCCCGCGTTCGGTGCCGGGCACCACCCCGCGCGACACGGACCAGGGCCTGCGCCCCGCCCCGAGCGTTCCGGGCAACCCGAGCCCGGCATCCGTGCCCGGCAGCACGCCCGGCGTGAACATCGGCGGCACGCCCACCGCCGGACCGCCCGGCACCGGCGGCGCGGCCGGCGGCCCGTCGATCGGAAACCAGTAGGCCCGGTCTGGCTTCGGACCGGCCGCGTGCGTCGGAGCACAGCCAGACGCACGCGGGATACCGGATGACGGGAGAGCCGAGGTTCGCCGACGCGCAGGTGACGCCATCACGACGATGTGACCCCATCCGCCCCAGATCCGGTCGAGGTGTTTCCCATGATCGCAGCCCGTCCCTTCCGCTGGCTCCTCAGCCTCCTGGCGATGCTCGCCCCCGTCGCCGCGACGACCTGCCGGGCCGCCGACGCGTCGGGCGAGCCCGCGATCCAGCGGGCAAGCGACGACCACGTGGTGTTCCGCCACTATCTCTGAGGACGCGATCGCGGGTTTCGCCGGCCATCAACCTCGCCTATCAGGCCGCGATGCCGTTCTCAGCCGCCACGACGGTCGTCGCCCCCGACGACATCGCCCACGTCATCCAGATCGCCCTGGCGCCGGCCTTCCTGCTCACCGCGCTGGCGACGCTCCTCAACGTCTTCTCGACCCGCCTCGGCCGGGTCGCCGACAAGGTCGACGCCGCGGCCACCGGCCTGCGCAGCGCCGATCCGCAGGAGGCCGGGCGCCTGTCCCGGCAGCTCTCGTTCCTGCGCCGCCGATCCTTCATGCTGGACATCGCGGTCGTGCTCGCCTCCACGGGCGCCGTCATGACCGGCTTCGCCGTGCTGACCCTGTTCGTCGGCGCCCTGCGCGACGCCGCCACGGCCTCGATCCTGTTCGCCTGCTTCGGCATCGCCCTGATCTGCACGGTGGCCGCCGTCTGCGCCTTCCTGGCCGAGATCCTGATGGCCGGACGCGGCATCCGCGACGAGGTCGACCGCCAGCAAGCGGATGCCGTGGAGGCGGGCGGCATCTGAACCCGCGCCCCGGCGTCAGGGCGCGCCGGTCAGGGAGCTTTGGCGGGCGGGAAGGCGGTGCCCGGGCAATTGGCCGCCAGGCCCGTCTCGCCGACCCGGTCGGGGGCGCAGGCGGGGATCGCCGGGCGCCCGCCATTCTCGATGCGGGCTTCCTGCAGCCGCTCGAACTTCCACAGGCCGAGGCCGATCACCACCAGGATGGCGAGCAGCCCGGCCCCCGCCAGGGGCAGCCAGCGGGGCATCAGCGGGCGCTCGCGCCGGCTTCGGGCACCGGCTGGGTGTGGGCGGTGTCGCCGTGCTTGACGAAGGCGAACAGGATCAGTCCCGCCAGGATGGCGGCGGTGGCGATGAAGACGGGAAACAGGCGACGCATCGGGAACGGGACCACGCTGGTGGGGACGGGCCGGCGATCGCGCGTCGGCGGGCCGGGATAACGCCCGGGCCGGCTCGTCGCTCCCAAGGAGCGACATCACAAATTCAGCGCGAGGCCGCGACCCGCTGCCCGGCCTCGCCGTAGCCGAGGCGTGCGCCCTCGCGGTTGACGATCCCGAAGCGCAGGACCGCCTGTTCGAGGTAGTCGATCGCCGCGATCAGCGCGTGCCGGGCCGGCGCGATCGCCTCGGGCTCGTCGTCGGGCGGCGTCTCGGCGAAATTGACGGCCGCGATGAGCACCCGGTCGCGCTCGTCCTCGATCCGGCGGTCGCGCTCGACGCGCCCGCGAATGTCGGCGTCGAAGGCGGCCACCACCGCGAAGGGAAAGTCGTCCCGGCGCGTGCCCTTCGGGTAGGCCAGGGTCAGGCGGCGGGCGAGGTCGGCCGCGTGCCGGACCTGATCGGCGAGTTTGGAATCCATCGGAGGCTCCGGTGCCGGCAAGGAGGGCCGGCAAGAGGGCCAGCGCGTGGATCGGCGGGAGGGCAACGCGCGCGCGCGGGGCGCCGGTTCCGGCCGCGCACCAAACGCGCCGGCCCGCGTTGTCGCCCCATGACCGAAAGCAAGTCCGACCTCAAGCCCGATCCCATGCCCGATCCCGCGCCCCGCCTCGGCTTCTGCTGCAAGTTCATCCTCGATGCCCCGCCAGAGACCTTCAAGACCCTGAAGGCCGCCCGCGAGGCGACCCTGCAGATGAACCTCACCCACGCCACCATGGCCCACCTGAAGACGCTGGCGCCGGCCGCGCGCCGGGCCAAGATCGAGGGCCTGGTGCGCCATAACCTCGGCGCCCTGGAGCGCCAGGTGGCCTGGGTCGCGGCCCGGCCGCCGATCGAGCGCCTGCTGCGCATCGCCAGCAACGTGCTGCCCGGCTACACCCACGCGGTGGCGGCCGACATCTATGCCGAACCCGAGATGCGCCGCCTCGTCGAAGACGGCCTCGCCCGCATCGGCGCCATCGCGCGCGACGGGGCCGTGCGCCTCAGCTTCCATCCCGGCCCCTTCTGCGTCATCGCCTCGCAGAACCCGGCAGCCCAGCGCAACGGCATAGAGGAACTGGAGCACCACGCCGAGCTCATGGCCATGCTCGGCTACGGCGCGGGCTGGCACCCGCAGGGAGCGCACATCAACATCCACGTCGGCGCACGCGACCCCGGCGTAGAGGGCTTTCGCGCCAGCTTGCCCCGGCTCTCGCGGACGGCGCGCGACCTCCTCACGGTGGAGAACGACGAGAATTTCTTCGGGCTCGACACGGTGCTGCGCCTCGCCGACGTCGTGCCGGTGGTGCTCGACCTGCACCATCACTGGGTCGAGAGCCGGGGGCAGTACATCGAACCCGACGATCCTCGCGTGGCGCGGGTCCGCGAATCCTGGCGCGGAGTGCGACCGGTGGCGCATATCAGCGTCTCGCGCGAGGGCTTGCTCGACGGGCACGCGCCCGATGCGCTTCCGGATTTCGGCGCTCTGACGGAAGCGGGCCACAACTGGCGCGATCTCGCCGCCCATTCCGACCTGATGTGGAACCGGGCGGTGAACGCGCTGGTGACCCGTCACATGGCGTGGGCGGATTTCGAGATCGAGGCCAAGTCCAAGAACATCGCCTCGGCCGGCATCGCCGCCGAGATCGCCGCCGCGCTGCCGACGGCGCAGATCGAGGTGGCGGCCTGAGCGGCGCGGCGGCGTCCGGTTAGGCGGTTGGATGTCACGCAAGGCGGGGGATACGTCGGCGCGGGTTTCCTCTCATGGAAAGAAGGGCGGTTGCCGACGACCTCCACCATCATTCCGGGGTCGCTGACAGCCCGAAGCCCGCTCAATGCCCGTGGTCGTGCCCCTCGTGCTCCGGCAGCGTCAGCCCGAAATGGCTCACCAGATCCTGCACCTGGCCCGGGCTCAGGTGGCGCGGGTTGAGGTTGCGCAGGAGGAGGTAGAGCTTGGCCGTCTCCTCCAGTTCCTCCGTGGCGAAGACCGCGTTCTCCAGGGTGGTGCCGGCGACCACCGGGCCATGGTTGGCCAGCAGCACCGAGGCGTAGCGGCCCGCCAGGCCCCGGATCGCATCCGCCACCGCCGGGTCGCCGGGCCGGAAATACGGCACCAGGGCGGTGGCCCCGGCGCGCATCAGGTAATACGGCGTCAGCGGCGGCAGCACCGCCTTCGGGTCGATCTCGGGCAGCATCGAGACCGCCACCGCGTGGGTCGAGTGCAGGTGGACGATGGCGCGCGCTTGCGTGCGGCTGTCGTAGAGCGCCGCATGCAGAGGGATCTCCTTCGTGGGCGCGTGGCCCGAGACCAGGGCGCCGGTGGCGTCGAGGCGCGAGATCGTGGCCGGGTCGAGAAAGCCGAGGGAGGCGTTCGTCGGCGTCACCAGCCAGCCGCCGTCGTCGAGGCGCAGCGAGATGTTGCCCGACGATCCCGGGGTCAGGCCGCGCTCGAACAGGGAGCGCCCGAACCGGCAGATCTGTTCACGAAGCTTGGTCTCGCTCATGGCGTTCCTTGACCCGGACGGGGGAGGGGGGATCTCAGGCGGTGGCGCCGGGGATCAGTTCGTAGCCGAGGTCGATCACCTCCGGCGGCCCGTCGGCCCCCAGGCGCTCGGCGGCGACCGCGCCGATCTCCAGGCGCGGGGTCCGGATGGTGGTGAGCGGCTGGGGCATCGCCGCGGCGATGTCGAGGGCGTTGAAACCGAACAGGGCGAGGCGCCCCGGCACCGCGATCCGTTGCGCCAGGCAGTGGAAGTAGCCGCCGAGCGCCATGTCGTCGTTGGAGAAGTAGACCGCGTCGAGGTCCGGCCGGCGGGCGAGGAGGCGTTCCAGGGCCGCGCGCCCCGCCGCCGCCGAGGAGGGGCCCGGGGCGATCTCGCGCTCGGCGAGCGGGTGACCGGCCTCGCTCAGGGTCTCGCAGAAGCCCGCCAGCCGCTTGGCCGCGCGCAAATCGCGGCCGATGTCGTGGCCGACATAGCCGATGCGGCGATAGCCCCGCCCGAGGAGGTGGCGGGCGCTGTCGCGGCCGACGCTCCGGTTGGAGAACCCCACCACGATGTCGAGGCCGGCGCCGTCGGTGTCGATCATCTCGACAATGCGGATGCCGCTCGCCCGCAGGCGCGCCACCGCGCCCGCCGTGTGCTCGAGGCCGGTGACGATCAGCCCGGCGGGACGCCAGGAGAGGAGGGCGCCGATCAGCGCCTCCTCGCGCTCCGGGTCGTAGTCCGAGACCCCGATCACGCTCTGGAAACCGTCGCGGTCCAGCGCCGCATTGGCCCCGCGCAGGAGATCGGGGAACACGATGTTGGTGAGCGAGGGGATGATGATGCCCACCAGCTTCGCCCCCGCCGTGGTGCCGGAGCCCGCCAGCATGCCGGCGAGCCGGTTCGGAACGTAGCCGAGGCGGGCCACGGCCTCCGCGACCCGGTCCTGCGTGCGCTTCGAGAACGAGCCCTGGTTGCGCAGGACGCGCGAGACCGTGCTCTCGCCCACCCCCGCCGCGCGGGCGACGTCGGAGAGGGTCACGAGCCGGCGTTCGGGCGCGTGTTCGGGCTCATGGACGTTCATCGGCACGGTCGTCCCCTACACCCGGCACTCCGCGCGGTCACACGCCATAGCAAGCTTAGATACCGGCAACAATCAGATTGGCAGCGCTGCCAACGCCTGTTATGCAAGATGCAAGCGCTGCCAAAACGAGCAACGCCATGATAAAATGCTGCAACGCCAAAACGACGCTTCGCAACGCGGGCGCCGGCAGGAGGAAACATGAGCGTGCCAGCCGCAACCGCGCGGGGCGCCGACGCGCCTGCATCGAGTTTCGTCCAACAGACCTACACCAAGGTGTTCTGGCGGCTCGTGCCGTTCCTGATGCTCTGCTACGTGGTCGCCTATCTCGACCGCGTGAACGTGGGCTTCGCCAAGCTGCAGATGTCCCAGGAGCTGGGCTTCAGCGAGACCGTCTACGGCCTCGGCGCCGGCCTGTTCTTCATCGGCTACTTCCTGTTCGAGGTGCCTTCGAACGTCATCCTGCACCGGGTCGGCGCCCGGGTCTGGATCGCCCGCATCATGATCACCTGGGGCATCATCTCCGCCGGGTTCGTGTTCGTGAACTCGGCGACCTCGTTCTACATCATGCGCTTCCTGCTCGGCCTCGCCGAGGCCGGCTTCTATCCGGGCGTGATCCTCTACACGACGACCTGGTTCCCGGCCCATCGCCGCGCCCGGGTGATCGCCGTGTTCATGTCGGCCATTCCCGTCTCGGGCATCTTCGGCAACCCGCTGTCCGGCTGGATCATGGACAGCTTCAACGGCACGCACGGGCTCTCGGGCTGGCAGTGGATGTTCCTGATCGAGGCGGTGCCGGCGGTGCTGGTGGGGCTCGCCGTGTTCTTCTACCTCGACAACCGCCCCTCGGAGGCCAAGTGGCTGAATCCGGCCGAGAAGCAGGTCATCGAGCGCGACATCGCCGCCGACGGCGCCGGCAAGGAGGCGAGCCCGCACTCCATCGCCACCGTGTTCCGCAACGGCCGGATCTGGTTCATGAGCCTGATCTACTTCTCCTTCGTCACGGGGCAGTACGGCCTGACCTTCTGGATGCCCACCATCGTCAAGGCGTCGGGCGTCCAGGGCAACCTCAACATCGGCCTCGTCAGCGCGATCCCGTTCCTGTTCGCGGTCTTCGTGATGATCCTGCTCGGCCGCAGCGCCGACCGGATGCGCGAGCGCCGCTGGCACCTCATCGTGCCGGCCCTCTGCGGCGCGGTGGGCTTCGTGGTCGCCGCCAGCACCGGCAGCACGGTCGTCGCCATCGCGGCGCTCTCCGTGGCGGCGGGCGGCGTGCTCACCTGCGCGCCCCTGTTCTGGTCGCTCCCCACCGCGTTTCTGAGCGGCGCGGGGGCCGCCGCCGGCATCGCGCTGATCAACTCGGTGGGCAACCTCGCGGGCTTCGCCAGCCCCTACGTCATCGGCGCCCTGCGCGATTCCACCGGCAGCACCGCCGCCGGCATGTATGCGCTCGCCGTGATGCTGGTGATCGGCTCGGTCTGCGTGTTCGTCACCCCGAAGCACGTGGTCAACCGCTGAGACCGCAGACCGGCGGCGTCCACGCCGCCGGATCCCTGCCCCGACAATTGATCGAACAGGTCCCCCAATGAGCATCGACACTGCGACCCCGCGCGCGGCCGTGATCGGCCTCGGCTCCATGGGCGCCGGCATGGCCGGTTCGCTCCTCCGCGCCGGCTTCACGGTGGCGGCCTGCGATGTGAACGCGCAGGCCGTCTCGCGCTTCACCGCGAGCGGCGGCCAAGCGGCGCAGAACCCGGCGGCGGCGGCAGAGGGCGCCGACGTCGTGGTCTGCGTCGTCGTCAACGCCGCCCAGACCGAGGCCGTGCTGTTCGGGCCCGACGGCGCCGCCGCGACCATGCGAAAGGGCGCGGTGTTCGTCTCCTCCGCCACCATGGACCCGGCCATCGCGCGACGCCTCGCCGCCCGGCTGGAAGAGACCGGGCGGCACTACCTCGACGCCCCGATGAGCGGAGGCGCCGCCCGCGCCGCTGAGGGCGAACTCACCTTCCTGGCGTCGGGAACCAAGGCGGCCTTCGACGCGGCCCGGCCGGCGCTCACCGCCATGGCGGGCAAGCTCTACGAACTCGGCGACGCGGCCGGGCAGGGCGCCGCCTTCAAAATGATCAACCAGCTGCTCGCCGGGGTCCACATCGCCGCCGCCAGCGAGGCGATCAGCTTTGCCGCCAAGCAGGGCCTCGACCTCGCCAAGGTCTACGAGGTCATCACCGCATCCGCCGGAAATTCCTGGATGTTCGAGAACCGCATGCCGCACGTGCTCGACGGGGATTACAGCCCGAAAAGCGCGGTCGACATCTTCGTCAAGGATCTCGGCATCGTGCAGGACATGGCCCGCGCGGAGAAGTACCCGGTCCCGGTGGCGGCCGCCGCCCTGCAGATGTTCCTGATGGCGTCCGGCTCGGGCATGGGCCGGGACGACGATGCCTCGTTGGCTCGCCTCTACGCGCAGGTGGCCGGCGTCACCCTGCCGTCGCCCAAGGCCTGAGGAGAGACCGAGCCCATGCCGCGCTTTGCCGCCAACCTCACCCTGATGTTCAACGAGCATGCCTTCCTCGACCGCTTCGCGGCCGCGGCGGATGCGGGCTTCACCGCTGTCGAGTTCCTGTTCCCCTACGATCATCCGGCGGACGTCATCGCCGAGCGCCTGGAGCGGCACGGCCTGACCCAGGCCCTGTTCAACCTGCCGCCGGGGGACTGGGCGGCCGGCGAGCGCGGCCTCGCCGCCCTGCCGGACCGGTTTGAAGAAATGCAGGCGGGCGTCGAGATGGGCCTCGCCTACGCCCGGGCCACCGGGGTCGCCCGGCTCCACCTCATGGCGGGCATGGCGGATGCCGCCGACCCAGAGGCGAAGAGCGCCTACCGCCGCGCGGTGGCCTGGACGGCCGAGCGGGTGGCTCGCGAAAACCTCGACCTCGTTCTGGAGCCGATCAACGCCCGCAACATGCCGGGCTACTTCCTCGCCGATTTCGACGCGGCGGCCGCCCTGATCCGTGAGCTTCGCCTGCCGAACCTCAAGCTGCAGTTCGACCTCTACCATTGCCAGATCTTGCACGGGGACGTGACGACCCGCCTGCGCGCCCTGATGCCGATGGTCGGGCACGTCCAGACCGCGAGCGTGCCGGCCCGGCACGAGCCCGGCACCGGCGAGATGAATGACGCCTTCCTGTTCGCCGAGCTCGACCGGCTCGGCTATGCCGGCTTCGTCGGCTGCGAGTACAACCCGGCCGCCGGCACCGCCGAGGGCCTGGGCTGGTTCGAGCCCTACCGGGCGTCTCAGGTTCGGGAGACGTCCCGATGAGCCTCGCCCTCGGATCGGTGGCCGACGACTATACCGGCGCCTCGGATCTCGCCAACACGCTGACCAAGGCGGGCCTGCGCACGGTGCAGACCATCGGCGTCCCCGCCGACGACCTCCCGCTCGCGGACGTCGACGCCGTGGTGGTGGCCCTGAAGAGCCGCTCGATCCCCGCCGCCGAGGCGGCGGCGCGCACGCGGGCCGCCGAATCCTGGCTGCGCCGGCAGGGCGCCGGCCACGTCCTGTTCAAGATCTGCTCGACCTTCGACTCGACGGACCAGGGCAATATCGGCCCCGTCCTTGACGCCCTGCGCGGCGACGCGGGCGAGGCCATCGCCCTCGTCACCCCCGCCTTTCCGGAGACGGGCCGCACCGTCTACCAGGGCAACCTCTTCGTCGGCGCGCTGCCGCTCAACGAGAGCCCGCTGAAGGACCATCCCCTCAACCCGATGCGCGACGCCAACCTCGTGCGGGTGCTGGCCCGCCAGAGCGCGGCACCGGTGGGCCTCGTCGACTTCGCCACCGTGGCACGGGGGGCCGAGGCCGTGGCCGCCCGTCTCGAAGCGCTGGCCGCCGAGGGCGCGGGGGCCGCCATCGCGGATGCGGTGGTGGAGGCCGATCTCGAGACCCTGGGCAAAGCGGCCCTGCGCCACCGCGTCTCGGTGGGTGCCTCCGGCCTCGGCCTCGGCCTTGCCCGCGCCCTGGTCTCGGCCGGTCGGGCGGCCGCGTCCGCCGACGCGGCGGATCTCGGCCCGCCGGTGGGGGGCTTGGCCGCCTGCCTCGCGGGCAGCTGCTCGCAGGCGACGCTCGGCCAGATCGCGGCGGCGCAAGCCCTGATGCCGGTGTGGCGCCTCGACCCCGAACGCCTCCTCGAAGGCGATGCCGAGATCGAGGCGGCGCTCGCCTGGGCTGGCGAGCGCATCGGCGCCGGGCCGATCCTCATCGCCAGCAGCGCCGGGCCCGAGACCGTGCGGGCACTCCAGGCACGCCACGGCGGCG
>NZ_JAQGKL010000148.1 GCF_028290105.1 Methylobacterium sp.
AGCCGGCCTTGGCGAGCTTCTTCATCATCTTCGGCCGGGTGAAGGCCTCGGCCAGGAAGATCACGTCGGGATAGCGCGCGTTCACCTCCGCGATCATCCACTCCCAGAACGGAATGGGCTTGGTATGGGGGTTGTCGACCCGGAAGATGCGGGCGCCGAGTGCGGCCCAGCCCATGACGATGTCGCGCAGCTCGATCCAGAGCGAGGGCAACGCACCGCCGTAGAAATGGACGTTCGAGATGTCCTCGTATTTCTTCGGGGGATTCTCGGCGAACTTCAGGGTGCCGTCGGGGCGCCACTCGAACCATTCCGGATGGTTCTTGATCCAGGGATGGTCCGGTGAGCACTGGATCGCGAAGTCGAGCGCGACCTCCATGCCGTAGGCGTGGCTTGCCGCCACGAGACGACGGAAATCATCGAGGGTGCCGAGGTCGGGATGCACGGCCTCGTGTCCGCCGTCTTCCGAGCCCACCGCGTAGACCGAGCCGACATCGCCCGGCAGCGCCTTGAGCGTGTTGTTCTTGCCCTTGCGGTTGGTCTTCCCGATCGGATGGATCGGGGTGAAGTAGAGCACGTCGAAGCCGAGTTCGCGGATCTCGGGCAGGCGCCGGATGACGTCGTCGAAGGTGCCGTGCCGGTTGACGTCCATCGACTGGGAACGCGGAAAGATCTCGTACCAGGCCGAGAACCGGGCCGCGAGGCGATCGGCGATCACCGGCACGTTCACCGGATAGCGCGAGAGATCGTTGCGGGGCGCATGGCGCCGGATCAGGCTGGCATTGGCGGGCGCCAGCATCAAGTCGAGCTGCGCGCCCGAGCCGGATTCCTGCGCCTCAAGCTCGGAGACCAGGGCCTTGAGCCGGTCGCGGTCCGGTCCGCCCGCATTCTGCGCGGCGCTCAGCGCGAACGCGACGCCCTCGATGGTCTCCAGCCGGACATCGACGCCGGCTTGGCGCTTCTTCAGGGTATCGCGCACCCAGGACGAGTAGCCGTCGCGCCAGGCCTGGATCGTGAATTCGTAGCGGGCGTTGCGCAGGAGTGGGAAGTGGCCGCCCCAGCGATCGTTGTCCACGAACACCATGCGGTCCGCGCGCCACTCCGTCTCACCGACCACACGCGACAGGATCTCGGCGTCGATGATCTCATGGCCGTCGCTGAAGATGTCGGCGGTCACGTGCACGCTCTCGCCGACGACGCGCTTGACCGGGGAACGCCCGCCGTCGAGCTCGGGCATCACCGCCTCGATGACGACGCGGCCCTCGCCGGTCGGGGTGCTCGGCTCTGGCGTCGCCTTCGCGGTGGCGCGCTCGGCGGCCAGGATCCGAACCTCGCCGGGCTGCAGGGCCAGCGCGATGCCGGGCCGGAACTCGATCGGCTCCGCCTCCGGCGTGCGGTCGATGAAATCGCCGAGCATGCCGCCGGTGCGCGCCAGCAGGGCGCCGGGCTCCACCGGCACGGACGCGTCGGTGGGATTGTAGAGCACGAGCGTCGCGCTGCGGGCCGACGCGCCGTGGCCGGTGTCGAAGCGCAGGAGCGCGGCATAGGCCGCGTCCGGCGACGAGATGCGGGCCTGGGCCCCTTCCACGTTCGCCGCCGAGAGCTCGGCGCGCAGGGCGTTGATCGCCGTCACGTAGGACGAGATATCGATGCCGGTCCCTGATTCGCGGGTCTCGGGCGTCGTTTCGACCACATGGAGCGCGGTGCGGTAGCCCCACTCGTAGCCGATCGGCATCAGCACACCGGCCGAGTAGAAGGCCGCCAGGGCATAGCGCGCCTTCAAGTGCCGGGCGATGGCTTCGGCATCGCCGTCGCGGTCCGCCGCGAGGCGGGCCATGTCGTGGTTCTCGGGGAAGGCGATCGAGGGCGCGATCACGCGCAGCCGCTCGTACTGCTCCAGCGCCCAGGACGCCTTGAGGTCCCACCATGCGAAGCTGTTGAAGAGGTAGTCAAAGCCGGCGCCGGCGGTCGATTGCGCTTCCTCGAAAGTGCAGCCGAGGGTCTCGGCCGCGAACAGGCAATCCGGCTCCAGGGCCTTGGCTGACCCGATCAGGTCACGCCAGACGTCCGCCGGCACCTTGTAGGCGGCGTCACAGCGGAAACCGCCGACGCCGAGATCCTGAAGGCGGTTGATGTAGCCGGACCAGAGGGCGGTCAGCTCCTTCCGAGACGTTTCGGAATGGTAGTCGAGTTCGGCGAGATCGCCCCAGACGGTACGGATCGACGGATCATCCGGGTCGACGGCGTAAGGGCTCTCGATCCGGCCCTCCGCGTCCCGCAGGAACAAGTCCGGGCGCTGGGACGCCAGGGGGCCGTCCATCGCCGTGTGATTGATGACGAGATCCGTCATCACGCCGAGACCGAGCGCGGAGGCCGCGGCGCAGAAGCGGCGAATCTGCTCGTCGTCGGACGTGCCGTCCCGGTCGCGGAAGCGCTCGTCGAGACGGTCGGGATCGGCCACCGCGTAGAGGCTGCGCGATCCACCGGTCTGATGGAACGGGTTGAGATAGACCCAATCGAAGCCGAGTTCCGCGATACGGGGCAATTCGGCTGTCCAGGCCGAGACCCGACCGACCAGGAGCGGAAACAGATTGTAGATGCGCGGCCCCTCGGCACGGGGCGCGAGGGCGGCGGGAAGCGGCACCTGACCGGCGGCGGTCCGCTGGGCGGCGGTCGTTGCGGGGCTCGGTGCGTTCATGCGTTCTCCATTCGTGTGTTCGTGCGCGCCGCCGTGCCCAACCGGACTGGCGGCAATCCGCGTCGGGCGGGGCGCACGGAGTGAGACGTCGAGGGGACGGTCGATCCCGTTCCCGCGTCTCGTCTATGGTTTCGCCCCCGGACGCGGAGGCGAGGATGTCCGCGTCCTCAGCGAACCCGCTTCAGGACCGCGTAGGGCAGACGCGCGAACGCTGTCCCGAGTTCGATCCGGCCGTCATCGGAGACGAGCTCGTCCCCCGTGACGAGGTCGGACCAGACCGTTCCCGGCGTCACCACGAGGCTGGTGCCCGCATACGCCGACCCGGACCAGACCGCGTCCCCGACGAGGCCGGAGACGAGGCGCGGCACGGCCACGACCAAGTCGCCCTCCCCCGTCGTCGCATCGGAACGTGTGAATGCGATGACATGGCCGGCCTTCGGCCCCGTCGCCGGCAGGGCTTGGTAATCGGCATCGGCGTAGAAGCTCGGGCGCTCGGCCCGATCGGCGAGGAGCCGGGCGAGGGTCGTCTGCTTGACGCGTCCGTCGGTCCAGTGCGCCAGGAGATCGGCGGCGGGTGCTCCCTCTTCCAGGGCGCGGGTCAGGGCCGGATAATCCACCGGACGACGATTATCAGGGTCGACGAAGGAGAAGTCCCAGAACTCGGTGCCCTGGTAGGTGTCGGGCAGGCCCGGCAGCGTCACCTTCAGGACGGTGCGACCGAGCCCCGCGATCATGCCGAGATGCGCCAGCCGCTTCGCGAACGGCCGCAGGCGCGCCAGGAACTCGGAGCCCGGCGCGATGAGCTTGGCGAAAAGCGCGTGCACGGCGCCCTCGTAGGCCTCGTCGACATTGACCCAGCTCGAACGGCGCTTCGATTCCCGCAACGCTTTTTCCGCGTAGGCATCGAGCCGCTGGCGGAAATCCTCGATCGCGACGGACTCGTCACGGTCCAGCAATTCCAGCGGCCAAGCCCCGAGGATGGCCTGAAAGAACATCCACTGGTCGTTGGCATCGGGAGCCGGCGCCTTGTCGATGGTGCCGAGATGGGGCTTTGCCAGGGCGGTCCAGACTCCCCAGGCCTCGCCCCAGGCGTCGGGCATTTCGGACAGCGCCAGCAGGCGCGAACGGGCATCCTCGCCGCGCTTGGTGTCATGGGTCGCGGTGGCGATCATGGCGTTGGGCCAGTCGCGGGCGCGGGCCGCCTGGAGGGCGTGGAAATGCGCCGCGTCGATGCCGTACTCGCCGGGATCGCCGCCGACTTCGTTGAGGGCGAGCAACTCGGCGAAGCGGTAGAACAGCGTGTCCTCGAGGCTTTTCGCCATGACGGGACCGGTGAGCTGCTGAAAGCGACGGCGGAAGCGCAGGATCACCTCGGGGTCGGGTCGCCCGGGACCGGTCACGTCGATGCGACCGAGCATGGCGTCGGCGGCAAAGTCGTGCACCGAGCGGTCCGGCAGGACGCTCCAGCGCTTGGCCTTCTTCACCGCCGTCTCGATCAAGCGGATGTCCTCGTCCTCGACGTCGCTCTCGTCGAGATCGCCCGGCAGGTAGCTGCGATAGGTCGGGAAGCGCGCGATGATCTCGATCAGCGCTCGACGGATGGCGTTGACCGAGAAGTCGCGGGTGCGCCGGTCCGCATCCGCCACCGCCTTGAGGTCGGAGGTCATCACCTCCAGTTCCGAAGCGAAGCTGATCTCCAGGATCTCGGCTTTGGCCGCCCGCAGCATGAACTTGTAGGGCTCGTCGAACTGCGTCCGGTCCTTGTAGAGCGCGGCGATCTCGGTCCGCTTGCCCTGATCGACGAGGATGCCGTCGAGCTGGTTGAGCACGTCGTAGCCGGTGGTGCCGGCGACCGGCCAGGGACGCAGGCGCTCGCCGGGCTCGAGGATCTTCTCGACCACCACGTAGAAGCCGGGTCCGATCGCGGCCTGAAGCGCGCGGGCATAGCCGAGCGGGTCGGCCAGACCGTCGATGTGATCGATGCGCAGACCGTCGATCCGGCCCGCCTCGATGTGGCGGAAGATCGTCTCGTGCGAGCGCTGGAACACGTCCGACTTCTCGATGCGCAAGCCGGCCAGGCCGTTCACGTCGAAGAAGCGGCGGTAATTGATGTCGCTGGCGGCGATCCGCCAATGGGCGAGGCGGTAGGATTGCTGCTCCAGGAGGCGGTGCAGCGGGCCGAAGCTGTCGGGGTGCCCCTTGGCGCCGTTCAGGAGCTTCAGGGTGCGTTCGATCGCCGCCGCGATGGCCGGCGACGCATGGACGGCTTCGACCAGGCGCTCCTTCAATTCCTCGGCCTCAGCCGGGAATGCGCGTCGGCGCTCGTCGCTCGTCTCCTCGCCCATGAGGCGCAGGCGCTCGGAGATGCCCAGCACTTCGAGGGCCGCGGCGTCCTCGATGTCGCCGAGGGCCGCGAGGGAGCGGTTGAGGATGGTGGGATATTGCTGCGGGCAGATCGGGAATTCGTGCTCGTAGTGCCAGACGCTGAACGCGCCTTTCGCCGGATCGAACTTCAGCGCGAGGGTGCCCTTTTCGAGGGCCTCACCGTAGCGCTCGCCGAGGAAGGGCACCACGAGCTTGTTGTTGGCACCGAGCCGCGACCAGTCGATGTCGAAGGCGTTGGCCGAGGGCGAGAGGCCACCCCATTCCAGCACGGAGAGCCACCACGGATTGTCGGCGCCGCCGACGCCCATGTGGTTGGGCACGATGTCGAGCAGAAGCTTCAGGCCGGCGCCGTGCAGCGCCTCCGAGAAGCGAACGAAACCCTCCTCGCCGCCGAGCTCAGGGTTGATGGTCGAGTGGTCGACGATGTCGTAGCCGTGAGTCGAGCCAGGCCGCGCCTTCTGAATGGGTGAGGCGTAGACATGGCTGATGCCGAGCTTGGCCAGATACGGAACGATCTTTTCCGCGTCCGAGAAGGTGAAATCCTTGTGGAACTGCAGGCGGTAGGTCGCGCGCGGCGGCGCGGAGGCGAGGCGCGCGGCGCCGGAGCGCGGACCACGATCCTCCGCCGAGAGCGAGGCGGCGAGCTTGGCCAGCGGTCCCCCGGGTGCGGCGATGCTCTCCAGGGTGCGGTCGAGCTTGCGCCGCCAGTTCGGGTAGCCCTCCGTCGAGCCCGGCACGTTGGCCTGGGATAATTCGGAGACGACGTCCTCGTACTGCACGGCCGTCAGCATGGAGGGGGCACGGCCGAGGTAGCGCGCGGCCGCCTCGAAGGGCACGACCTCCGGGACGTCGTAGCTCGGAAGCAATTGCTCGCTGGCCAGGGCTTCGGTGAGGCGTAGGCGCTCGTCGACGCGCTCGCGCCGCTCGGACTCGGCCCGCTCGGAATCGTAGAGGCCGAGCGCCTGGCGCGTGTCGGTGTCGACCCCGCGCCACCAGCCGACGAAGGTCGGCAGGTCGTGGGTGGTGATGGCGGTGAGCGCGTCGCGCGGATAGGCAGCCGGCGGCTTGAAGCGGGCGCCCTGCTCGCGCTCGAAGGCGAGGATACGGTAGCTCAGGATGCCGGCCTGCATCAGCGCGTCGGAGAATCCCTCCGGCGCGGTGCCGAGGTCTTCGGCGATGACGAGGCACTTGGCGCGGTGGCTCTCCAGGCGCAGGACGGCCAGCATCGGCTCGAAGGGCATCGCCACGTAGGCGCCCTCCTTGGCCGAACGCCCGACCGGGATCAGGAAGAGGCGCGCCAACTGAAAGGCATGGTCGATGCGGATCGCTCCGGCGTGGCGCATGTTCGCGACGACGAGCGCCCGGAAGGCCGCGAGGCCATCCCGCTCCATCTCCAGGGGATGGAAGGCCGGAAGCCCCCAATCCTGGCCCTTGGGCGCCAGCAGATCCGGCGGCGCGCCGATGGAGACGCCGTTGGCGAAGCGCTCGGGATGCGACCAGATCTCGGAGCCGCCTCGATCGGCGCCTACTGCGAGGTCGCGGTAGAGGCCGAGGCGCATGCCGGTGTCGAGCGCCGTCGTCGACGCCTCTTCCAGCTGCCGGTCGGCCAGATATTGCAGCCAGATGTGGTAGGTCACGGCCTCGGCGTGCTCGCGCGCGAAGGCGTGTACCGCCTCGGTGCCGTTGCGGCGCATCTCCTCGGGCCAGTCGCCGAGCCACTGCGCGCCCTGCGCCTGGAAATGTTCGGCCAGGGCCTC